>NZ_CBCRZG010000017.1:0-117493 GCF_965137015.1 Tsukamurella hominis | reverse complement strand
CGCCCCCGACGGCCCGCCCCGTGTGCTCTGCGTCCGGCGGCTGGAGCGCCGGATGGGCATCGACGTGCTGCTGCGGGCGTGGCCCGCGGTGCTGGCCCGCCACCCCGAGGCCCGGCTGGACGTGGTGGGCGACGGCTCGCAGCGCGCGCTTCTGCGCCGGACCGCGGCGGACCTGGGGATCACCGATACTGTGACCTTCGTGGGAACGATCGATGACGCCGACCTCGCGCGCAGGTACGCGCGCGCGACGCTGACGACGGTCCCGTCACTCGCCTGGGAGGGCTTCGGGCTCGTCGCCCTCGAATCCCTCGCCTGCGGTCGCGCACCCGTCGTCACCGACGTCGGCGGGATGCCTGACGCCGTCCGCGACCTCGCCCCCGACCTCGTCGTGCCCGCGGGCGACGCCGACGGGCTCGCGGACCGTCTGGCCGCGGGGCTCGACGGTGCGCGACCGTCGACGGAAGCCTGCCGGGCCCACGCCGAGCTCTTCACCTGGGACGCCGCGGCCGCCCGGCACGCCGCCCTGTACCGGGCGGTCGCCGCGTGAGCCCGTCCCGGCCCGTCTTCCTCGGGCACACCGCCGCGCCGTCGGGCGCGGAACTGGCCTTCGCCCGGCTCGCCGGGGAGCTGCGCCACCGCGGGGTCCCCGCCTCGGTGATGCTCCTCGCGCCCGGTCCACTCACCGACGTGCTCGAGGCGGCGGACGTGCCGGTCGCGGTGGTCCCGGGCCGTCCGTCGACGGTGCGGCGCGACGCCGGACCGGTGGGCGTGCTGCGTGCCGCCGTCGGCCTCTACCGCGCGGGCCGGCGCCTCGCCCCGATGCTGGTCGAGGCGGACGCCGACGTCGTGGTCGCCGAATCGACCAAATCGCTGTTCGCCGGAGCCGTGGCCTCCCGCCGCACGGGCATCCCCCTGGTGTGGCAGGTGCACGACCGCGTCAGCGCGGAGTACTTCGGCCGCAAGCGCTTCCCCCTGCGGCTCCTCGGGCGGCTGGCCGCGTCGGGATACCTCGCCAACTCGCGCGGCACGCTGCGCACCATCTCCACCGGCGGTAGGCCGAGCGCGGTGTGCCACCCCGGCGTCGACCTGCGCACGGTCCCCGCGGCGGCGCCCCAGCGCGCCCCGGGAAGCGTGAAGATCGCCATGATCGGCCGGATCACCCCGTGGAAGGGGCAGGACCTGCTGTTGCGGGCGCTCGCCCAGATGGAGGCCGAGCCCGAGGTCCGGTTCGTCGGTGGCGCCCACTTCGACGGCGACGATCAGTACCTCGCGGAGCTCGAGGAACTCGCCGAGCGCCTGGGCATCGCGCATCGCGTCACCTTCACCGGGCACGTGGCGGACCCGATCACCGAGGCGGCCGACGCCGACATCGTGGTGCACTACTCCCGGCTCACCGAGCCCTTCGGGCAGGTCGTCGCCGAGGCGATGGCCGCGGGGCGGGTCGTGGTCGCCGCCCGCGCCGGTGGGCCGACGGAGCTCATCGTCGACGGGCAGACCGGGGTACTGGTGCCGCCGCGCCGCTCCGACCAGCTCGCCGTCGCGCTCGACGCGCTCATCGCCGACTGGGAGTTGCGCGAGCAGCTCGCGGCGGCGGCGCGCGACCGCGGCCGTGACCTCGACCTCAAGACCTCCGCGGCGATCGCGGACTCCCTGCTGGCGCGGGTGGCGCGGGACGTCCGATGACGCGGCTCCGCGGCTCCGCGGGGGTGCTCCGCGATGTCGTGCTCGTCTCGGCCGGCCGGTACGGCCAGTACGCGGTCACGCTCGTCACGATCCCCCTGTGCGCGCGGGTACTGGGCCCTGCCGGGATGGGCCTCCTCGCGATCGCGATGTCGACGTACTTCCTCGGTGCCCTGTGCACCGACCTGGGCCTGACCGCCTTCGTCGCCGCCCGCGCGGGGAAGCCGGGGCTGGACCGGCTGCGGGGCGACTACGCCGGCCTCCGCGCCGCGGCCCTCGCGGCGTTCACCGCGCTCTTCGTCCTGGCGGTGGTGCTGCCGGTGCCCCGCGCGGTGGAGATGGCGGCGCTGGGCCTGGTCGTGGGCTCGGTGAGCGCCTGCGGCGAGGACTGGGTGCTCCTCGGGGCGGGCCGGTTCGGGGCGGTCGTGGCGCAACAGACCGCCGGCCGGGTCGTCTACCTGGCGCTTCTCGTCGCGCTGCTCCCGCAGATCCGGACACCGGAGGCGGCGATGGGTTGCCTGCTGGCCGGGAACCTCGTGACGATCGGCTGGTCCTGGGCCCGCACGCTCCGCGACTACGGCCGTCCCGCGCGGCCCGGTCGGCCCCGCGCGCTACTTCGCACCGGGGCGCCGGTGTTCGCGGCGCGGGTGTTGTCGTCGACGTACGGCCCGGGCGCCGCGACGGTGTTCGCCCCGGCGCTCGCCCCGCCCGCGCTGGGCCTGTTCAGCGCGAGCGATCGCCCGGTGCAGGCGGCCGGCTCGCTGCTCGACGCCGTCGGAATGAGTCTGCTCCCCCGGCTCGCGCGACGGGACACGGGCGCCTTCTGGTCGACCGCGCGCCGTGGCATCGTCGCGGTCGCCGCCGGCGCCGCGCTGCTCGCCGCGGCTGCGACGCTGCTCGCGCCGTGGCTGGTCCCCTTGATCTTCGGTCCGGAGTACCACGGCGCCGTCGCGCTCCTGCAGATCCAGGCGTGGGCCCTCCCGGGCATGGCGGTCGCCTCCTTCGTGGCGACGGCCGTCCTCCCGGTCCTGGACGACGCACGAGGGGTGCTGTTGGCCGGCGGCGTGGGGGCCGCGGTCATCACGGCGGCGCTGGCGGTCGCGCTCCACACCCACGCTCCGCTCACCGTCGTCACGGGGATCGTCGCCGCCCAGACCGCTGCGGCCGGCTTCTCCGTCCTGCGGGCCCGGCGCCTGGAGGCGACGGCCGTCGCGGCCCCCGCCGGAGGCGCCGCCGCATGAGGATCCTCTTCGCCGGCGACGACTGGTACGGCAGCAACGCCCGCTCCCTCGCCGAGGGATTCCGCCGGGCGGGGCACGAGGTGACCGTCGTCGACACCACCGCGGTCACGCTCCCCCGGCGCGGCGGCGCGGCGTGGTGGTACGCCAAGCGCACCGGGCGGCGGGCGCCCGGCACCGTCGAATCGGTGCACCGGCTACTCGAGGCGCAGCCCGTCGCCGACCTGCTGTTCTGCTACACGTCCGTGCACCTGGACCAGGAACGCCTGTTGGACCTGCCGGCGGGCCGGCACGTGCACTACAGCGCGGACGACGTGGCCAACCCCGTCAACACCACTCCCGAGTATCTGGCGGCGGAGCCCGGGTGGGACGCGATCGTCACCACCAAGGCGCACAACGTGCCCGAGTTGCTCGCGCGGGGCGCGCAGCGCGCGATCCTCGTGCGCAGCGCCTACGACCCCGACTGGCACCGCCCCGTCGCGCCCCGCTCGCCGCGACGGTACGCGGCCGGATTCGTCGGCAACGCCCGCCCGGACCGAGCGGCGCTCGTCGAGCGCCTGGCCACCGGGCTCGGCCCGGACTTCTACCTGGCCGGCCCCGGGTGGCGCCGCAGGCCCGCCCTGCTGCGCAGCAGGGCGACGGTGCGCGGCCCCCAGTACGGCACGGCCCTGTCCGCGGCGATCGGCGCGATCGACGCCAACCTGGTGCTGCTCAACTCGGACAACCGCGATACCCACACCTGCCGCACCTTCGAGGTCCCCGCGGCCGGCGGGCTGTTCGTGGGCCCACGCACCGACGAGCACGCGGAGTTGCTGGTCGACGGGCGGGAGGCGCTGCTGTACGACGACCCCGCAGAGATCGACGCGATCGTCGCGCGGGTGCGGGCCGATCCGGCGGCCGCCGCGCGGATCGCCGCCGCCGGGCACGCCGCGATCACCGGCGGCGCGAACACGTACGCCGACCGGGCGAAGGAGATCGTCGATGCCCTCGACTGACGAGCCACTGGAGCTGCGCACCTACTTCGGCCCCGCCGACGCGCCCCTCTACGGCGCGCTGCATCTCCACGCGTCGCGCCGGGTGCGCGGTGCGGTCCTGCTGGTCCCGCCCCTGGCCAAGGAGCAGTACGACGCCCTGCGCGGGCTGCGCCGCCTCGCCGCGCTGCTCGCCGCGGAGGGCCTCGCCGTGCTGCGCTTCGACTACCTCGGTACGGGCGACTCCGCCGGCGCCGCGGGCCTGCCCGGCGCCGCGGCCGGGTGGGTCGCCTCCGTGCGGCACGCGGACGCGTACCTGCGCGGACTCGGCGTGGGCGCCCCCGCGGTGGTCGCGCTGCGGGCCGGCACCGCGATCGCCGGCGCCGCGGGCCTGGAACCGCGCGCCGCCGTGCTGTGGGATCCCGTCGGCGGCAGACCCTTCGCCCGCGCGCAGGCGGCGCTCGGGCGCCTGGCGATCGGCGCCGGGTCGGACACGTGGCTCGGCCTCGATGTACATCCCGCCGCCGCGACCGAGCTCGCCGCGCTGCCGGCCGACGCCCTCACCGCCCCGCGCGTCCTCCTCGCCGAGCGCCCGGGCGCCGCGCCCGCCGGCCCCGCGAGGGCCGACCGGATCACCGTCGACGGGATGGCGGAGTTCATCGAGCCCGAGGCGCACCTGAACCGCATCCCCGACGCCGCGGTCGCGGACATCGCCGCGTGGCTGGTCGCGGCGCTGCCCGACCAGGAGCCCGTCGCCGTCGCGCCCGAGATCCGGACCCGCGCGCGGTGGGACGGCCTCGAGGAACGGATCGAGGACGTGGAGGGCGCCGCCGCGATCCGCTCGGTGCCCGCCGACGGGGCCGCGCGCCGGTCGGTACTGCTCTGCGCGACGGCCAACGACACCCGGCACGGACCGAACCGCGCCTGGGTGCACCTGGCCCGCGACGTGGCCGCCGCGGGCGGCGCCGCCCTGCGCTTCGATCGCCGAGGCGCCGGCGAATCGGGCCCCGTCGACGCGGACGAGGTCGTCGCGCTGTTCCCCACGACCGGCGTGGAGGACGCGACCGCGGCGGCCCGCACGCTCGACGGCCCGCTGCTCACCGCAGGGGTGTGCTCGGGCTCCTGGTTCGCGGCCCACGCGGCGCGCACGGCGGCCGCCGACGCGACGGTCCTGGTGAACACGGTCCTCTACTCGTGGCGGCTCAAGCCGGGGATCGCGGCCGCCACCGCGCAGGACCTGGGCGTGCCCCGCACGGACCCGGCCTTCGCGCGCAGCCCGCGCGGGCGGATCAAGGAGGTGCTGCGGACCCGGCTGCCGTATCCGGCCTGGCGCGTGCTCGGCCGGCGCGGCGTCACGCAGGTGCCCGAGGTCCTGCTGCGGCCGGTCGTCGCAGCGGGCACCGACGCGGTGCTCGTGCTCGCCCCGCCCGACGCCGCGTGGTTCGACTCCCAGCGCGGCCCGGAGGGCCTCCGCCGGCTGCTCCGCCGCGCTCGGCGGCGCCCCGCAGGCACCATCCGCATCGTGCGACCGAACGCCGGCGATCACCCCGCGTATCACCCCGATGTGCGCGCGGATGTTGCAACCGCGATACTGCAGTGGTGCGAACAGCGATGACCCGTGGGCGACGGATGCGTCGCCTGATCGCGTGCGCCCTGATTCTCGTGCTCCTGGCCGCCGTCGGCATCGCTCTCGACCGCGCCTACCTCCAGCCCAAGATCGACCGGGAGCTCACCCCCGCGGACGCGATCGTCGTCCTCGGGGGCAATCCCTACCAGCGATTCGAGTACGGCATCGACCTCGCGGAACGGGGCCTGGCGTCCCAAGTGGTGCTGTCCAACTCCGTCGGCGCAGACGACACGCGGATGCAGGAACTGTGCGCGCGGACGATCACCGGCGTGCAGATCACCTGCTTCCTGCCGGAGCCCTGGACCACGCGCGGCGAGGCGCAGGAGGTGCAGCGGCTCGCCGCCGCCCGTGGCTGGGAGGACATCATCGTGGTCACCACCACCGCACACCTCGAGCGCGCCCGTTTCATCCTCGAACGCTGCTACGGCAAGACGATGCAGATGACGGACTTCCCGGAGCATCGGGGCACCGCCGCGACGGTCTTCGGCTGGGGCTACCAGAGCGCCGGGTGGCTCAAGGCCCTCTACCAGACGGGCTGTTAGCCGGACGGGGCGTTCCTGCGGGTCACCGCGTAGGCGAGCGCGCCCGCGACGAGCACGACGATGCCCGCGGACACCGATCCCGCGGGCAGCGACAGCGCCACCACGAGGCACCCCGTCAGCCCCAGGGCGGGAACGATCCGGGTGCGGGCCCGGGATTCGAGCGTCCACGCGGACGCGTTTGCCACCGCGTAGTAGACGAGGACGGCGAACGACGAGAAGCCGATGGCGGCCCCCACCTCCGCCGTGGCGGCCACGATCGTGACCACCACGCCGACGGCGAGTTCTGCACGCACGGGGACCCCCCGCCGCCCGTCGACCGCGGCGAGGACGCGCGGCAGGTGGCCGTCGCGGGCCATGGCGAGCGCCGTCCGGGAGACGCCGAGCAGCAGCGCCAGCAACGACCCCAGTGCCGCGACGCAGGCCGTCACCGTGACCACCGCGACCGGGAATCCAGCGACCCGCGCCGCATCGGCCACCGGCGCGGCCGAGGCCGCCAGGCCGTCCGTGCCGAGGACCGCGACCAGCGCGACGCCGACGAGCGCGTACACCCCGAGTGCGACGGCCAGCGCCACGAAGATCGCACGCGGGAGCGTCCGCGCGGGGTCGCGCACCTCCTCGCCGAGGGTGGCGATGCGCGCGTACCCCGCGAACGCGAAGAACAGCAGGCCCGCGGCCTGCAGCACGCCGAACGGGCCGGCGGCCGCACCGTCGAGGAGCCGGGACGGCTCCGCCGCGGCGGAGCCGAACGCGCTGACGCCGACCGCGACGAGCACGGCGAGGACGACGGCCACGATCACGCGCGCGACCCGGGCCGAGCGCTCCACCCCCGCGACGTTCAAGGCGGTCAGCGCGACCAATGAGCCCGCGGCGACGGCGTGCGCCTGCGCGGGCCAGGCGTAGTGGCCGACGGCGAGCGCCATCGCGGCGCACGACGCGGACTTGCCGACGACGAAGCTCCAGCCGGCGAGGTGGCCCCAGAAGGGGCCGAGGCGCTCGCGCCCGTACACGTAGGTGCCGCCGGACTGCGGATACCGGACGGCGAGCCGCGCGGAGCTGCTCGCGTTGCAGTAGGCGAGGAACGCGGCGATCGCCAGGCCGAGGAACAGCCCGGATCCCGCGGCCGCGGCGGCCGGGGCGAAGGCGACGAAGACGCCCGCACCGATCATCGCCGAGAGGCCGACGGTGACGGCGTCCCCGAGGCCGAGCGTCCGCCGCAGTGCGGGTCCGCTCACCGATCCTCGGCGCGGGCCGCGAGCCGGTCGACGGACGCGGCCAGACGGTCCGCGGTGGTCGCCCGGGCCCGCGGGAGACGCTGCTCGTCGTGGAGCTGCGTCCAGTCGTAGGTGTGCGTGACCCGGGTGGCTCCGTCGGCGAGCGGCGCCAGCTCCCACCGCCAGAGGTGACCCGGGGCGGGCTCGCCGACGGGCGATGGCTTCCAGGCGATGAGCCGGCCCTCGTCGAACTCGGTGATGTGGTTCTCGCGGACCTGGCTGTTGGTCAGCGTCATCGTGAAGACATCCCCGACGGCGCGCACCCGCTGGCCCGGCGCCGCCGCGGTGAGGTTGTCGTTGCCGTCCCACTCGGGCTGGCGCGCCGGGTCGGCGATCAGTTCGAAGACGAGGTCCGCCGGGGCCGCGATGTCGCGGGAGGCGGAAACGATGCGGGTGTCATCCGATGTGCTCACGCACTCATCGAACCAGGTGCACCCGCATCGTGCCCAGGGATGGAATCTACTTGCGGTTCATGTCGACGCTGTTCTCGTACGTGACCGAGCCCTCGGGCGAGGTCACCCATTGGCCGGGGCAGTTCCCCCGCAGCGAGCTGGTGACGAGCGGGACGACCCGCGGGTCCCAGGCGAGGTACGCGTGGTCGAACGACGCGGCGGCCGGGAGGTAGCCCTTGACCGTCGCGCGGCACTGGCGGCCGTCGAGGTTGCCGGACAGCGGATCGGTCGTGCTGCGGATCGAGTAGAACTCGGTGGGGCCGGGGGTGTCGACGCCGGCGTTCAGCTGGTTCAGGATCGCCGATCCGTTGCAGGCGCCGTTCGCGGGTGCCGGCAGCACACAGCCGGTCGGCGAGCCGTACTCGACGCCGCCGAGCACCACCGAGCGGGCGACGTCCTTGGATCCGCCCAGCGCCTTGATGTAGTAGCGGCTGCTGATCGCGCCGGAGCTGTGCGAGACGATCGAGACGGTGCGGTTCGGCGAGGCCTTCTTCGCCTGGTCCACCGTGGCCTTGAGCTCTCCGGCCTCCTTGCGGTGGTCGAAACCGGGCAGCCACAGGTTCTTGACGTCGAAACCGGCATTGCGCAGGTTGGTGTTCAGGGGCTCGTAGATCTGGCCGGGGGCGATCAGGCCCGCGTACACGATCACCAGGTCACGCTCGGCGGCGTGGGCGATCGAGGGGACGGCGGCGACGACACCGAGGCCTGCTGCGGCGGCGATGAAGGTCTTCTTCAGGATCTGCATGAACGCAACATAGCAGGCATTGTTGCGATCGCAACACACAGGAAGGTGAGGGGACTCATAGCACCCGCCGGGTGCGGGAAACCGACTCCTCGGGGGCAGCGATTATTCTCGAACGTATGAAAGCTGTCGTGTGCACCGAAGGCCGCCTGACCGTCGAAGAACTCCCCGCCCCGAGTCCCGCCCGCGGGCAGGTGCTGCTCGACGTCACCCGCACCGGGATCTGCGGCTCCGACCTGCACGCACGCCACCACGCCGACCTCGTCGCGGACCTCGCCGCGAAGGCCGGCTACCCCGACTGCATGCGCACCGACCAGCGCATCGTCATGGGCCACGAGTTCGTGGGCACCGTCGCCGAGTACGGGCCTGGCTGTCGCAAGCGGTGGCCGGTGGGCACCCGCGTCGTGTCCCTGCCGACGCTGATGGTCGGCAGCGAGCCGCAGCTCGTCGGACTGTCCGAGCGGTCCCCCGGCTCGTACGCCGAGCAGGTGCTCGTCCAGGAGTCGATGACGATGCCGGTGCCCGACAAGCTCTCCGACGAGGAGGCCGCTCTCACCGAGCCGATGGCCGTGGCCTGGCACGCGGTGCGCCGCGCCGAGGTCGGTCGCGGGCAGACGGCCATCGTGATCGGCTGCGGCCCCATCGGCCTCGCCGTGATCTCCATGCTGCGCGCCTCGGGCGTCAAGAAGATCATCGCCAGCGACTTCTCCCCCGGGCGCCGCGCCCTCGCGACGCAGATGGGCGCCCACGTGGTGGTCGACCCGCGGGAGCAGCAGCCGTGGGACGCCTACAAGCAGCCCCGCAACGAGATCCGCAAGGCCAGCGACCTCTTCAAGCTGGGCGTGAGCACGATGGACAAGCTCACCCTGGTCCCCGGCCCCGTGCCGTGGTGGCACGTCTTCCGCCTCGCGGACAAGATCGGCGAGACCCCGTCCGGCCCCGTCGTCTTCGAGTGCGTGGGCGTGCCCGGCATGATCAACTCGATCATCGAGGCCGCACCGCTGCGCACCCGCGTGATCGTCGTCGGCGTGTGCATGGAGCCCGACCAGATCATGCCCGCGCTGGCCGGCAACAAGGAGATCGACCTGCGGTTCGCCTTCGGCTACGACCCGGGTGAGTTCCACGACACGCTGCACATGATGGCGAACGGCAAAGTCGACGTGAAGCCGCTGGTCACGGGCACCGTCGGGCTCGGCGGGGTGGAGACCGCCTTCGATGCGCTCGGCGACCCCGAGGTGCACGCCAAGATCCTGATCGACCCGTCGAGCACGGCGACCGCGCCCTGACGGCGCCGAACGCGCTGCGGATCGGCACGTTCAACGTCAACGGGATCCGGGCGGCGCGCCGTCGCGGCTTCGACGCCTGGTTCGAGGGGCGCGGGCTGGACGTGCTGGCGCTGCAGGAGCTGCGCTGCCCGCCCGCCGAGGTGGGCGTGTTCCCCGGCTATCACGCGGCGGTCGACTGCGGCTCGATCCCGGGCCGCAACGGGGTGGCGATCCTGAGCCGGGAGGCACCGTCGGACGTGCGGACCTGGGCGAGCCGTCCGCCCCGCGCCCGCGGACTCGCCGAGTACGCGCACGAGGGCCGGTACGTCGAGGTGGACCTCCCCGGCCTGACGGTGGCCTGCCTGTACCTGCCCAAGGGCGGGCTGCCCGCGCACCTGCAACGGCCCGGGAACATGCGGGACGTGCCGGACGGCGGCGCGAAGCACGCCCGGAAGATGCGGTTCCTCGACGCCTTCGCGCGCGAGCTCGACCGTAACCGCCGGGCCGCGCTAGCCGCGGGGCGCGAGTTCCTGTTGCTCGGCGACCTCAACCTGGCGCTTGTGCCGCACGACGTCACCAACTGGCGGCCCGCACAGAGGATGGAGGGCTTCCTCCCGGAGGAGCGGGAGTGGCTCGGCGCGCAGCTGGGGCCGCGCCGGCTCGTCGACGTGGTCCGCACGCTGCACGGCGACCGGCCCGGCCCGCTGTCGTGGTGGAGCTGGGCGGGCGAATCCTTCGCCAAGGACGTCGGCTGGCGGATCGACCACCAGCTCGCGTCCCCGCGCCTCGCCCGCACGGCGCAGTCGGTGGTCGTCGACAAGGAACCCTCCCCCGACGAGCGACTCTCGGATCACGCTCCCGTGGTCGTGGACTACGCACGCGGCTGAGGGGGCGCGGGATCACCCTGACCGCAAACCTTTCCGCGCGGCGAAAGGTGCTGGACAGTGGACCCTCGTGAAACGAACGGCTACCGCCATCCTCGCAGTCCTGTTGTCCCTCACCGCGGTCGGCACCACCGCCTGCGCGAGCGACACCCCGTCGAACGAGATCAAGCTCGGGGTCGTCGACGTCGGCAAACCCCACTGGAAGGTGTTCACCGACGTCGCGAAGGAGCACGGCTACTCCGTGAAGCTCGTCTCCTTCTCCGACTACAACGCCCCGAACCCCGCCCTCGCCGACGAATCCATCGACCTCAACCAGTTCCAGCACGTGCGCTACCTCGCCGCGTACAACGTCAAGAACACCGTCCGCCTGGCCCCGGTCGGCGCCACCCAGATCTACCCCCTGCAGCTGTACTCGAAGCGACACCGGTCGATCGATGCCTTGCCGCAGGGCGCGACGATCGCCCTGTCGGACAACCCCGCGAACCAGATCCGTCCCCTGCTCAGCCTGAAGGCGGCCGGTCTCGTGACCTTCCGCGACGGCGCGGGCACCTGGCAGTCCTCACTCGCCGACGTGGATCGAGCGCGGTCCAAGGTCACGCTCGTCACGCTGGACCCCACCCAGATCGACCCGGCGCTCGACAGCGTCGACGCCGGCTTCGTGGACGACACCTTCGCGGTGAAACTGGGGCTCACGAGCAAGGATTCGATCTACACCGACGATCCGCGCCGCCCCGACCTGGCGCAGTACATCAACGTCTTCGCCGCCCGCGAGAACGATCCCCGCACCAGCGACTACACCGCGCTCGCCGCTCTGTACCACGATCAGCGGGTCCATGACGCCGTCGTGAAGGACTCCGGCGAGACGGCGATCTTCACGACGGACGCGCCGGAGGCGCTCCGGACGACGCTGGCCCGGGTGGAGCAATCGCTGCGGAGCTAGCCGCAGGTCCCGCCGCGACGGCGACGCCGCCGATGGTGACGAGGGCGCCGAGGATCAGGGCGGCGCCCTCGCCCGCGGCGAAGGGGTGCATCTGCTCGCCGACCGTCACCGCGGCGACGGGCACCCCGATCTGCGCGGCCGCGAGCACCCCCAGCGGCACCGGCAGCCCGGCGAACCGCATCGCGACGTGCGCGCCGATCGCGCCGAAGCCGAGGGCGAGCCCCAGCAGGATGAACGACGGGTGCTCGACGAGGTCGCGCAGATTCACCCGCGCGCCCAGCCAGACGAAGAAGAGCGGCGCCAGGAAGCCCTCCCCGAGCGCGAAGAGCTGCGCCGCCATCCGCCGCGGCTCGCCCACCGACGAGACCGCGAGTCCCAGCGCGAAGCCGGCGAGCATCACCGAGACGTGCATCGTGGTGGCGATCGCGGCGAGCAGGAACAGCGCGACGAGGCTGATCCGCAGTTGCAGCGCGAACTCGCGCTCCTCCGAGAACTCTTCGATCCGGTCGCGCAGTCCGCTGTTCTCCGACCACCGCAGGATCAGGTAGAGCACGAACGCCGCGCCGCCCACGGCGAGCGCGCCGAGCGCCGCCCGTCCGGCGGTGGGCGGGTCGATGACCAGCGGCAGCGCGACGACGCAGACGGTGTCGGCGATCGCGACCTGCGCGGTCAGCGCCAGGACGGGCTTGCCGGTGAGGTGGTTGGAGTTGATGATCGGCAGCACCACGGCCGCCGACGACGACGCCATGAGCACCGCGTACAGCGCGGCGTGGCCGGTATCGAAGGCCGCCGAGAGCGCGGTGCCGAGGATCGCGGCGATGACGCCGACCGCGGCGGCGCGGATCGCCCCCGCGCCCAGCGCCGCGCGCACCGCCGGATCGCGCACCGGGACGTGCGTCCCGGCGACGAACATGACGATGGCGAAGCCGATGTCGGCGAGGAAGGCGAAGGTCGGCTCGGTCGCATCCAGGACCCGGAAGCCCGTCGCGCCGAAGACCACGCCCGCCAGCATCGGGCCCAGGATCAGGGGCAGGTGCCACGACTGCTTCGCGGCGAGCAGCGGGCCCAGCAGCCCCAGCGCCGTGACCAGCGCCAGCGTCGAGAACGTCATTGCAAGGACGCTACTCCGCGCGGGCCGCCCAGTACCCCCGAAGTTCCTGCTCGGACGCCGATTTCACGGCCAGCTCGCCGTCGTCGTCCAGTAGGCAGACGGTCTCCCGCGGGAGGGCGTCCTCCGCGACCAACTCCGCCTTCGCGCGGCGCATCGCCCCGAGCAGCGCGTACCCGTAGCGGGCGTGCGCCGCGCTCCACGCCGCGTCGTCGAGGCCCTCGACGGCGTCGTTGAGGGCGTCCTGCCAGCCGTCGAGCGGCGGGCGGCGCGCCCACTCGCCGTCGCGGCGGGGCCACGCGGGCGGATCCCAGAGCGCGTGCGGCGGCACGGATTCGACGGTGCCCAGCGCCGGGTGGGGCAGCAGGATAATGCCGCCCCGCTCGGCGTAGAAGGTGGTCAGCGCGTACGCGTAGGGCAGCTCGCCGTCGGCCTGGTAGACGAGCGCCCGCGCGACGGTGCGCAACTCGGCGCAGACCGCGTCCTCGAAGCCGAACCAGTCGAAGTCGACGCCGATCACCGCTTGACGACGTGCAGGTCGGCGAGGGTGGTGAGGCAGTCGGCGGCCATCGTCAGGTCGGCCTCGGCGAGCACCGACCGGAGCACGTGCTCGACGCCCGCCGCCCCGCCGAGGGTGAGGCCGTAGACGTAGGGACGGCCGATGCCGGCCAGCGTCGCGCCGAGACCCACCACGCGCAGGACGTCGACCCCGTCGCGGACGCCGCTGTCGAAGGTCACGGGCAGGCCCGCGTCGAGGACGCCCTCGAGGTGGCTCACGGCCGGCAGTCCGCCGTTCGCCTGGCGGCCGCCGTGGTTGGAGCAGGCGATCGCGTCGACGCCCTCGGTGGCCGCCTTCCGCGCGTCCTCGGCGTGGCAGATGCCCTTGAGGATGATCGGCAGGTCGGTGATCCGCCGGATGCGGGCCACGTCGTCCCAGGAGAAGGTGGGCTTGCTGAACAGCGACGACCAGACGATCCCCGCGTGCAGCGGCGGCGGGTTCTCCACCCCGCACAGCTCGATGAACCGCGGGTCGGTGAGGTAGTTGGCGAGACAGCGGCCGCGCAGGAACGGGATGTACCCGTTGCGCAGGTCCCGCGGCCGCCAGCCCAGGCTGCCGGTGTCGAGCGTGATGGTGAGCGCGTCGAAGCCCGCCTTGTCGGCACGGCGCACCAGGTTGTCGGTGAGCTGATCGTCTTTGGTCGGGTACAGCTGGAAGGCGGCGAAGGAGTCGCCCCGGGCGTCGGCGATCTCCTCGAGCGGCGCCTCCGACAGCGTCGAGTACATCGCCGCCACGTTCAGCTCCGCGGCGGCGCGGGCCACCTCGATGTCGCCGTTCTCGTGAACCAGGCCGTTCACCCCGACGGGGCACAGGATGAGCGGGGCGTCGAGCTCGGCGCCGAGGAACGTGGTCGACAGGTCGCGGACGCTGCGGTCGCGGAGCATCCGCGGGACGAAGCCGTAGCGCCGCAGCTCGGTGACGTTCGCGTCCTGGGTGGTCTCGTCGCCGGCCCCGCCGCGCACGTAGTCGAAGAGGGAGTGGTCGAGCACCTGCTGCGCGCGGGCCTCGAGATCGCTGAAGGTGTAGGGGAAGTGGCGGTGTTTCGCCAGCAGCCCCTCCGCGTAGATGCCGTCCTGGAAGCTGCCGTAGTCCGCCATGGATGGACGGTAGCAGTGGCGGGTCAGCGCGCGGTGAGGAAGTCCAGGGCGTCGACGGTGGCGGCCGGCTCCTGCAGGTGGTAGCCGTGCCGCACGCCCCGGTACACCCGCATCCGAGCACCGTCGATGCCGGCGCGGAGGATCTCGGCGTTCTCGGCGGGGCACATGCGGTCGTCGGCGCCGTGCAGGATCAGCGTGGGCGCCTCGATCCACGGCAGGGCCGCGGCCGCGTCGTGGTCGGTGCTCGCGGCGAAGTGCGCGCGCTGGGCGGGCAGCGAGCGCGGCTGCGCGAGGATCGCCTCGGCCGCCTCGGGGTGGACGGCGAGCCACTCGGGCGTGAAGAACAGCTCCAGCAGGGCCCGTCGGTCCGAGCGGACCAGGATGCGGAGCACCTCGCTGGGGCGCGCGACGCCGTGGGCGTCGCCGACCGTCGTGGCGCCGAGGATCAGCCGGCGGACCCGCCCGGGCTGGTCGGCGGCCAGCCATTGGGCGGCGCGGCCGCCCATGGAGAAGCCGTAGACGTCGACTACGTCGCCGATCGCGCCGTCCGCGCGGGCGGCGTCGAGCACCGCGAGGGCGTCCGCGGCGCAGTCCCGGGTGCTCCACCCGCGCGGGAAGACGTCGTCGCTGGCGCCGATGCCGCGGTGGTCGAACGTGATGACGGGACCGTCGGCGCGGAAGTCGTCAACGACCGGCGCCCACGACGATCCGGCGAGTGCCTGACCGGCGAACAGCAGCACTCCGGGACCGTTCGCACCGGGCGCAGCGGGGTGCACCGTGTAGGCGAGCCGGGCACCGTCGGCCAGGGTTGCGTGAGGCATGGCGGCAAGCCTAGGACGTCACACCGACAGGATGCAGCTCACACCACGAGGTGAGGCTTGGCTAGAATCTCCTCCCATGTCTGTTCACATCTTCTACGGTTCCTCGACCGGCACCGCCGAGGGCGCAGCGAACGCCATGTACACCGTGTTCGCCAAGGCCGGCTCCGTCGAGCTGCACGACATGATGGACGGCGAGATCGACGCGCTGGATCCCGCGGACTTCCACGTCTTCTCGTGCGCCACGTACGGCGAGGGCGAGCTGCCCGCCGGCACCACCGAGTTCTTCGAGGACCTGCTCGAGGCGGCCCCCGACCTGTCGGGCCTGCGCTTCGCGGTCTTCGGGCTCGGCGACACCATCTACGTCGACACCTACAACGCCGCCCGCAAGACGATCGTCAAGCACCTCACGGGGCTGGGCGCCACCCAGGTGGGCGACCGCTTCGAGCACGACAACTCCGGCACCGACGACGTGGACGAGAAGGCCGTCGAGTGGGCCGAGGAGATCGTCGGCCAGATCTGACGTCCTTCAGCGACGCACCCCTGACAGACGAACGCCGCCGCGGAGGAATCCGCGGCGGCGTTCTTTCGTCGGTGGGTACCGCTACTGCGGCACCGAGAGGGTGGGCGGAGTGGTGTTCACGCCCGCGCAGGCCTCGCACACCGAGGCGGGGATGACGCCGCGGCGCTGCAGCCAGCCGAAGACGATGCAGCCGAGGCACACGCCCGCGGCCGACTCCAGCAGCGCGGCGACCACGAGCAGGCCGAGCACGACCTGGGCCGCGACGGTGTTCCCCGTCAGGAAGAGCGCCAGCGCGACGGTCGAGAAGACGAGGCCGATGGTCTGCGCGAACCGCTTGGGCGGGCCGGGCACCAGCTTGGCGGGTCCGAGCTTCGGCGCGATCACGTGCACCGACAGCCGGCCGAAGGGCGAATAGCGCGGCCCGCCGGCGACGCGCAGCGCGAATCCGATCGCCAGGGCGGCGTAGAGCCACCACTGACCGGCGACGATCGTGACCACCGCGAGGACGACCACCAGCGCCGCCGTCGCGCGGGCCGCGTACTCGTTGACCGGGTTCGGGAAGGAGAAGAGACCACTCACGAGGCCGAGATTATCGCCGCCCGGCGGCCGCCATAAGGGTTGCGCTCGCGGTGATTCTCACGCGTCCGGGCCAGCGGCCAGGCGCAGGAGGAGGGGCACCGCGTCGCGCAAGCGGGCGGCCTCGTCGGCGGTGAGCTGCGCGCTGCCGGTCGCGACCAACCAGGCGTCCTGTGCGGCGTCCCGGGCATGCAGCACCTCTCGCCCGCGGTCCGTCAGCGCGACGGGCCGCCGCCGGCCGTCGGAGCCGTCGGCGTCGCCCTGCAGGAAGCCGCGGCGCCGCAGGTCGGCGACGGCAACCGAGACGTTCGAGCGTTTCATCGCGAGCCGGTCGCCGATCGCCGTCGGGAAGGCGTCCACGCCGAGCGCCTCGACGGTGGCGAGCACGAACAGCTCGGAACCGCGCAGCCCCGCGGCGGGCAGCTGCCGGAGTCGCTGCTCCAGCAGGCCCACCGCGAGGCGCAGCGCCTCGGCGTCGCCGGGCTTCACGGTCGGCTACTCGTCGACCACGACGGTCTCGCCCGGAACTGCGCCGAGCAGCTGACCCAGGTCGATGCCCTGGGACTTGAGCGCCGCGACCACGGCCGCGACGGACTGGCCCGAGAGGCCGAGCAGGCCGCCGGTGGCGTCGTTCCCGCTGCCGCCGATGATGTTGATGCTGTCGATCGCGGCGGTCGCCTCGGACTGCGCGCGGACCGACGCCTCGACGGTGGCGAGCACCTGCGGCGCCAGCAGCAGCCGGACCGCCTCGGCGTTGTACTGGTTGAACGCCTCGGCCTGCGCCTGCTTACCGGCCGCATCGGCGCGCAGCTCGGCCTCGAGCGCCGCCGCGGCGGACTTGCGGGCCTGCGCCTTCGACTCGCCGTCGAGGCGGGTCGACTCCGCGGACGCCTCGGCGGCCAGGATCGCCGCCTGCCGCTCACCCTCGGCGCGCGCGACCGCCGCCTGGCGGGCCGCCTCGGCGGGCGCGATGACGTCCGCCTCGAGCGAGGCCTCGGCCTGCGCGCGACGCTTGCGCTCGACCTCGGTGCGGGCCTCGACGCGGGCCGCCTCGGCCTCCTCGAGCGCGATGCCGACGGCCTTCTCCGCCTTCGCCTTGGCGAGCGGGCCGGCCTGGTCGGCCTCGGCGTTCTGCGCCTCGGTCTGGGCACGGAGCTGGGCGATGCGGACGTCGCGACCCTGCTGGGCCTCCGCGATCGCGGTCTCGGCCTCGGTCTGCGCGATCTCCCCGGCGCGCCGGGCGTCGGCGGAGCGGATCAGCGAGTCGCGCTCGGCCTCGGCCTTGCCGATGTCGGCGTCGCGCTTGACCTCGGCGATGCGCTTCTGGCCGAGCGACTCGAGGTAGCCGTTGCGGTCCTCGATGCCGGCGATCTTGAGGATGTCGACCTCCATGCCGATGCGCGCGAGGTCGCCACCCGCCTCCTCGACCACGCCGCGGGCCAGTGCCTCGCGGTTGCTGTTGAGGTGCTCGACGGTCATCGTGGCCGCGATGCCGCGAAGGCTGCCGGCCAGGATCTCGTTGATCTGGTTCTCCAGCTCCGCCATGTTCGCGGTGAGGAAGCGCTGCGCCGCGGTGCGGGTCATCTCGTCGGTGGTGCCGATGCGCACGAGGCCGACGGCCTGCAGTTCGACGGGCACACCGTCGATGCTGCGGGCGTTGTTGAGCGCGATGCGCACCTCGAAGGGGCGCAGCGGCATGTAGTCGACGCGCTCGAGGCCCGGCACCTTGAACCGGGCGCCGCCGCGGACGACCTTCATCTCGCCGCGGCCGGTGAAGATGGCCACCTGGTCGGGCGGCGACTTGATGTAGTTGTGGAAGAAGATCCACAGGGCGAGCAGGATCACGATCACCGCGGCACCGGCCGCGATCAGGATCGATACGGTCATTGATTCCCTCCCTCTGCCGGGCGCGACGGCCCGGCGCTTGTGATCAGGCCTGAGTCTCGAGCGGCTGCACCACCAGCCGGTCCCCGTCGACGTCCACGATGAGCACCTGCTGGCCGTCGGGGGCCGAGGCGGTCCCGTCGACCAGCACGGCGGTCGTCGTGGCGCGCGCCGACTCCGAGTCGACGTAGCTCACCCGGCCCCAGCCGCCGGCCGGGATCTCCATGCTGAGCTCGCCGATGGTGCCGACCGCGGCGCGGAGCCCCGCGACGGTGCCGGTCTGCGCCCGGCGCATCGCGCGGAGCACCAGCATGAGCAGGCTGTACGCGGCGACGCCGGAGGCGGCTGCTGCACCCACGACGACGGGCGTCGACAGCGACGCCCCGGCGGACAGGGGCCAGCCGACCACACCGAAGACGCCGACGGCGGCGGCCAGTGCGGGCGCGCTGAGCCAGGGCAGGCCGGCGTCGGCACTGCCGACCTCGACTCCCCCGACCTCGAAGTCCCCCAGGACCAGTGACGCGATCAGGACCAGGACCCCGACGACGGCACAGACTGCGAAAACGGTAACCACGGGCGCCTCCTCTGCGCTCGGATCTCCTGTTTGCAGTATAGCAAAGATTGCGTATAGGGCGTACACGAACGGAGATGGTTCCCACATTATTAGTTATGGACATATAATCCTTGTATGCCTACAAGTGTTTCGGGGCTGGGGCCGCGCCGTCGCGCGCTCGTCCTCGTCGCGTGCAGCCTGAGTCTGCTGATCTCCTCGATGGACGTGACCATCGTCAACGTCGCGCTCCCCGGGATCGGGCGGCAGATGGCGGCGTCGGTCACCCACCTGCAATGGGTGGTCGACATCTACACGCTCACGCTCGCCAGCCTGCTGGTCCTGTCCGGCGCGACCGCCGACCGCTTCGGGCGGCGCCGCGTCTTCCGGATCGGGCTCACGGTCTTCGCGGCGGGCTCCCTGCTCTGCAGCCTCGCGCCCACCGTCGACGTGCTGATCGCCGCCCGCGGGATCCAGGCCGTCGGCGGCTCGATGCTCACGCCCGTCGCGCTCTCCATCGTCACGGCGGTCTTCACAGAACCCTCCGAGCGCGCCCGCGCGATCGGCCTGTGGGGCGCGGTGGTCGGGGTCTCCACGGCGGTCGGGCCGCTCGTGGGCGGCGTCCTCATCGACGCCCTGGGCTGGCAGTCGGTGTTCTGGGTGAACCTGCCGATCTGCGCCATCGCGCTCGGGCTCACGTACGCCGTGGTGCCGGAGTCCAAGGCCGCCGTGCCGCGCAGCATCGACCCACTCGGGCAGGTGCTCGCGATCGCGGTGATGTTCACCGCGGTGTTCGGCCTCATCGAGCGCGAACCGCTGATGTTCGTGCTCGCGGCCGCCGCCCTCGCCGCGTTCATCGCCCACGAGCGCCGGCACCCCTCGCCGTTCGTCGACCTGCGCTTCTTCCGCAGCATCCCTTTCTCCGCCGCCACGCTCACCGCGGTCTGCGCCTTCGCCGGCTTCGGCGCGTTCCTGTTCACGATGTCGCTGTACCTGCAGAACACGCGGCACTTCTCCGCAGTGCAGACCGGCCTGATGTTCCTGCCGATGGCGCT
Organism: Tsukamurella hominis; assembly: GCF_965137015.1. Lineage (NCBI taxonomy): Bacteria > Bacillati > Actinomycetota > Actinomycetes > Mycobacteriales > Tsukamurellaceae > Tsukamurella > Tsukamurella hominis. The sequence goes on along the minus strand of NZ_CBCRZG010000017.1, from coordinate 97,711 downwards.
CTCGGTGCTGGTCGCCTCCCCCGTGTCCGGTCGGCTCGTGGCACGGTTCGGCCCCCGGCCCTCGCTGCTCGGCGCGGGCCTCCTGATGACGGCGGCGGCCGTGGTGTTGACGACGGTCGAGGCGGGCACGCCCCTGCCGGAGCTTGCGGTGGTCTTCGCGGTCTTCGGCATCGGCTTCGGCCTGGTCAACGCGCCGATCACCACCTCTGCGGTGAGCGGGATGCCGCTCGACCGGGCGGGCGCCGCCGCCGCGGTCGCCAGTACCAGCCGGCAGCTGGGCATCAGCCTGGGGGTCGCCCTGTCCGGCCTCATCGCCGGGGCGACGCTCTGGTGGGCCGTCGCGGGTTTCGCGCTGGTCGTCGTGGCGCTCGCCGTCCTGTCGACCGGCGCCCGGGCGGAGCGCTCGCGCGCGCGGATCGCGCCGCTGCTCGAGACGAAGGAGGTGGCCGGTGCCCACTGACAACCCGGACGAGGTGTGGAGCCTGCTCGTCCACGCCGTCATCGACAGCCGCTCGGACTGGCGTCGCGCGGTCGTCGAGCGCACCGGCCTGCCCTTCAGCCGGCTGCGGGCGCTCAAGCGCCTCGACCGCTACGGCTCGCTCACGCTCAAGGAACTGGCCGCCCTCGCGGACATGGACGCGCCCGCCGCCACCGTCGCCGTCAACGACCTGCAGGCCCGCGGGCACGTCGAGCGCACCGTCTCCCCCGAGGACCGTCGGGCGAAGGTCGTGACGATCACCGACTCGGGACGCGCCGTCATCGACGCCATGGCGTCCGTGGAGGACCCGGCGCCACCCGCGATCCGGTCACTGCCTCCCGGGGAGCTCGCGCGCCTGGCCGAGCTCGCGCGCGCGCTCGCCGGGTAGTCCGGCGACGGGCTCGTGCGCCACGTCGAGCGGCTCCTCGCGGGGCGCCGAGGGCGGGACCGGCGCCGCGACGGGGCCCGGGGCACCGTCGGCCGACGGTGCCGGCACGCTCTGCTCGACGGTGCCGACGACCACCTTCCGGGTGCGGCGCATCGCGAAAGTGACCTCCTCGACCTCCTCGTAGGACTGCTGCACCACGCGGGTCGCGCCGCCGCCTCCACCGGGAAGGACGCGCGCGACGAGTGGCGGCACGAACGGGCGGACGAAGCCGGCGAGGGTGCGAGCGGCCTCGTCGAGCACCGGCGGGACGAACGGGTTGGGCTTGTGCTCGGCGCCCCGCGCCGGAGCCGCCGACGCGTGGACCGCGGGAGCCGACTCCGCGACGCGGGCGGGCAGGTTCGTCTCGTCGGGCACGGCGGTCTCCTCGGCGGGTTCGGGTTCGGTCGCGAGCACCGGGATCTCGCCCGTCGGCGTCTCATCGGCGGGCGGCTGCCCCGCCGCGGCGAGGCTCGCCGCCTCCGCGGCGGCGGCGATGGGCAGGAAGTCGTCGTCCACGGCGGGGATCTCCTGTCGGTAGCGCCGCGCGGTCACCGCGACCGGCTGGAATCCTGCGGCCTCCAGCGCGGCGGCGCCGGCCGCCGCGCCGCCGAGGACGGGCAGCGCCTCGGTGGGCCGGTCGTCGGCGATCGCGAGCGCGACGCGGCGCTCGTGGTCGCGGCGCTCGATGGCCAACTGCGCGGCGGAGGCCAGGCGCTCGCTCTCCAGGTCCCGGCGGCGACGGATGTCGCGGACGGTCTCGCCGCGCCACAGGCGCAGGAGCAGCGGGAGCAGGGCGAGCACCGCGCAGACGAGGTCGATCGCGATCCGCAGCGCGGCGGCGGGGAGCGAATGCGCCGTGACGCCGTTCAGCGCGACCCAGCGCGCGCCGACACCGTCGTCGGCCCCCGCGGTGGCGGCCTGCCGGGCGGCGGCGACCTCGGTCCGCGCGGTCACGACGCGGGCGTCGCGGGCGGGCGCATCCTTGGCCCGGGCGGCGGTCGCGCGATCGAGGTCGGTCTGCGCCGCGGCGAGCCGCTCGTTCGCGGTGCGGGCCTCCGGGCCCCGGCCGGGGACGCCGGTGATCGACGTCTGCGGGCAGGCAGCGCTCGGCCGGTACTCGCAGCGCGCGACGACGAGCGCCTGGTCGCGGCGGGCGGAGGCCTCCGCCACCGCGGCGTCCAGGGCGGTGCGGTCGGCGCGGGCGGCGTCGAGCTCGGCCTGCGCGGCGCGCACCGCGGGCGCCGAGGCCGCGGCGCGGTCGGCGTCCTCGTGCAGCCGGTCCTCGATCGCGCCGTTGAGCGCGAGCATCGAGACCAGCTCGCCCGCGACCAGGCCCACGAGCACGGCGACGAGGAACCGACTCGGGAGCGCGGCGCGACGCCCGGGGGCGGCGACGGCGACGCAGATCGCGCCGCCGATCAGGAGCGCGAGCACCGCGAGCACCAGGACGGTCGCCATTGTCGCCTCCTCCGCCGCGATAGAACTCCGTCGATCTTCTCTCAGATGAGAATCGCAGCCCGCCGCGGTTCCCGCCCAATCGTGTGGCCGCTTTCACAGCGCGAAGTACCCACGGCGGACGGGTAGTTCTACTCATCCCCGGCGAGCCGGCGGGCGGCACGCTGTGTGCATGACCACCATCGCCACCTCGCCCAAGCCCACCACCGCCTTCTTCATCCAGTCCGCGATCGCCTTCGCCGTCTCGTCGGGCAGCCTGCTCGTCGGCGCCTTCTACCTGCCCATCGACACCTGGCAGCGCGGCTTCCTGCTCGTCGGTGCCCTGTTCCTCATCACCAGCACCTTCAACCTCGCGAAGGTCATCCGCGACCAGCAGGAGGCGAACAGCGTCCGCGTCCGCGTCGACGAGGCCCGGATCGACAAGCTCATGGCCGAGCACGACCCGTTGCGCGCCGCCTAGCCCTCCCACCTGCGAGGATTCCGACAACCTGGACCCCCGGGCACCCATGCTCTGTTCGTCTTCGCCACGCCGGTGTTCGCGGGCTGAATCCGCGCGATGATGGACCCATGACACCGACGATGCGCGCGCAGCGGTTCCACGCCGAGACGAAGACCATCACCGTCGAGGACGTGCCGATCCCCGAGCCCGGCCCCGGCGAGGTGCTGGTGAAGGTCGCCTTCTGCGGGATCTGCCACTCGGACCTCAGCCTCATCAACGGCACGTTCCCCGCGATGCTGCCGGAGGTGACGCAGGGGCACGAGGCGTCGGGGACCATCGCGAAGGTGGGCCCCGGCGTCACCGGGTGGGCCGAGGGCGACCGGGTGATCGTCGCCGCCGGCCGGCCGTGCACCAGCTGCCCGAACTGCCGGCGCGGCAACGCCGCCGACTGCACACAGATCCAGATCATGGCGTTCGCCTACGACGGCGCGTGGGCGGAGTACACCGTGGCCCAGGCCGCCGGGCTGACCCGCGTCCCGGACAACGTCCCGCTCGAGCAGGCGGCGATCCTCGCCGACGCGGTGTCCACCCCGTACGGCGCCGTGGTGCGGACCGGGAAGGTCTGCATCGGGGAATCCGTCGGCGTCTGGGGCCTCGGCGGAGTCGGTACCCACGTCGTGCAGCTGGCGCGGCTCGTCGGCGCGGCGCCGATCATCGCGGTCGACATCAATCCCGAGGTGCTCGAGCGCGCCCTGGAGGTCGGCGCCGACCATGCCTTCGACTCCCGGGACGAACAGCTCGGTGCGAAGATCGCTGCGGCCACCGGTGGCCGCGGCCTCGACGTCGCCTTCGACGCCGTCGGCCTGAAAGCGACGTTCGAGCAGGCACTGAGCCATCTCACGGTCGGCGGTCGCCTCATCTCCGTCGGGATGAGCGATCAGGAGCCGACCGTCGGGCCGACGACCGTGTTCGGGCTGACGAAGAAGCAGGTGCTCGGTCACCTCGGCTACAAGAACGTCGACATCGAGACCCTGGCGACCCTCGTCTCGCTCGGGCGGCTGGACCTGTCGCGGTCGATCAGCGGGATCGTGCCGTTGGAGGACGTCGCGGCGGGCATCGAACGGCTCGAGCGCCACGAGGGCAATCCGATTCGGCTTCTCGTCCAGCCCTGACGGAGGCGGGCACCGACGGTCACAGCGCCGCGGCGAGGTCCTCGCGGAGCGAGTCCAGGGCGGGCGTGGCGCGCGGGGTCATGGCACGCCAGGCGTCGAGGATCCGCAGGCTCTGGCCGGCGTGCCGGACGAAGTGGTTGCCGGCGAACTTGGGGAAGTCGAAGGGCACGGACCGGCACAGCTGCCGCAGCACCGCGCGCACGACGATCGGGGGCGGCGCGAACACCGGCAGCCCGACGTCCACGCGCATCGCCTCCGCCATCGCCCTGCCGGGCCGCGTGAGGCGCCGCAGGAACGTGGGCCAATCGCCGCCGACGATCGCCAGCTCGGCCGCGTACGGCACCATCGTCGCCCCCACCGCGGCGACGCCCCGCGCGGGCGCCCGCCCGATCACCTTCGGGTAGTCCGCGGCGAGGCGGCGCGGCAAGCCCGGCGAGCCCTCCACCGCGACCGCCGCGAACGCGGGCGCGAGCGGCGGCACCCAGAACTCGGCGCGGGTCTCGGTGCCGCGGGCGGTCGCGAAGGACAGCAGGCCCGGGGCGAGGGTCGCGATCCCGGCGTCGGGGAACATCCGCTCCGCGACCGCGGCGTCGCCGATCACGGGGCTGGTCACGCCGACCGTCGCGGGCAGGGCGGCGGCCAACGCGGCTGCGACACCGTCGTCCAGCTCGCCCGGCGCGGACGTCAGGATCAGCAGGTCGACGGTCCCGGGCTCGACGTCCGCGTACCGCACCACCGGCACGTGCGCCACCACACCGCGCGGGTCGACGGCGGTGAGGACGACGTCGTCGCGGCGGGACGCGGCCCGCACGTCGGCGCCGGTCCCCGCCAGGAGCGCGCCGGCCGCGGCCGACACCGCCCCGGCCCCCTGGATCAGGACGCGCCTGCGCTCGGTCATACCCCAGCGTCTCCCCGGAGGCCGCTCGCCCGCAACACCTGCCGCTCGACGCCGGCCCGCAGCGCCTCCTCGCCGCCGACCAGCCGGACGCGCTGCCGGGCGCGGGTGATCGCGGTGTACAGGAGCTCGCGGGTGAGCAGCCGGGAGTCGGCGGGCGGGATCACCACGGAGACCGCCTCGTACTGGCTGCCCTGGCTGCGGTGGATCGTCATGGCGTAGACGGTGCGCACCGCGACCAGCTGGTTCGGGTACAGCAGCGCGACGTCACCACCGCGGGCGAACGCCGCCCGCAGGTCCGCCGGGTCGCCGTCGTGCGCGATGACCACGCCGACGTCGCCGTTGTAGACCTTGGTGTCGTAGTCGTTGGCGGTCACGAGCAGCGGTTGCCCGGCGTACCAGCCGAATCCGCCGCCGCGGACGCCCGCCCACTCCTCGGCGAGCTGCGCCCAGCGGGTGACGCCCGACGGCCCCTCCGAATGCGCGCACAGCACGCGGTGCAGCTGGACGCCGGTGGCGGCCTCGGCGGCCAGCCCGCGCTGTGCCGCGCCGACGGTGACCCCGCTCGCCCGCTCCACGTCGGCGCGCAGGCCCGCGAGATCGTCGGGCTCGCACCACTCGATGGCGCCGTCGCCGCCGGCGCGGGCGAGTTCCACGACGCGGTCGGCGTCGCCGCGCCGCACCGCGTCGGCCAGCTCGCCGAGCGCGCCGGTGAACCGGCGGCCGCGCCGCAGCCGCACCACGCCGCGGCGCGCGTCGGCGAGCTCCGCGCCGTCGATCCCCGCCTCGTCGCCGCCGGGCCGCCCGGTTTCGTCGGCGAGGAGCGCCTCGAGCTCCGGCGACGGTGCCGTCGTCACCCCGCGCGCGACGAGGTCGCCCAGGACCGCGCCCGCGTCGACGGACGCGAGCTGGTCCGGGTCGCCGACCAGGATGAGCCGCGCCTCGGGCCGCAGCGCCTCGAGGAGGCGGCACATGATGGTCAGCGAGACCATGGAGGTTTCGTCGACCACCACCACGTCGTAGGGCAGATGGTTGGTGGCGTCGTGCCGGAACCGGCTCGCGTTGCCCGGCTTGAAACCGAGCATGCGGTGGATCGTCTGGGCCGGGATCTCCCGCGGCAGGCCGAGCGTCGCCCCCTGCGCGCGGACCTCGCCCGCGAGCTGCGCCGCCGCGCGGCCGGTGGGCGCGGCCAGGCCGATCCGCAGGTCCGGGCCGTGCTGGTCGAAGAGCAGCGCGAGGATCCGGGCCACCGTGTACGTCTTGCCCGTACCCGGGCCGCCGGCGAGCACCGTCGTCTGGCCGAGCACCGAGGCCGCGGCCGCGAGCCGCTGCCGGTCCGGGCCGGGCTCGGGGAAACGGGCGCGCAGTCCCTCGCGCAGGCGCGCGGCGTCCACGCCGGGGGCGGCGCCGGCACGGGCGTCGAGGATCGCGCGGACCGTCTCCTCCTGCCGGTGGTACCGGTCGAGGTAGAGCAGCTCGTCGCCGACGAGCCGCAGCGGGCGCAGCGGCCCCGAAGCGGCGCCGACCACGAGCGGGCTGCGCCGCAGACCGTCGAGCACGGCGGCGTCCTCGGGCCAGGGCAGGGCGGCCACGTCGACCTCGCGCTCGCCGTCGACCGCGACGTCCCGCAGGCGGGACAGCTCGAGGCAGACCGAGCCCAGCCGCACCGCGCGGGTGGCGAGCGCGGCGGCGAGCAGCACGGCCGCGTCGGACTCGCCGCCGAGGCGGCCCAGGGTGGCGGCGACGTGCACGTCGGCGGGGCCGAGGACCCCCGCCTCGGCGAAAGTCTCCAGCAGCGTCGGCTCCGTCGTGGTCATCGCCCGCCCCCTGCCAGTGCATCCGACACCGCGACGACGAGAGCCGCCGGCGGGTGCCACTCGAAGACGCCCGCGCCGGGGGGGCTGTCGGGGCCGATCATGGCGCGCACGAAGTGGTACTGGACGACGCCGAGGTGCGTGGCAGGCGCATAGCCGGGCACGCGCCAGGACAGGAAGCGGTGCAGCGCCACCGAGTACAACAGCGCCTGCAGCACGTAGTGCGACGAGATCATCTCGCGCGCCATCGCCTCGGCGGTGTAATCGGCCGTCGTCAGGTCGCCGCGCGCGAGCCGGTTGGTCTTGTAGTCGACCACCGTGAACCGCGGGCCCTGCGGCGTCGCGACGCGCAGCACCGAGTCGATGCTGCCGGTGAGGTAGCCGCGCAGCGCCGCGCCGGGCACCTCGCGCAGCCGCTCCGCGTACGGGGCGAGCGGATCCCCGGCGGGGAGATGCCGTTCGAGCAGGTCGGCGATCGTCGACAGGGTGGCCGCGGCGCCGTCGTCCGCGCCCAGCGGGATCTCGAAGTCCAGCTCGGCGAGGTGATCCGCCGGCGCGACCCCGGCGAGGGTCAGGTGCGCGAGGTCGCCGGTGCCGAGCGGCGTGTGCAGCACAGCGACGAGAGCCGCCGCCACCTCGGCGGGATCGTCCGGGGTGGCGCCGAACTCGGCCGCCTCGCGGCAGCGGGCCAGCACCTCCGCCGCGAGATCCGGCGCTCCGGTGTCGACGTGCTCGAGGATCTCGTGCACCAGCGTGCCGAAGACCGCGCCGCCCGACAGCCCGTTCATCAGGGACGGCGGTGCGCCGCCCGCCTCGGCGGGAGCGTCCATCGGGTCCTCGGTCGGCTCGTCGTCGGTGACCGGCTCCTCCGGCTCGCTGCCGGTGTCGGGTGCGGCGTCCGCCGGGCCGTGGGCCGCGTCGGCGACGAGCGCCGAGTAGCTGGTGCGCCGCCACGTGGGGTCGATCCGCCGGCTCGCGACACCCAGTTCCAGGGCCGGGTAGGTGCGGTCCTCGGGGCGCCAGGGCTCCGGCTTCGGCGCGGCGAGGTCGACCGCCTCGATGGACACCGCGGCGGCGACGGGCGCGGCCCACTCGCGCAGCCTCGGGCCCACGTCGGCGTCGCGCGGGATCGGCGCCTGGTCGACGGGGATCCGGCCGCCACCGACGTCGGCGGAGAACAGCAGCCGGTGCAGCGGCGAGCTGCGGGTGGTGGTGCCGGGCGCCCACCACAGCACCAGCCGGGACTGCGCGCGCGTGGCGCCGACGTAGAACAGGCGCAGCTCCTCGCCCGCGGCCTCCTTCTGGGAGACGGCGTACCGCTCGGCGTAGCCGGGCGCGTACTCCCCGCCCACGTCGATGAGGCGCTCGCCCTTCTCGTCGTGGAAGACGAAGGTCTTCTTGCCGCCGAAGGAACCGTCATCCCAGCCGAAGGGCAGGTACACCACCGGGAACTGCAGGCCCTTGCTCGCGTGCACGGTCATCAGCTGGACCGCGGCGGTGTCGGTGGCCAGCCGGCGCGCGGGGTCGGCGGTGCCGCCCAGGCCCGGGTCGGCGATGCGGTCGGCGAGCCACCGGGTGGCGGCGCCGAGGCCGAGGCCCAGCGTCACGGTGGCGTGCTGGACCAGTTCGGCGACGTGGCGCAGGTCGGTGAGCGTACGTTCGCCGCCGACGCGGCCCAGGAGCCGCTCGTCGAAGCGGGAGCGGGTGGCGAGGGCATCGAACATCGCCGCGAAGCCGGAGCGGGCGAAGACGCCCGCGAGAGTCCGCAGCCGGCCGCTGATCGCGGAGACCAGCTCGTCACCGCGCTCGTCGAGGTCGCGGGCGCTGAACTCGAACAGCGGGGTGAGCGCGGCGAGGCGGGCGCGGTCGCTACGACCGGGGTTCTCCAGCGCCTGCAGGACGCGGAGCCAGTCGACGGCGGCGGCCGTGGTGAAGACGCTGGCGCCGCCCGCGGCGACGGCCGGCACGCCGTAGTCCTGCAGCAGCGACTGCAGCTCGGCGACGTGGGCGTTCTTCCGCACCAGCACCGCGACGTCGCCGGGGCGCAGCGCGCGGCTCTCGCCGGGGGCCGTCTCCAGCTGCTCGCCCGCCGTGAGGGTGCGGGTGATGTCGGCGGCGGCGTCGCGGAGCACGGCGGGCCGCACGTTCCGCACGTACGGCGTCCCGGACTGGGTCTTGGGGCCGAGGCCGTTCGAGCCGAGGTGGCGCAGCCGCAGCGGCGCGCCCCCGGCGAGCCGGGAGGTGCGGCGGTGCGCCTCGACGGAGCCGGCCACGATGAGCGGATCCCCCAGCGCGACATCGCCGTACAGGTGCTGCAGCGCGTCGACGAGGGGCGCGTCGGAGCGGTGGTTGACGGTGAGCGCCTGGTGCCGGTCCGCAGTGGTGGCGGCGCTGAGGTAGCTGTAGACCTCCGCGCCGCGGAAGGCGTAGATCGCCTGCTTCGGGTCGCCCACCAGCACCAGCGTGCTCGTGCGGTGGAAGGCGGCGTGCAGGATGTCCCACTGCACGGGGTCGGTGTCCTGGAACTCGTCCACGAGGACCACCGAGTACAGCGCCTGCAGCCGGGCGCAGGCCCGGTGCCCGTGCTCGCGGTCGGTGAGGGCGTCGCGCAGCAGGCCCTGCAGATCGTCGTAGTCGCGCAGGCGGCCCATCCGCTTGCGGCGGTCCACCTCGCGGCGCACGATCCGCGCGTAGTCGACGCGCAACCCCGTCTCCGACCCGGGTTCGGCGTCGGCCGGCGTGATGTCGGCGCGCGGATTGGCGACGACGGTGTGGGCGTAGATCAGGGCGTCCGCCAGGGAGAAGGGCGCGCGCTCGCGGCCCGCGAACATGCCGAGGTAGACGTCCTCCGCCACCTCCTGCACCAGATCGTCGACATCCTCGACGAAGACCGCGCCCGGCTCGAGGTCGCCCGCGAGGCCCAGCGCGTCGAGCATGCGCTGGCAGAAGCCGTGGGTGGTGGTGATGGTGGCGGCGTCGAAATCGGAGAGTGCGGTGACCAGGCGGCGGTGCCGGGCGGTGATCTCGGCCGGGTCGCCGGTGGCGAGGTGGCGGATCAGCTCGTCCTCGGACCCCGACGCGGCGTCGGGGTCGCGCAGGGCCAGCTCGACGGACAGCAGCCGGGCGCGGGCGCGCTCGCGCAGCTCCTGGGTGGCGGCCCGGGAGAACGTGATGAGCAGCATCTCCCCCAGCTCCGCGACGCCCTCGGCGACGTACCGCGCCAGCAGCCCGACGATGGCGTAGGTCTTGCCGGTGCCGGCGCTGGCCTCGAGCACAGTGGTGGTGGGCCCGGCGGGCAGGGGGCCGGTCAGCTCGAAGGGGACGGCGCCCAGCACGGGCTCGCGCGCGCTCATCAGATCATCTCCTCACACGCGAGGATCGGTACCCACAGCCGGGCGGCGAGAGTGCCGAACCGGCTGCGCTCGAAGGAGAAGCCGGTCTCGCCGTCGTGCGGCGGGCCCTGCGCGTCGGCGAAGGCGTTCTCCCCCAGCGCGAACCGGATCGACCGGTCCGCCTGATCGCCGAAGGTGTCGTCGAAGGCGCGCAGCGCCGCCTCGGTCGCGGCCGGCTGGTCGTCGCCGTTCTGCCGCCGCTCCGCGTACACCGCCGACGCGGCGGGGAACAGCGGCAGCGGCTCGCGCAGCCCTCGGTCCCGCAGGTCGACCAGCGAGCGCAGCACCGCCGCGGGGTCCGGCGGCACCTGCAGCCGCGAGGTGAGCACCCCGCGGAACCTGGCCCGGCCGATCGCGACGGCCGAGGCGCCGTCGTGACCCGCTCCGGCCAGCGCGAGCAGCGCGATCCATGCCGCCACCCGGTGCTTCGGCGCGAGCCGGGAGAACGAGGCGCGCACCACCCCGTCGGGCCGGACGGCCGGCACCGAGCCGACGAGCCTGCGCCCGTCCCCGACGTCGACCGTCACGTCGACGGTGGTCGCGGCGCCGGTCATGAGCGGCCCCGCGACGCGGGCCAGCTCGGCGACGGTGGCGCCGATGTCGCCCAGCACCGCCGAGCCGAGGGCGAAGGGCGGGAGGGTGCCGCGGCGCACCTCGGCGGCCGCGAACTTCTCCGGCGGCACGCCGGCCAGGGCGGACGCCAGCATCCGCTCCCCGATGTCCCACTTCTGCAGGCCGTCCGGGGCGATCGTGAGCGTCTCCGCGAGCTCGTCGTCGGCGTCCGGGACCGTGAACCCGAGCCGCTGCCGGAGGAAGGCCTTCACGGGGTGTTCGCAGAACCGGACGAGCGCGTCCAGGTCGACGTCCTCGACCGCGGACGCGGCGAGCGGCGCCGCGAGGAACGGTGCCACCGGGGCGGGTTCGCGCAGCGCGGCCTCCGCTCCGGCGTACGCCGCGGGGTCGAAGGAGAACGGTGCGCCCGTCCCGAACGCCGCGGGATCGAAGTTGACCGGGTCGAAGGGCTGCAACGGATGCCGGAACTCCAGCCCCGCGGCCGCCGGATCCGCGAGCAGCGCCTGCGCCGCGTCGCGCAGCTCCGAGGCGGGGACCGCGGGCGGGCGGCGGGTGCCCTTCACCGGGTCCGCGCCGGTGTAGAAGACGAGCAGCCGGTCCGTCGCGCTGGTCACCGCGTCGAGGAACAGCTCGCGGTCCTCGGCGCGGGGGTCCCGTTCCCCCACACAGGGCGTGCGACCGAGCACATCGTCACCCGAGTAGCGGGTGGAGCGCGGGAAGACCTCGTCGTCCAGGCCGAGCAGAACGACGACGCGGTGCGGCACCGACCGCATCGGAACGAGGGTGCACACCGTGAGCTCGCCGGTGCGGAAGTTCGCGCGGGTGGGCTTGGCCGAGAGCCGCGAGGCGAGCATCGCCCGGACCTCGGTGAGCGTGAGGTCGCGGTCGGCGCCGTCGCGGAGGGCGGCGGTGAGCTCGCGGCCGGCCTGGGTGACCTGCCAGGAGTCGGCGGCGGGCACGGCACCCACCTCACCGAGGAGTCGCTGCAGCGACTCGGCCCAGGCCCGCGCGGGCCGGCGGCCCCGGCTGTCGGCGCTCGCGCGGGTGAGCACGCCCTGGAACTCGGCGAACCGCCCGACGAGGTCGATATCGGTGGAGTCCACGTCGTCCAGCGGCAGCCCGAGGCCCAACCACGCGCCCTCCGACTCGTCCGCGACGACGCCCAGCACGATCCGGTCGAGGGCCGTGGCGAGGGTGTTCTGCGGGAAGCCGCCGAGGCCGTAGCGTTCGCGGCCCGCCGCGTCGAGGCCCCAGCGGGCGCCGGACGGGCCCGCCCAGGCGCGGAGCCGCTCGATGTCGGAGTCGCCGAAGCGGTAGCGCCGGCGCACCGGCTCCGTGGCGGCGAGGTCGAGGACCTGCGCCACGGTGGCGCGGCCGTCGGCGATCTCCAGCACGGTGACCAGCGCGTCGAGCAGCGGATTCGTGAAGCGCAGCGCCCGGTCCGCGAGCCGCACCCGCAGCCGCTGCGCCGGATGCACCTGATCGGCCGACTCGCCCTCGTTCCCGGTCACGGCCTGGCCGAACGCGGAGCGGATCAGCGGCGCGTAGGTCTCGATGTCGGGGCAGGTGACGAGCACGTCCCGGGGCTGCAGCGTGGGGTCGTCCTCGAACAGCCGCACCAGCCGCTCGCGCAGCACCTCGATCATGCGGGCGGGGCCGTGGCAGGCGTGGAACTCGAGCGAGCCGTCGGGCGCGTGCAGCCCGTCCAGGGGCGCGCCGTCGGCGACGGAGGCCTGCAGGGCGCCCAGCAGCGTCGCGGGGCGCGCGGGCGCGGGGTGATGCAGATCGGCGTCCGCGAGCGGGCCGACGCGCTGCTGCAGCTCCCGGGCCTCGCGCCCGAGCGAGGCGAGGAGCGGGTTCGCGGCCGGCGCCGCCGCGATCCGGGGTACGGGCGGGGGCACCGGGGCGGCGAGGGCGGCACCGTCGGNCAGCGCGGACCAGAGGGCCGGGCTGGGGTGCGGGAGCCACAGGTGCACCTCGCGCCCCGCGGCGAGCGCGCCGAAGATCGCGACCTGATCCGAGGGGAGCCGGGTGGGGCCGTACACGGACAAGCGGCCGGGCAGGTCGACGAGGCCGGGCTCGCTCCGCAGCCGCACGCACGCCTCCTCGAGCCGCTCCGCCGGGCTGGGCACACCCGCCAGCGCCCGGACGCGACGGAACAGCTCGGCCTGCCAGCGCAGGTCCTCGGGGAGTTCGCCGCCGAGGCCGTCGGTGTCGCGGCCCGCGGCCCACTCGGCCAGCATGCCGGGGCGGTTCGCGCCGTAGGACCGGAGCAGGCCGGCGAGCAGCTCGGCCGTCGGATACCGGCGCCGGGGCCGGTGGCCGGGTTGGTCGGCCCATCCGCCGGACCGGGAGACGCCCAGGTGCCGGGCCAGCACGGCGCCCTCGGGTTCGAAGGCCATCGCGTCGATCGCGGCGAGCACGAGCCAGACGAGCCGTTCGCCGCGCCACGGGTCCTGGTCCGGTGCGATGCCGGACGCGGCTCCCACCGCATCCGCGACGAGCGCTGCGGGCGTGGGGAAGTCGATGTTCGCCGCGATGCCCAGCCGGGAGGCGAGGCCCTGGATGATCCACCGCTCGACCCCGCGGGCCGGGACCGCGATCAGGTCCGGGACGAAGGCATCGGCGCCGGGCACCGCGAGCACCTCGGCGAGCGCGTCCAGCAGGACGTCGCCGCGTTCGGAGCGGTGCACGGTGAGCATGGGGGCAGTTCTAACACGGGCCACCGACAGGTCAGACCGCCCGGGTCAGGGCCGCCGGGAGTTCGGCGAGGGAACGGATGGTCGGTGGCTCCCCGCCGGCACCCCGGCCGGACCGGTCGAGCCACAGCGCCCGCAGCCCCGCGTCGCGCGCGGCGACCACGTCGTTCGCGTAGTTGTCGCCCACCGCGACGCACGCCTCGGGTGCGGCGCCCACCAGATCGCAGGCGTGGAGGAAGACGGCGGGATCGGGCTTGCCGATGCCGAGGGTGTCGGTGGTGACGACCCGCTCGAAGCGGTCCGAGACGCCGAGCACCTGGAGCTTCATCCGGGTCGCCGGCGACGACGAGTTCGTCAGCAGCACGACGGCGATCCCCCAGCGCTCGGCGGCCTCGACGGCGGGCATCGCATCCGAGAAGAGGTGCTGCGCCGCGGCGAAGGCCGGGTCGAAGCCGCTGCAGAAGCGGCGGTAGCGCCGCGCCTCCCACAGCAGCCCGGACCGCTCCGCGGCGACCGCGATCCGCGCCTTGCGCATCTCGTGGAAGCGCAGCTCCCCCGCGGTGTACCGGCCGAAGACGCCCTCGGGGTCGGTGAGGAAGAGCTCCGCGAAGCCCTCGCGCACCGTGGCGTTCGACGTCGGCCACACCTCGAGCGCGGCGGCCCGGGCCGCGGTCCGGAGGGCGGCGTCGGTGTCCACGAGCGTGTCGTCGATGTCGAGGATCAGGCCGTCACAGGGCCGCGGCCCGTCGATGCCGGCGCGCTGCCGCAGCCGGGCGACGGTGTCCGCTCCCCAGCTCAGGCCGCCGCGGACCGCGGCGCCGACCAGATCCGTGAGTTCCACGCGCCCGCCCTCCCCGGTGCCGCTACTGCTCGTACATCCGCTTGAAGGTCGCGAGCGATTCCGCGATGTCGCCCTTGAGCGCTCGCGCGACCGTCGCGCCGATGGGGCCGAACAGCGGCGCTCCGCCCAGGTCGGCGCGCAGCGAGATCGTCGAGCCGCTGCCCGTGGGCGCGATCGCGACGGTGAGCTTGTACTTCGTGCCGGCGACGCCCTTGCCGTCGAGCACGAGGGTGCGCGGCGGGTCGTACGACGTGATGGTCCAGTCGACCCGATTGCGGAAGTTCTTCACCTTCACAACGCACGCGATCTTCGCGCCCTTCGCCAGCTCGGGCAGGGGGCCGCGCCAGCCGTCGTGCAGGGTGACCCACTGCGGCAACGTCTCCAGGTCCGCCGCCTTCGCCCACGCCTCCTCCGGAGGCAGTGCCACTTCGAGCTTGCTCTCGACCTTCGCCACGTCCCACTCCTTCGCGCGTTGCTGCTGTCGAACTTAGCGTGCGCTGCGGCGGCGGCCCGCGCGAGCGTAGATTTCACGCGTGTCCGCCACCTCGGCCTCGGTCGTCCTCGCCCTTGTCGCCGCCTTCCTGTTCGCCTGCGGTTCCGCCGCGCAGCAGGCCGAGGCCGCCACCGTCGATGAGGGCGGCTCGCTCATCGCGGAATTGGTCCGCCGGCCGCGATGGTGGCTCGGCCTGCTCGGCGACCTCGGCGGCTACGCCTTCCAGGCGTGGGCGCTGGCGCTGGGCCCGGTGCTCGTCGTGCAGCCGCTGATCGTCGCGGCCCTGCTGTTCGCGCTGCCGGTCTCGGCGCTGCTCAACCACACGCGGGTCACCGCGCGCGAGTGGACCTACGCGGCCGTGCTCGCGATCGCACTGGCGGTCTTCCTCATCGCGGGGCGCCCCACCGACGGCGTCCCCGACGCCCCGGGCGCCACCTGGCTCCCCGCGCTCGTCGTCGTCGGCGTCGTCGCGGCCGCCGCGACCGGGATCGGCCTGATGCGGTCGCTGCCCGGTCCGGCGCGCGCCCTCTCCTTCGGCGTCGCCTCGGGCGTCCTGTTCGGCGTCGCGACGGTCCTGACGAAACCGGTCCTCACCTCGTACGAGCACGCCGACGTCCTGGCGAACAGCCTGCGACTGCTCGCGGATTGGCGCCTGTACGTCCTCGTGCTCTGCGGGCTCGGCGCGATGTACCTGCAGCAGCGCGCGTTCCAACCCGCGCCGATCTCCGCCTCGCTGCCGGCGATCACCCTCGCGGAGCCGGTGTGCGCGGCGGCGCTCGGCGCCGTCGTACTCGGCGAGACCGTCACGATGACCGGCTGGCACGGCGTCGCCGTCGTCGTCTCAGCCGTGGTCGGCGCCGCCGCGGCGGCCCGCCTCGCCCGACGGTGACGGCGTACCGTCGGGCGGTATGACGGACCTCGCGGCGCTCGCGGACGCGCCCTTCACCTATCCGGAGGTCGGCGCGACGCGCGGCACGCCGCCCGGGGACGCGCACGCGATCCGGGCCGAACGGGTCGTGGGCCGGGGCCCCGCGGACTTCTCGGCGGTGCGGGACGCGATCCTCGCGTACGGCATGCAGCGCGGGGCGGGGATGCGGGTCCGCGCGAGCACGCCGACCGCCGAGGTGGGCACGGTCATGGTGCTGTCGACGCCGCTGTTCGGCCCGATCCGGATCCCGTGCCGCGTGGTCTACGTGCTCGACGAACCCGACCGCGCCGGCTTCGCCTACGGCACCCTCCCGGGGCACCCGGAGGGCGGCGAGGAGCTCTTTTCCGTGGAGATCCGTCCCGACGGGGCCGTCGTGGCGGTGGTGGCCGCGTTCTCCCGCCCGGGACGCTGGTACTCCCGCCTGGGTGGCCCGGTCGCCCGCGCGCTGCAGGCGGTGATGACGCGGCGCTACCTGGCCGCGATGGTCCGCTAGACCGAGACGCGGCGCCGGCGGAAGGGCACCGGATCACCGACCAGCCCGGCGAGTTCTGTGCGCAGGGCGGCGGGCAGCGGCGCGGGGCGGCCGGCACCGTCGACGACGACCATGGAGGTCTCGGCGATGGCGGCGACGGCGCCGTCGGTGGCCACGACCTCGTAGCCGAGGTCGAAGCCCGAGCGGCCGATCCGCGTGACGTGCAGGACGATCCGCACCGGCTCGGGCGAGTACAGCAGGGGCGCGAGGTAGTCGATCTCGTGGTGCGCGACGAACATCGTCACCGTCGACTCGCGCGGCTGCGGGACGTTCTCGGTCAGGAACCGGATGCGGGCCTCCTCCAGCAGCCGCATCATCGCGACGTTGTTGATGTGCTGGAGCGCGTCCATGTCGGCCCACCGCATCGGGACCGCCACCTCATGAGTTGCCATGGGGATAGTCTCGACCATCGGAAGCCGACCACCGCCACCGGGAGTTGCCATGCGCGCCGCACGTGCCCTGACCGCCGCCGTCCTCGCGGCGGGCCTCGCCGCCTGCTCGACGTCGACCTCGCCCGAGACCTCGACGTCCTCGTCGGCGGCCGCGGGCTCCGGCACCGTCGTCGTCTACGCCGCCGCGAGCCTGCAGGCGACCTTCGAGAAGCTGGGCGCCTCGTTCTCCGCCGCCAACCCCGGCACGACGGTGAAGTTCTCCTTCGGCGGGTCCTCGGGCCTGCTCACCCAGCTGCAGCAGGGCGCCCCCGCCGACGTCTTCGCGGCCGCCGACACGCCCACGATGGACAAGGCCGGGGCCGCGTCGCTCGTCACCGACCCGCAGCCCTTCGCCACCAACGTGCTGACCATCGCCACCGCGCCCGGCAACCCGAAGGGCATCGGCTCACTCGCCGACCTGAACAAGCCCGGTGTCTCCGTCGTCGTGTGCGCGCAGCCCGTGCCCTGCGGCACCGCGACCGCCAAGGTCGGCAAGGCCGCCGGTGTGACCCTCACGCCGGTCAGCGAGGAGGATTCGGTCTCGAGCGTGCTCGCCAAGGTCCGGCACGGCCAGGCCGACGCGGGTCTCGTGTACCGCACGGACGTCAAGGGCACGAAGGGCGCCGTCGCGTCCGTCGACTTCCCCGAGGCCGACGGGGCGGTCAACGTCTACCCGATCGCCCCGCTGACGGGCGCGAAGAACCCCGACGGGGCGAAGCGCTTCGTCGACTTCGTGCGCGGACCCGAGGGCCGCGCGGCCCTCGCGGACGCCGGATTCGGGGCACCGAACTGACCCGGCCCGCCCCCGTCACCGGGTACCCGCGCTGGATCGTCGTTCCCGCCGCGATCGGCGCCGCCTTCGTTCTGGTGCCGCTCGTCGCGATCGTGGCGAAGGTCGATTGGCCCCGGTTCGGCGAACTGGTCACCTCCGAGGACTCGCGCACCGCGCTGGTGCTGTCGCTGGAGACGTCCCTCGCCGCGACCGTCGTATGCGTTCTGCTCGGGGTGCCGCTCGGGGTGATCCTGGCGCGCAGCCGGTCCCGGTTCGTCGGCGTGCTCCGCCCGCTCGTGCTGCTGCCGCTGGTGCTCCCGCCGGTCGTGGGCGGCATCGCGCTGCTCTACGCCTTCGGCCGACGCGGCCTGGTGGGCCAGTACGGCGGGGTCGGCGGGCACATCGCCTTCACGACGACGGCCGTGGTGCTCGCGCAGGCCTTCGTCGCGCTGCCCTTCCTCGTGCTGGCCGTCGAGGGCGCCCTGCGCACGCTGGGAACGGATTTCGAGCACACGGCGGCCACGCTCGGCGCGCCGCCGTCGGTCGTGCTGCGGCGCATCACGCTGCCGCTGGTCCTGCCGTCGATCGCCTCGGGCGTGGTGCTGACTTTCGCGCGGGCGCTCGGCGAGTTCGGCGCGACGCTCACCTTCGCGGGCTCGCTCGCCGGGACCACCCGCACCCTCCCGCTGGAGATCTACCTGCGCAACGAGACCGATCCGCAGGCGGCGGTGGCGCTCTCGCTGGTGCTGCTCGCCGCGGCCGCGGTCATCGTCTCGGGCGTCTACGGGGTCCGGGCGTGGCGGAGATGACCGGAGCGCCGGTGCCCCCGGGCCTGGAGGTCGACGTCACCGTCGCCGACCGCGGCGTCGCCGCGGCGTTCGCCGTGCCCGCAGGGCGCACGCTGGCGCTGCTCGGGCCCAACGGCACCGGCAAGTCGACGGTGGCGGGCGCCGTCGCCGGCCTGGTCCGGCCCGATACCGGACGGATCGTCGTCGCCGGCCAGACGGTCGCGGACGGCAGCACCTGGGTGCCGACCCACCGCCGGCGAGTCGCGCTGCTCGGCCAGACGGCACGGCTCTTCCCGCACCTGCGGGTGCGCGCGAACGTCGCCTTCGCGCCTCGGAGCGCAGGGGCGGACCGTCGGACCGCGGCGGCCGCGGCCGACCACTGGCTCGAGGCCGTGGGCGCCGACCACCTCGCGGACCGGCGGCCGGACGAGCTGAGCGGCGGGCAGGCGCAGCGCGTGGCGCTGGCCCGGGCGCTGGCCGCCGAGCCGGAAGTGCTGCTGCTCGACGAACCGCTGTCGGCGCTCGACGTCTCGGCGCGGGCGGAGGTGCGGGCGCTCCTGCGCGCCCTGCTGCGGGACCGGACGTGCGTCCTGATCACGCACGACGCCGCCGACGTGGTGGCCCTCGCCGACGAGGCCGCCGTCCTGGAGGACGGGCGGGTCGCCGATCATCGCGCGGCGGCCGAGCTGCTGCTCTCCCCCGCGACGCACTTCGCCGCCCGGCTGGCGGGCATGAACCTGCTGCCGGACGGCGAAGGAGTGTGGGTCTTCCCACCGGACGCGGTGCGCGTCGACGGGCCCGACGGGGCCGGGCGGGCCGGCACCGTGGTCGAGGTGACGGTGGCGGGCGGACGCTGCCGCGTGACCGCCACCGTCGAGGACGGGACCGCGCTGGTCGCGGAGCTCCCGGCGGAGCGCTACCGGGATCTGCACCCCGGCGACGCGGTGCGCCTTCTCCCCGATCCCGCGCGGGCCCGGCGGGCGGCTACTGCTCGTCCGGCTGCGCCGGGTCCTCGGTAGCCGCGGCGGGAGGCGTGCGGTCCACGCCGGCGAGCAGCAGGTAGACCTGCTTGATCGCGTCGCCGAGGATCGTGTCGACCGCCGCGGTCTGCTCGGCGTTGCCGGTGCGAGCCACCCGGCGGGTGACCTCGTGCAGCTCGCGCAGCGTCTCGCGGAGGTGTCCGCGCTCGGCGGAGCCGCCGTCGAACCCGGCGAAGGGGTCCGGAGCGTCGGCGAGGGCGGTCTCGATGTACTCGCGGCCCGCGTCGGTGAGCGTCGCGACCTTGCGGCCGTTCTCCCGCTCGATGGTGATCAGCCCCTCGTCCTCGAGTTGGCTGAGCGTGGGGTAGATGGCGCCGGGGCTGGGCTTCCACGCCCCGGCCGTGCGCTCCTCGATCGAGGAGACGAGCTGGTAGCCGTGCATGGGCTCGGCCTCCAGCAGCTTGAGGACCGCGATCCGGACGTCGCCGCGCTGGACGCCGCGGCGTCCGCGGCCACCGCGGTGTCCGCCGCGGCCATGGCCGCCGGGACCGCCGGGACCGAACGGGCCGGGCCCGCCGGGGCCGAAGCCGGGCCCGCCCGGGAAACCGCCCTGCCGGAACCGGCCGTCGAAGCGGCCCTCGAACCGGTCGTCGCAGTTACGGGCGCCGCGGCCCTCGAAACGCTGATCATCGTGAGTGTGCCTACGCATGGTGGCACTCCTTTCGGTAGGGGGCCGCATGTTTCGCGACCCGATGCGTTCACGATATATCGCGATGCATTCTTTGGCAACCCCCGGGAACGACGAAGTCCCCGTCCGGATCTCCGGACGGGGACTTCATCGAGCTGTCTGGGCTGGTCAGGCCTTCTCGGCGGCGACCCGCGCGAGGACGGCCTGCGCGAACTTCTCCGCACCACCGTCGAGCCGCTCCAGGTGCAGGTCGGGCTGGACGACCTGGACCTCGAGGATGACCGGCGCGCCCTCGGGCGTCCGGACGATGTCGATCCGCACGTACAGCGGCGGGTTCGCCGGGTCGATCGGCTTCAGCGCGGCCTCCGCGACGGCGCGCTCGGCGTCGGTCGGCTCGGCGTCGACGAGCACCTCGGCGGGACGCCCCTCGGCCGGTTCGGCGTTGACCTCGGCGGCGAGGTCGCGGCCGAAGGCGTGGCTGTACTCGCCGCCGATGTACACCAGCGAGACGCCGCCCGCCTCGACCGAGTACGGGAAGACCATGACGCTGCTGCCGGAGGCCTTGATCTCCTCGAGCTTGGCGCGGCTCGCGTCGTCGTCACCGGGGCCGAAGCGGAAGGACTCCGCCAGGCCGCCGCTGATCGACGGGCGCACGACGTGATCGGTGCCGAGGTAGTCATGGTCCAGCGTGGCGTCGTGCACCGTGATGAACTGCGTCGGCACGATCGGGATGCCCTCGGACTCGTAGTCGCGCAGGTACCGCTTGTCGGCGTACCAGCGGACCAGCGGCTCGGGGTTGAGCACGAGCGTCTGGGCCGCGGCGCGCCATGCCCAGCCCAGGAAGTCGTCGTAGCGCTGCGCGTAGTCCCAGGCGCCGGCGATCACGACCGCGTCGAACTGCTCCCAGTCGACGGCGGAATCGGACCACACGGCGGCCTCGGCCTCGTGGCCGGCGGCGCGCAGGGCGGCGAGGATGTCCTGACCGCGGTCGTCGGTGTCCGGCTGCGCCGCGGAGGTGGCAAGAGCGATTCGGTACGTCACGCCGGACAGTATGGCAGCCACCCGAGCGACACCGTGGCGACACCCGCGCGAACTGCGCCGCACAGCGGTGCCGAGACGATACGCTGGGCCTCGTGAGGGGAGATTTGCACGTGCACATCGAGACGGCGCGCCTGCACCTCTCCCCTGCCGGCGGCACCACCGGCGACGCCGACGGCCGGTTCCACATCGTCGACCGGCACAGTCGCCGCACCCTGGGCCGCATCGCGCTGCGTGCCTCGCGGCACAGCCGCGCCCGCGGCCTGGAGCTGAGCTACGCGGTCGCGGACGCGTACCGTCGACGGGGATTCTGCGCGGAGGCGGCGCACGCGCTGGTGGGCCACGCCCTCGAGCACGGCCTCACCGGGCGCGTCTACGCCTCCACCGCCTGGTCGAACCTGGCTTCACGCCGGGTGCTCGCGGGCCTCGGGATGCAGCAGCTCGACATCGCCATGCTCGACTGGGAGTCGCTGCAGGGCGAGGTGGACCTCGGCGACGAGGCCGAGGCCGACCTCACGCCGTACGCGCGGGTGGAGTACGAGCTCCATCGTGCGGATTGGCTGGCACGCCTGGCCGCGGAGCGTCCGCCGTTCCGCTTTGCTCGCCCCGCTTGACGGCGATCACGCCCGCGACGATCGCGACCGCGCCGACGATCTGCACCGGGGTGAGCGCCTCGCCCAGCATCAACCAGGCCACGACGCCCGAGGCGATGACCTCGGAGAAGCCCAGGAACGAGGCCAGCGTGGGGCCGATCATGTTGATGGCGAGGATGCCCGCGACGTACGCCAGGCCGGTCGCGACGGCGCCGATCACGACGGCGGGCACCCACCACGGGGTGGTCCCCAGGCCGCCGAGGACCACCGGCGCGGTGGAGATGCGCACGGGCGTGAGCCCCGCGAGCGAGGTCAGCGAGAGCACGACCGCGCCCACGACGAGACCGCCGACGGCGAGCGCCAACTGGTCCACCGCGGGCTTCGCGCCCTCGATGCTCGCGACGTCGATGTCGTCGGCCCGGGTGCCGTCCTCGGCGAGGAGGAAGTACGCCGCGAGGCCGACCAGCGAGACGAAGGCCCAGGCCAGGCCGATGGGCGTGACCACCGCTCCGCCGGAGGCCGCGCCGACGACCGCGACCAGGCCCGCGACGGCGAGCGCGGCGCCGAGGACGGTGCGCAGCGTCGGGCGCCGGCCGAACCGGGCCCACAGGTACACCAGCACCAGGAGCGGCGCGGAGAACTCGATGAGCAGCGCGACGGTGACCGACATGTGCGCGATGGCGTTGAAGTACGCGAGCTGCACGCCGATCACGGCGAGCAGGCCGTACGCCAGCACCGTGAACGGCGCGTGCCGCAGCGTCGCGAGCCTGGCACGCCCGACGACCAACATCGGGATCAGCGTGACGATCGCCGCGATCCAGATGCGCACCAGCACGACGCCGGCCGGGCTCCACCCGGCCGCGAGCAGCGGTTTGCCGAACGGGCCGGACATCGCGAAGGCGAAACCCGACAGTAGTGCGATTGCGATTCCCCGACCCATGCGTCACCTCCATGTATGCGCGATTCGTAAGGAGTCAAGTGAAGTACACTAGTGACAGTAGCGGCCACCGCCGTAAGGAGTCAAATGAAATTCGCACATGACACGGAGCCGTCCCTGCTCATGGCGGCCGACCTGGTGAACACCGACTACGGCGACGAGGAACGGCTCGGCACCGTCGAGGCGCTCAAGGAGTACCTGCGCCGGCACGAGTTCACCGGCTGGAGCAGCGCCGCAGCGCGGGACGTGGCCCCGATCCACGACCTGCGCGCCGAGTTGGCCCGCGTCTTCGCCGCGCAGCACCCCGACGCCGTGGCCGGGATCGTCAACGAGATGCTCGCGGCGACGCCGCAGCAGCCCCGGCTCACCCGGCACGGCAGCTGGGACTGGCACCTGCACTTCATCGACGACGCCGCACCGATCCCCGTGCGCGTCCGGGTGGAGTGCGCGATGGCGCTCGTCGACCTGGTCCGCAGCGGCAACGTCGACCGGCTCAAGACCTGCGCGGCCGACGACTGTGACCGAGTTCTCGTGGACCTGTCGAAGAACCGCTCGCGGCGCTTCTGCACCGAGGGGAACTGCGGCAATCGGACGCACGTCGCCGCCTATCGGGAGCGTCGCGCGACGAGTTCGGGCGTGCAGCGCGACGGGAGTTGAGCGGCGGACTACGGTAGGACTGCACACGCCGGGGATCCCGGCTTCGACGTATACCAGGAGCGACGAGAGTTATGAGCGACGCAGCGCACCGCCACAAGGTGGTCGTCATCGGATCGGGGTTCGGCGGCCTCTTCGGCACGCGCGCCCTCAAGCGCACGGACGTCGACGTGACGATGATCGCGAAGACGACCCACCACCTGTTCCAGCCCCTGCTGTATCAAGTCGCGACGGGCATCCTCTCCGAGGGCGAGATCGCGCCCGCGACCCGCATGATCCTGCGCAAGCAGCGCAACGCCGAGGTGCTGCTGGGCGAGGTCACCGACATCGACCTCGAGAACCGCACGGTGACCAGCCAGCTGCTCGAGCGCACGACGGTGACGCCCTTCGACAGCCTCATCGTGGCCGCGGGCGCCGACCAGTCGTACTTCGGCAACGACCAGTTCGCCGAGTTCGCGCCCGGCATGAAGACCATCGACGACGCCCTTGAGCTGCGCGGCCGCATCCTCGGCGCGTTCGAGCAGGCCGAGCTCTCGCACGACCACGAGGAGCGCATGCGGCTGCTCACGTTCGTCGTGATCGGCGCCGGCCCCACCGGCGTCGAGCTCGCCGGCCAGATCGCCGAGATGTCGGACAACACGCTCAAGGGCGCGTTCCGCAACATCGATCCCACCGAGGCGCGCGTGATCCTCCTCGACGCCGCCCCGGCGGTGCTCCCACCGATGGGCGAGAAGCTGGGCACCATGGCCGCGAAGCGGCTGGAGAAGATGGGCGTCGAGATCCAGCTCAACGCGATGGTCGTCGACGTCGACGCCGACGGCCTCGTCGTCAAGGAGAAGGACGGCACGCAGCGCCGCATCGAAGCCCAGTGCAAGGTGTGGTCCGCGGGCGTCGCCGCCAGCAAGCTGGGCAAGATCCTCGCCGACCAGTCCGGCGCCGAGACCGACCGCGCGGGCCGCGTCCGCGTTCTGCCCGACCTCACCATTCCCGGCAACCCGAACGTCTTCGTCGTCGGCGACATGATGCTGGTCGACGGCGTCCCGGGCATGGCGCAGGGCGCCATCCAGGGCGCGACGTACGCGGCGAAGGCGATCAAGGCCGGCCTCGAGGGCCAGTCCCCCGCCGAGCGCAAGCCCTTCAAGTACTTCGACAAGGGCTCCATGGCCACCGTCTCGCGGGCCAGCGCCGTGGCGAAGGTCGGCAAGCTCGAGTTCGGCGGCTTCCTCGCCTGGCTCGGCTGGCTCGCGCTGCACCTCTGGTACATCGTGGGGTACCAGAACCGCGTCATCACGCTGACCTCGTGGGCGATCACCTTCCTCACGAACAAGCGCGGCCAGATGACCATCACCGAGCAGCAGGTCTACGCGCGCACGGCGCTCGACGCGCTGCAGACCGGCGCGAAGCCGGCCATCCCGCCGGTGCACACCAGCTCGCCGACCAAGGCGCTGCCGACGTCCGCGCCGAAGCCGGAGATTCAGGCCCAGGCCCCGGGCGCACCGTCGACCGCGGCGGACAAGGCCGAGAAGGCGGGCTGACGCCCGGCCCGCCGGCACGAACGCACACGAGCGCGCCACCCGTTGCGGGTGGCGCGCTCGTCGCGTTCCGGGCGACGGCTACGCGTCGATGTTCTGCAGCCGCACCTGGCCGCGCGCGACGGCCTTGCCGTCCTCGGAGTCGATCTCCACGAGCCACAGCTGCTGGCGGCGGCCGCGGTGGATCGGGGTCGACCGGATCGAGAGCACACCGCTGGAGAGGGCGCGCAGGAAGTCGGTGTTGTTGTTCACGCCGACCACGTGCCCGGCGCCGCCGAGCCACACCACGCCCGAGACGCTGGCGACCGATTCGATGATGGCGCAGTACACGCCGCCGTGGGTGATGCCGAAGGGCTGGTGCAGCTCGGGCCGCAGGGTGAGCGTCGCCTGCACGCCGTCGGCGGTGACGGCGGTGTACTCGAGGCCGAGGATCTTGTCGAATCCGGCGGTACCGCCGGCGATGATCCCGTCGATGACCTGCTGCTGTCCGGGTGTCGGTTGCGTCATGGATCCACCCTAGAACCGGGCATCGCCGACGCCGCTCCCGGGCCGGAAGATCGGGGCTCGGGTCCGGGTAGACCCCGATGCGGGCGGGGCCGCCGCCCGGCACTGTGGAGTCATGACCGAGAACGATCCCTTCGCCCCCAATCCCTACTCCCCCCCGGCGCCGCCGCAGAAGCGGTTCGCCCGCGACGTCCAGAACAACTGGATCGGCGGCGTGTGTGCAGGCATCGCCCGCTACTTCGGCATCGACGCGACGCTCGTCCGCGTGCTCTTCGTGGTGTCCTGCCTGCTGCCCGGCCCGCAGTTCCTGCTGTACCTGCTGCTCTGGCTCGTGATGCCCAAGGACTGATCCGCGACGGACCGGGACACGGAGAAAGTAGTCGGCGGGTCCGGGGGCTCAGCCATCCCCCGGACCCGCCGTGGCACAGACCGGCGGATTACTGCAGCCCTCAGTTCGCGTCACGGTCCGATGTGGTTCGGTGTCGCTCTCGGCGACGAGACCTACTCTAGGACAGGCTCCCCTAACTTAGCAAGCCCTCATCACTGTGGCGTGGATTACGACAGGCCGTCGTAGCGATGCGGGCCATGCCGAGTAGAATCTGAGGAATGGCGGCATTGGGAGATCTCGAACGCGCGGTCATGGACCATCTTTGGGCGTCCACGGAACCGCAGACCGTGCGACAGGTGCACGAGTCGCTCGCCGCTGACCGCGAACTCGCGTACACCACCGTGATGACGGTGCTGCAGCGGCTCGCGAAGAAGAAGCTCGTGAGCCAGATCCGCACCGACCGCGCGCATCGCTACGCCGCGAGCTTCGGTCGCGACGAGCTGGTCGCCGACCTCATGTTCGACGCGCTGAACCAGGCCGAGAGCTCACGTGAGGCCGCGCTCGTGCACTTCGTGGAGCGCGTGGGCGCCGACGAGGCGCAGGCGCTGCGGCGCGCGCTCGCCAAGCTCGAGGCCGGCGAAGCAGCTCGTCGCGCCGAGCCCTGATCACCCAGTAGGCTCGTCCCCATGGCGGCCTTCATCTTCGGAGCGCTGGCCCTGCTACTCGCCGGGCCGGTGCCCCTCTGGCTCTCCCGGGCCGCCTGGCCGCTGCGCGCGCCCCGCGCCGCCCTCGTGCTGTGGCAGGCGATCGCCCTGGCCGCGGTGCTCTCCGCCTTCAGTGCGGGCCTGGTCATCGCGAGCCGCCTGCTCGTCCCCGGCCCGGACGGGCGGCCCACCACCAACCCCATCGACGAGATCCGCCAGCTCGGCCTCGTCCCGTGGATCGTGGCCGTCGTCGCGTTCGCGCTCACCCTGCTGATCGGCGCCCGGCTCATCACGTCCACCGTCCGGCTCGCGGTCCGTACCCGACGGCGCCGCGCCCGGCACCGCACCGTCGTCGACATCCTGTCCCACGCGGTCGACGGTGACCACCCCGTCTCCAGCGCCGACCTGCGCGTCCTCGGCGTCGACCAGCCCCTGGCCTACTGCCTCCCGGGCCTGCGGCACCGCGTGGTGCTCAGCGTCGGCACGATCAATCAGCTCAGCCACGAGGAGCTGACCGCGGTCCTCGCGCACGAGCGGGCGCACCTACGGTCGCGCCACGACCTGGTGCTCGAGGCCTTCACCGCCGTGCACCACGCCTTCCCCAAGTTCGTCCGCTCGTCGGCCGCGCTCGACTCCGTGAAACTGCTGGTCGAGCTCCTCGCGGACGACGAGGCCGTGGCCGCCGCCGGCCCGGTCCCCCTGGCCAACGCCCTGGTCACCTGCGCGCAGAGCCCCGCCCCGCGCGGTGCCCTCGCGGTCGGCGCGACCGGCACCGTCGTGCGGGTCGAGCGACTGTCGATGCCGCCCGCCAGCAACCTGTTCAGCGCCTCCGTCTACCTGCTCGCGGGCCTGATCCTGGTGGTGCCGACGGTGGCCGTCGCGGTGCCCTGGCTCACCGAGCTCTCCCGCCTCCTGCTGCACTGATTCCGCGCCGGTACGCTGGGCGCCTCAGGGGAGATGAGGAGACCACCATGACCGATCCGCAGCAGCCGTACGGCCAGCAGTACGACCCGTACGCCAAGCCGGGATACGACCCGCAGCCGTACCCGTCCTACGACCCGTACGCCCAGCAGCAGCCCGCCGCCTACGGCCAGCAGCCGTACGCGCAGCAGCCCGGATACGGTCAGCCGCAGCCCGGGTTCCCGTACGGCCAGCCCTTCGGGGCGGATCCGTCGGCACCGTACGGCCGCGACCCGCAGACCGGCGAGCCCTACTCGGACAAGTCGAAGCTCGCCGCGGGCCTCCTGCAGATCTTCCTCGGCGGGTGGGGCATCGGCCGGTTCTACCTGGGCTCCACCTCGATCGCGGTGACCCAGCTGGTGCTGACGGTGATCGGCATCGTGACCTCGATCATCCTCATCGGCTTCGTCATCCTGATCGGCGTCGGCATCTGGGCGCTCGTCGACGGCATCATGATCCTCACGGGCAGCGTCCGCGACGCGCAGGGCCGCCCCCTGCGTCCCTGACCGCCGGCTGCGGGCCGTGGGACGGCAGCGCGACGGTGACGGGGACCACCGCGGAATCGGGTAGACTGCCCACACGTGCAGTTCCTTCCTGATAGCCGCCCGCAGTACGACCTGACCTACGACGACGTCTTCCTCGTCCCGAACCGGTCGGACGTGACCTCCCGATTCGACGTCGATCTGGCGTCGGTCGACGGGACCGGCACCACGATCCCCCTCGTCGTCGCCAACATGACGGCCGTCGCCGGCCGCCGCATGGCGGAGACCGTCGCGCGCCGCGGCGGCATCGTCGTCCTCCCGCAGGACCTGCCGCTGGAGGCGGCGGCCGAGACGATCTCCTACGTCAAGAGCCGCGACCTGGTCGCCGACACCCCGGTCACGCTGAGCGCCGAGCACTCGGTCAGCGACGCCGTGGCACTGCTGCCCAAGCGCGCGCACGGCGCCGTGGTGATCGTCGACGCCGACGACCGCCCCGTCGGCCTGGTCACCGCCGCCGCCTGCGAGGGCGTCGACCGCTTCGCGCGCCTCCGCGACGTCATGACCACCTCGTTCGTCTGCGCCTCCGCCGGCACCGCTCCCGAGGCCGTCTTCGACATGCTCGACAAGGACCACTCCGACCTCGCGGTCCTCGTCGACGGCGACGACCGCCTGCACGGGGTGCTGACGCGCACCGCCACCGTCCGCGCGGGCATCTACACCCCCGCCGTCGACGGTGCCGGCAAACTCCGGATCGCCGCCGCCGTCGGCATCAACGGCGACGTGGCCGCCAAGGCCCGCGCCCTCGCCGAGGCCGGCGCCGACGTGCTGGTCGTGGACACCGCGCACGGCCACCAGGCCAAGATGTTCGACGCGCTCGAGGCCGTCGCCGCGCTCGACCTGGGCCTGCCGCTGGCCGCCGGCAACGTGGTGGCCGCGGCCGGCGCCCGCGACCTGGTCAACGCCGGCGCCACCATCGTCAAGGTGGGCGTGGGCCCCGGCGCGATGTGCACTACCCGCATGATGACCGGCGTCGGCCGGCCGCAGTTCAGCGCCGTGCTCGACTGCGCCGCGGCCGCCCGCGAGCTGGGCGCGCACGTCTGGGCCGACGGCGGCGTGCGGCACCCGCGCGACGTCGCGCTCGCACTGGCCGCCGGCGCCTCCAACGTGATGGTCGGCTCGTGGTTCGCCGGCACCTACGAGTCGCCCGGCGACATGAAGTACGCCACCGACGGCTCCGCGTACAAGGAGAGCTTCGGCATGGCGTCCAAGCGCGCCGTCGCGGCGCGCACCGCCGGCGAGGGCGCCTTCGACCGCGCCCGCAAGTCGCTGTTCGAGGAGGGCATCTCCAGCTCCCGGATCCGCGTCGATCCCGAGGCGCCGAGCGTCGAGGACCTGCTCGACCGGATCACCTCGGGCGTGCGCAGCTCCTTCACCTACGCCGGCGCCCGCAGCGTGCCGGAGTTCCACGCGAAGGCCACCGTCGGCGTGCAGAGCGCGGCGGGCTTCGCGGAGGGCCGGCCGCTCCCCGGCGGTTGGTGAGAATCCCGACGGATCGTCGGTAGGATGCAGTGAATCCCACCGACGATCCTTTGGAAGGACCATGAAGTCCCGAAGACCCGGCAAACGCCGCCGACGACGAGTGCTGACCACATCGACCAGGTCGAGGAAGCGGGCCGATGTCTAGCGCGCTGATCACGATCGGCGCGGTCGTCGGATTCCTCGCGCTGACCGTCGGCACGGCACTCTTCGTGGCCGCGGAGTTCTCGCTGACCGCGCTCGAGCGGTCCACGATCGACGCGGACGTCCGCGATCGCGGGGACCGCCGATCCAAGCAGGTGCAGAACGCGCACCGCACCCTCTCCTTCCAGCTGTCCGGCGCCCAGCTGGGCATCACGATCACCACCCTGGTCACGGGCTACCTGGCCGAGCCGGTGCTCTCGAAGTTCCTGCGCCCCGCGCTGGAATGGACGGGCATGCCCGGCGTCTGGTCCGGGGCGCTGACGTTGATCCTGGCCCTGGTCATCGCGACCTCGCTGTCGATGGTGCTGGGCGAGCTCGCGCCGAAGAACCTCGCGATCGCCCGCCCGCTGCAGACCGCGCGGCTCACCGCGGGCGCGCAGTCCCTGTTCTCCTCGACGTTCCGGTTCGCCATCTCCTTCCTCAACCGCTCGGCGAACGCGCTGGTCCGCCGGCTGGGCATCGAGCCCGCGGAGGAGCTGAGCTCGGCGCGGTCGGCGCAGGAACTCAGTGCGCTCGTGCGCAACTCGGCCGCGCAGGGCGCGATCGACGAGATGACGGCCGAGCTCGTGGGCCGCAGCCTCGAGTTCGGCGAGCTCACCGCGGAGGAGCTCATGACGCCGCGGCAGCGGATCCACTCGCTGGACGCCGACGACACCGTCGCCGACCTGGTGGCGCTGTCGATCGAGTCCGGTCGCTCCCGGTTCCCGGTGGTCCGGGGCGATCTGGACGACACGGTCGGGCTGGTGCACGTGAAGCAGGCGTTGACGGTGCCGGCGGACCGTCGCGCGACGGTGACCGTCGCCGAGATCGCGACCACCGCCCCCGTCGTGCCCGCGACGCTCGACGGCGACGCCCTGATGGAGCAGCTGCGGGCCAACGGCCTGCAGATGGCGCTCGTCGTCGACGAGTACGGCGGCTCCGCCGGCATCGTCACCGTCGAGGACCTCATCGAGGAGATCGTGGGCGACGTGCGCGACGAGCACGACGCGAACGAGCCGGTCGACGTGCAGCGCACGGACGACGGCTTCCTGTGCTCCGGCCTGCTCCGCATCGACGAGCTCGAGCGCGACACCGGCTACCGCGCCCCCGAGGGCGACTACGACACCCTCGGCGGCCTGGTGATGTTCCTCCTCGGCCGCATCCCCGCGGTCGGCGACCGCGTCCCGCTGCCGAACCACCCGTCGCTCGACGACGACGAGTCCCAGGCGCCGCAGTGGTCGGCGCGCGTCGCCCGGATGGACGGCCGCCGCGTCGACCTCGTGGAGGTGACCCATGAGTGACCTCCTGGGCGTCGCCCTGACCGTGCTGCTGCTCGCCGCGAACGCCTTCTTCGTCGCGGCCGAGTTCGCCCTCATCGCCGCCCGCCGCGACCGGCTCGAGGCGCTCGTGGAGCAGGGCCGGTCGAGCGCGAAGGCCGTGATCAAGGCGTCGGAGAACCTCTCGCTCATGCTGGCGGGCTGCCAGCTCGGCATCACGATCTGCTCGATCCTGCTCGGTAAGGTCGGCGAGCCCGCCATCGCGCACCTGCTGGAGAAGCCGCTGGGCTGGGCGCACGTGCCCGAGGCGCTGCTGCACCCCATCTCCTTCACCGTCTCCCTGGGGCTGGTCGTGGTGCTGCACATCCTGCTCGGCGAGATGGTGCCGAAGAACATCGCGCTCGCCGGGCCCGAGGCCGCGGCCATGCTCCTCGTACCGCCGCACGTGGCCTTCGTCCGCCTGGTGCGGCCGCTGATCGCGGTCTACAACTGGCTGGCGACGCTGGTGCTGCGCGCGGGCGGCGTGGAGCCGCGCGACGAGCTGGACAGCACCGTCTCCGCCGGCGAACTGAGCGTGCTCATCGCCGAGTCGCACGACGAGGGCCTCATCGACGCCGAGGAGCGGGTCCGCCTGACCCGCGCGCTGCAGACCTCGCGCCGCACCGTCGCCGACGTCGCGATCCCGCTCACCGAGATCCGCGGGCTCCAGGCCGTGCAGGGCGTGAACGGGGTCTGGGGTCCGACCCTCGGCGACATCGAGTCCGCCGTCGCCGAGACCGGCTACTCCCGCTACCCGGTGCGCAGCAGCTCCGGCGCGTTCACGGGCTACCTGCACGTCAAGGACGTGCTGCCCGACATCATGGACGCCGCCGTGGGCCCGGAGTCGGTGATCGGCGCGAGCCGCATCCGCCCGCTGCCCGTGGTCGACGGGAGCCTGTCGCTGGACCAGGCTGCCGGCGACCTGCGCCGCCTCGGCGGGCACCTCGCCGCCGTCGCCGACGACCACGGCCGGACGATCGGCATCGTGGCGCTGGAGGACGTGGTCGAGGAGTTCGTCGGCACCGTGCGGGACGGGACGCACCGGGTGTGACGGTGCTCAGCGACGCCGAGTGGACCGCTCGCGCGGCGGACCACCGCGCGCGGCTGGAGCCCTTCGTCGAGGCGCACCGCCGCCGGGCCGCCCGCGGCGAGAAGCACCCCGTCTGGGACTTCCTGTTCACGTACTACGGCCACCGCCCGGCGCACCTGCTGCGGTGGCACCCGGGGCTCGGCACCGAGCTCGACGGCCCGCGCGCGGCGGCCGACTTCGAGGGCGTTCGCGGCTACCTCGTCGACGGGACCCGGGTCCGGCTGGACCCGGCGACGCTGGCCAAACGCGCCGGCACCGCGGCGTACGTCGAGGACCTCCTGGCGGCCACCGCGTCTCGGGCCCCGGTGTTCGGCTGCTTCGGCCTGCACGAATGGGCCATGGTCTACCGCGAGGCGGATCAGGCGCGCCACCCGGTGCCGCTGCGCCTCGGGCCGGAGGGCACCGACGAGGTGGTCCGCGCCGGGAGCCTGCGCTGCACCCACTACGACGCCTTCCGGTTCTTCACCCCCGACGCCGCGCCCCGCAACGTCACCCGCCTGACCCGTGCGTCGCAGGTCGCCTCCGAGCAGCCCGGCTGCCTGCACGCCGGGATGGACCTCTACAAGTGGGCCTTCAAGCTGGCGCCGGGCGCACCGTCGGACCTGGTGGCGGACGCCTTCGACCTGGCCCGGGACGCCCGGGAGCTGGACATGCGGGCGAGCCCGTACGACCTGGCCGGCTACGGCTTCGCGCCGATCGCGATCGAGACCCCCGACGGCCGGCGCGAGTACGTCCGGCAGCAGGTAGCGCTCGCCGAGCGCGCCACCCCGATCCGCGAGCGCCTGCTCGCCGTGGTCCGCGCCTGGCCCGCCGAACGGCCCGGTGAGCAGCCCGCCGCCGATATGCCCGCATCGCCCGCCTAGACTTCCCTCCCAGCGACGGTCCGCGGGCGCGAGCCCGCGGCGCAAGAGGGAACCCGGTGCGAAACCGGGGCTGCCCCGCAACGGTGACACGCGCAGTGCGTGCGAGCCCGATACCTGCCCTCGCGACCGCCCGGAGCCGGGCGGTGCTCACCGACCCGAGGGGAGTCGCGGAGTGCGAGTGGTCTCGTCGCGCCGTGTGGCAGTGCTGTTGGCCTGCTTGCTGATCGCGCTGATCGCCGCGATGTGGCTGGGCGTGCTGCTGGGCACCGTCCGCATCCCCTGGCAGGACTCCACCCGCTACGTCTGGGCCTTCCTCACCGGCGGCGTCATCGACGCCGAGCACGCCACCCACTACCGGATCGTCGCCGATTCGCGGATCCCCCGGGTACTCAGCGCCGCGATCGTGGGCGCGGGGCTCAGCGCGATCGGCGTCGCGGTCCAGGCGATGGTCCGCAACGCCCTCGCGGACCCGTACGTCCTCGGCATCTCCTCCGGCGCGTCGGTCGGCGCGACGACGGTGGCCCTGTTCGGCGTCCTCGGCACGCTCGGCCTGTACGCGCTGCCGACCGCCGCCTTCCTGGGCGCGCTCGGCGCGACGGCGCTGGTCTACCTCATCGCGTACCGCGGCGGCGGGCTCACGCCGCTGCGGCTCGTCCTCACCGGCACCGCCCTCGCGTACGGCTTCTCGGCGGTGACGACGGTGCTCGTCTTCCTCGCGCCGCGCGGCGACGCGGCCCGCACGGTGATGTTCTGGCTGTTCGGCAGCCTCTCCCCCTCGACCTGGCGCACGACGGCCCTGCTCGCGGTGACGGTCGCGATCGGTCTGGTGACGCTGCGGTACGGCGCGCGCAAGCTCAACGCGCTCGCCCTCGGCGACGAGGTGGCGATCTCCGTCGGGCTCTCGGCGTCCGGATACCGGTCCGCGCTGTTCGTGCTCACCGCCGCGATGACCGGCATCATCGTCTCCGTCTGCGGCGCCATCGGCTTCGTCGGGCTCGTCGTGCCGCACGTCGCCCGGCTGCTGGTGGGTGCCGACCACCGCCGCGTCCTGGTGATCGCGCCCGCGCTCGGGGCGGTCTTCCTCGTGCTCGCCGACATCGCGGCCCGCACCGTCGCCCCGCCGCAGGAGCTGCCGCTCGGCGCGATCACCGCCGCCGTCGGCGTGCCCCTGTTCATCGCGCTCATGCGCCGCAGGTCCGTGGGGAGCGCGTGATGCGGGTCGAGTACAGCGACGTCTCCGTCGAGCTGGGCGGGCGGCGCATCGTCGAGAACCTCAGCCTCACGGCGGAATCCGGCGAGTTCATCGGCGTCGTGGGCCCCAACGGCAGCGGCAAGTCGACGCTGCTGCGGTGCGCCTACCGGGCGCTGCGGCCGGCGACGGGCAGCGTCACCGTCGAGGGGCGGGACGTCACGGCGATCAGCCTCGGGGAGAACGCGCGGCAGGTCGCGGCCGTGATGCAGCACGCCCCCTTCGACATCGGCTTCACCGCGCGCGACATCGTCGAGACCGGTCGCCTGCCGCACCGCCGCCGGGGCGTGCCCCTCGTCGCGCACCGCCGCGCGGTCGACGGTGCGCTCGCCGCCGCGGGTGCCACGGAGCTGGCCCGACGGGACTTCGGCACGCTCTCGGGCGGCGAGGCGCAGCGGGTGCTCATCGCCCGGGCCTTCGCGCAGGAGCCTCGGGTGCTGGTGCTCGACGAGCCCACCAACCACCTCGACGTGCGGCACCAGTTCGCGGTGCTCAGCGCCGCCCGCGACCTGGGGGTGACGGTGATCGCGGTGCTCCACGACCTCAATCTCGCGGCGCAGTACTGCGACCGCCTCTACGTGCTGTCCGAGGGGGCGCTCGCCTGCTCCGGCACCCCGGAGGAGATCCTCACGCCCGCGACGCTCCGGCAGTACTTCGACATCGGCGCGCACGTCGTGCCCCACCCCCGCCTGGGGGTTCCCCAGGTGATCTTCGACGAAGGACGATGACATGAAACGCCTGCCCCTGCTGCTGCTCGGCGGCGCCCTGCTCGCCGGCTGCGGCGCGACGGTCGAGGACACGGCACCGTCGGCCTCCTCCGGCCCGCCCGCCACCGTCACCAACTGCGGTGCGCCGCTGACGGTGCCGGGCCCGCCGAGCCGGGTGGTGGTGAACGACACCGGGACTGCTGAGATCCTGTTCGCGCTGGGCCTGACCGACCGGGTCGTCGGATACACGACCTACGACGGCAAGCACGTCGACTACAACACCTCGCCGTGGAAGGCCGACTTCGACCGCGCCCCCAGCCTCGGCACCGCCTTCACCCGCGAGACCATCCAGGCGGCCCGGCCCGATTTCGTCTTCGCGGGCTGGAACTACGGCTTCAAGGAGACCACGGGCGTGACGCCGGACTGGATCCGCGGGATCGGCGCCGTGCCGTACCAGCTCACCGAGGCCTGCCGGCAGGCCGGGAGCACGAAGCGGGGCATCATGCCGCCGCTCGACGCGCTGTTCGCCGATCTGGCGAACCTCGGCACCCTGTTCGGGGTTCCGGAGCGCGCGGAGCAGCTGATCGCCGAATACCGCGCCCGGATCGACAAGGTCCGGACCTCCTCCGCGCCGGCGACGAAGAAGGCGCGGGTCTTCCTGTTCGACAGCGCCTCCCCCGACCCGTTCACCTCGGGTCGCACCGGCACTCCGCAGGCGATCATCGAGAATGCGGGCGGCGAGAACGTCTTCGCCGACCTCGACGACTCGTGGACTACCGCGTCCTGGGAGGCTGCGGCGCAGCGGGATCCGGAGGTGATCGCGATCGTCGACTACGGCGTCGGGCCCGAGAACACGCCGGAGGCCAAGCTCACCCAGCTGCGCTCGCAGCCGCTCATGGCGAACACCACCGCGGTCCGCGAGGGCAACGTCGTGGTGATCCCGTACGCCGGCTGGGTCGAGGGCCCGCGTACCCCGGGCAGCGTCGAGACGCTGGGCGCGTACCTGCGCTCGAAGGGCTTCTGACAGCGGGAAGCCGGACCTCCCCCCGAAGGTCCGGCTTGCCTGGAGCACTCGCTACGTGGCCGGCTTGGTGATCTTCACGTCCTTGCCGAACTCGGTGAGGTTCAGCGTGATGGGCAGGTCCTTCAGCTTGACCTCCATCCGCGTCACGTTCGGCTTGGGCTGCGGGTTCGCCGACGGGTCGAAGACGATCCACAGCGTGATGGGCAGTGACGTGCCGGCGTTGCCGCGGGTCGCGATGTCCGTGATCTGCGGCAGCAGCGGGTCCAGGACCTGGGTGGCGACGGTGCCGGTCACCTTGACGGTCTTGAGCCCGTTGGCGGTGTCCTTACCGTCGACCTTGGGGTTCTGCACCGAGTCGAGGATCTTGGCGAGGCCCTTCTCCAGGTCCAGGATGATCGCCGGGTCGTAGACGCCCTTCTCACCCGTCTTGCCCATCGGTTGGTACTTCGCGCCGCCGAGATTGGCGTACATCACGCCGTCGATGACGACGAACTTCGTCTGCACGTAGTTGTCCTGGACGCGGACGTTGGCGTCACCCTGCGCGGCCACGCGCTTGGTGTCCTTGAAGGAGATGATGTCGCCGGTCACGCTGGTGACGGGCAGTCCCTGGATCCCCTTGTCGACGGCGAGCGTCAGGTGCTCGGAGTAGGTCTCCCGGGTGGCCAGCGCCGCGTCCTTGACGATCTCGATCGTGGGCAGGCCGCTCGCGTCGACCGACGGTGCGGCCGTGGGCGAGCCCGAAGCGCCGCTCGCGGCCGCCGCGGTGGCGGTCGTGGTACCGGCGTCATCGGACTTCTTGTCAGCACAACCGGTGAGCACCAGCGCGCCGGCGGCGAGCAGCGCAACAGCCGCCCGCGATGCCTTGAGGTTCATGGGTTCCCCCCTGGAATCTATCCGGGCGGAACCGCCCGGAGCCGAATGAAAGGGCGGAAGCCCCGCCCTCACGATGAAGTATGCATGAATTCCGGAGCCGATCGAAGCATTCTTCTGCGCGATTTCCGGGCAAATCGGACACTTGAAGGTAGCGGCAAGCGCACCTTCAGCGATCCATTAGCGTGACCGGAGACGGTCTACACAACCGCCGAAACCGGCAGTGTTCAGGAGGAACGAGAAGTGTCGATCAATTCCACCCCGCCACCGGCGCCGGCCGGGCGCGGCGCGGCCGACCCCGGCCCCCGCGATCTCGAGCGCGGCACCGACCCGGGACGCGGAGGCGGTGCAGGTCAGGACGGCGCTTCCGGCCCCGACGAGCGCGATCCCGGTCGGCGCCCCGCCGGCCCCCGTGGCCGCGATTTCGACACCGACGGCGACCCCGGGCCCCGCGATCTGGGCCGGGAACCCGGCCCCGGAGGCGGACCGCAGTTGTCCAACGTGTGGGTTTACAAGGGCCGCGCCTACGACCTCTCGGAATGGATCAACAAGCATCCGGGCGGGGAATTCTTCATCGGGCGGTCCAAGAATCGTGACATCACGTCGATCATCGGCTCCTACCACGCGAATCCCGAGAAGATCGAGAAGATGCTGGAACGGTTCGCCCTCGATCGCGACGCCCGCGTCGAGGACGTGCACCCGAAGAACAATGCGCCGGCATTCCTCTTCAAGGACGGATTCGACAGTTGGCGCGACACCCCGCGCTATCGGTTCGACGATCCGAAGGATCTGCTGCACGCGGTGAAGGCGCGGCTTCGAGAGCCGGCGATGAAGGCGCGTGTGAAGCGCATGGACCGGTGGTTCAACGTCGTCGCCGCGGCGCTGGCAGTGGCCTATGTGGTGGTCATCGCGACCCGCCTGGGCGTCCCGTCGTGGATGCCGATCTGGCTGTTCGTGCTGCTCATGGTGATCCTGCGCAGCTCACTGGCGGGTTTCGGCCACTATGCGATCCACCGCGCGCAGAAGGGCGCGACGAAGGTGCTGGTGAACGCCTTCGACATCAACTACGTCGCACTGTCGTTCGTGACTGCCGACGGGCACGCGCTACTGCACCACCCGCACACACAGAGCGAGGTGGACATCAAGAAGAACGTCTTCACCATGATGATGGACATCCCGCGCTGGTACCGGATCCCGATCCACACGCTGCACAAGTTCGGGCACACCGCGACGGGCATGACGATGCGGCTGTTCGAGATCGTCAAGCTCACCCGCCAGGTGGGTGTGGCGGACATGTACGGCTCGCTGCGCGGGGCGCTCCCCCACTTCCTCGGCGCCTTCGCGATGCGCGCACTGCTCATCGGCGAGTTCTTCCTGTTCCTGTTCCTGGGCGACGTGTGGGCCTGGGTGGCGCAGTTCGTGGCCGTGCTGTGGGTGAGCACCTTCCTGGTGGTCGCGAGCCACGACTTCGAGACGGACGTCGACGAACTCCCCGAGGTCGAGACCGAGGACTGGGCGGTGAACCAGCTCAACCAGGCCTACGACCTGTGGATCTCGGGCAACCGGTACGTCGACTGCTTCCTCTCGGCCGGCCTGTCCAGCCACCGCGTGCACCACGTCCTGCCCTACCAGCGCAGCGGCTTCGCGAACATCGCGACCGAGGCGCTGATGGCCGAGGAGGCCGCGAAGTTCGGCGTCGAGTGGCTGCCCCGGCGCAGCTTCTTCTTCGACCGCCTGCCGGACCAGGTCCGTACCTTCCTCGGCAGCAAGGCCCGGCCCGCTCAGGAGCAGGGCCACGGCTTCTTCCGCGAGCACTTCTCGCCGGAGGCCCTCAAGACGTCGGGTTCGTACGTCGTCGCGGGTTTCACCGGCATCGGCACGGTTTAAGGAGATGACCATGAACGCCGGCACACAGGGCGCCCCCGCCCTCGACGTCGCAGCAACCGCCCTTCCCGCCCCCGGGACCTGGTTGGGCGCGCCGCCCGCGCCGCCGACCTCGGTCGCGGTGATCGAGTCGCTCGCGACCGGCTCGCCCGCGCAGACCTACGGCCAGGCCGAGTCCGCGGACCGGGTGGCCGCACGGTTCGACGATCCGAAGCAGGCCGAGCGGATCCGCCGCGTCTACGCCAAGACCAGAGTCGCGGAGCGGCACCTGGTGATCGACCCGCTCACCCCGGAGTTCGCGGAGTTCAGCACCCGCCCGGACACCGTCCGCGAGCGCATGGACCTGTTCTACGAGCACGCCGCGCCGCTCGCCATCGACACCGCCCGCCGGGCCCTCGGCGTCGGCACCGAGCACGCGGTCGCCCCCGAGGACGTCGGCCAGCTGGTCTTCGTCACCAGCACCGGCTTCCTCGCGCCCGGCGTCGACGTCGCGGTGATCCGCGCGCTCGGCCTCGCCCCGCAGACCAGCCGCGTGGTCATCAACTTCATGGGCTGCGCCGCCGCGATGAACGCGCTGCGCGTCTCCACCGACTACGTGCGAGCCCACCCGGACCGCAAGTCGCTCATGATCTGCCTGGAGCTGAGCTCGGTGAACGCCGTCTTCTCCGGCGATCCCAACGACGTGGTGATCTCCAGTCTCTTCGCCGACGGCTGCGGCGCCGCCGTCATCGGCGCCAGCGAGGTCGGGCACCCCCTGCCCGGCGGCCGGATCGTCGTGCGCGACACCTTCACCCACCTGCTCGACGGTGCCGAGGACGGGATCGTCCTGGGGGTCAACGCCAACGGCATCACGTGCGAGCTCGCGGAATCCCTGCCGCAGTACATCGTGAACGGCGTGGCGCCGGTGATCGACGAGGTGCTGGACCGCAACGGCCTGGGCCGGGAGGCCATCGCGCACTGGGCGATCCACCCCGGCGGCCCGAAGATCATCGAGTCCGCGTCCGCGGCGCTCGGCCTGCCCGACGAGGCCTCCCGCACGAGTTGGGACGTGCTCGCCGAGCACGGCAACATGCTCAGCGTCTCGCTGCTGTTCGTCCTCGAGCGCCTCCTGGCACAGGTCGGCTCCGACGGTGCCGCCCCCACCCCGGGAGCCCCGTCGACCGGCATGGCCTTCTCCTTCGCACCCGGCGTGACAGTGGAGGGCTTCCTCTTCGACGTCGTGCGCGACGACCCGACCGCACCGTCCGGCGAATGAGCGCACCATGAAGCTCTTCAAGTTCCTCCTCTCGATCTCGCCGGCCGCGATCGCCGCTGCGGTGGTCGCGGGCCTGGTGGCCGGCGGCGCGAACGCGTACCTGCTCACCCTCATCAACGGTCTGGTCGCGCCGGGCCCGATGCCGACGGTGACGGTCACCCAGTTCGTGCTGACCGCCGTCGTCGTGGTGGTGGCGGGCGTCGCCTCCCAGCTGATCCTGCTGCACCTCGCGCAGGCCGCGGTCTACCGGCTGCGGGCGCGGCTCTCGCAGCGCGTACTGGCGGCGCCGCTCGAGCACATCGAGCGGCTCGGCGATCACCGGTTGCTGGCGACCCTTACCGAGGACGTCCGCTCCCTGTCGATGGCGGTCTCCGGCATCCCCGGACTGTGCATCGACCTGGCGACGATCATCGGCGCGCTGACCTACCTCGCGACGGTCTCGGGCACGCTGTTCGCGGTCTCCGTGGCCGGCACGCTCATCGGCATCGCCTGCGTGGAGACGGTGCTACGCCGGGTCCGGGAGACCTACCGGCGGGCCCGCGAGCTCGACGACGCCCTGATCGGCTCGTTCCAGGAGGTCACGCACGGGGTCAAGGAGCTCAAGCTGCACCGCGCGCGGCGCACCGACTTCCTGGACCGCAAGCTGCTGGGCACCGCCGAGGACCTGCGCCGCAAGCACGTCGCAGCGGGCACCCGGTTCGCCGGCGGCCAGGCCCTGGGCCAGGTGCTGCAGCTGGGCACGATGGTGCTCATCCTGTTCGTCCTCGCCCGGGCGATGGAGCTGCCGCGCGAGACGATGATCGGCTACGTGCTGGTCACGACGTTCCTGTCGATGCCCATGCAGAGCCTGATGCACCGCATCCCCGACCTGCTGCGCGGCGACGTCGCGCTGGCGAAGATCCGCGGCCTCGACCTCTCACTGGAGACCCCGCGCGACGAGTCGGTGCTCCCCTACGACGGGCGGCCCGTCGGCGACGGCACCGTCGAACTGCGGGGCGTCGGCTACGAGTACCTGCCCGAACCGCCGCAGCACGGCCCCGGCCAGCACCCGCCGCACGGCGGCCCCGGTGGCCCGGGCGGCCCCGGGGGTCCGCCGCCGCACCCGCCCCAGGGACCGCCGCCCGGGGTCCCGCACGGCTTCCGCCTGGGCCCCGTCGACCTGACGCTGCGCCCCGGCGAGGTGACCTTCGTGGTCGGCGGCAACGGCAGCGGCAAGTCGACGCTGGCGAAGCTGATCTGCGGGCTGTACGCGCCGCGGATCGGCGAGATCCGCGCCGGCGGCGAGCCGATCGGCCCGCAGAACCTGGAGTGGTTCCGGCAGCACACCACGGCGGTGTTCTCGGACTTCCACCTGTTCGACGACTACCTGGGCCTGGCGGCCGACGACCTGGACGACCGGGTGCGGGGCTTGCTGCACGACCTGGAGCTGGCGCACGCGGTCACGGTGCAGGACGGGAAGCTCTCGACGCTCGCCCTCTCGACGGGGCAGCGCAAGCGGCTCGCGCTGCTGACCGCGCTGCTCGAGGACCGGCCGGTGTACCTGTTCGACGAGTGGGCCGCCGATCAGGACCCGCGGTTCCGCGCCGTCTTCTACGACCGGATCGTGGCGGACTTGAAGTCGCGCGGGAAGACGGTGGTCGTGATCACCCACGACGACCGGTACTTCGACCGCGCGGACCAGCTCGTGAAACTGGACTTCGGCCAGGTGGTCCCGGCGTCGGCGGCGATCGCGCGCGGAGTAACCTGATCCCTACCTATCAGTAGCTACGAAGGGGTTGAAGTACAACCATGGTTGACACCGCCCGGACATCCGTCGCCGGCCTCGAGGTCGCAACGGTCCTCTACGACTTCATCAACAACGAGGCACTTCCGGGCACCGGTGTAGACCAGACCGCCTTCTGGGCGGGCGCCGCGCAGCTGATCGCCGACCTGGTCCCGAAGAATCGGGCGCTGCTCGCCACCCGCGACGAGCTGCAGGCGAAGATCGACGCGTACCACGCGGCCGCTCCGGGCGAGATCACCGACTTCCCCGCGTACAAGCAGTTCCTCACCGACATCGGCTACCTGGTGCCGGTCCCCGAGGACCGCGAGATCACCACGGCGAACGTCGACACCGAGATCACCTCGACCGCCGGCCCGCAGCTGGTGGTCCCGATCCTCAACGCCCGCTTCGCGATCAACGCCGCGAACGCCCGCTGGGGCTCGCTGTACGACGCCCTCTACGGCACCGACGCCATCTCGGAGGCCGACGGCGCCGAGAAGGCGCCCGGCGGCAAGCCCGGCTACAACAAGGTCCGTGGCGACAAGGTGATCGCCTTCGCCAAGGACTTCCTGGACAAGGCCGTGCCGCTCGAGTCCGGCTCGCACGCCGACGTCGTCGAGTACCGCATCAACGGCACCGAACTGCTGGCCACCGTCAAGGGCGCGTCCGGCTCCAGCGAGGACGCCTCGGTCGGCCTCGCCGACCCGTCGGCCTTCGTCGGCTACACGGGCGAGAAGGACGCACCGTCGGGCATCCTGCTGCGCCACAACGGCCTCCACCTGGAGATCCAGATCGACGCGGCCTCCCCGATCGGCTCGACCGACCGCGCCGGCGTCAAGGACGTGCTCGTCGAGTCCGCGGTCACCACGATCATGGACTTCGAGGACTCGGTCGCGGCCGTCGACGCCGACGACAAGGTCGTGGGCTACCGCAACTGGCTGGGCCTGAACAAGGGCGACCTCGCGGAGGAGGTGTCGAAGAACGGCAAGACCTTCACCCGCACCCTGAACCCGGACCGGGTGTACACCGCCGTCGACGGCTCCGAACTGGTGCTCCACGGCCGCTCGCTGCTGTTCGTCCGCAACGTGGGCCACCTGATGACCACCGACGCGATCCTGCTGAACGGCGAGGAGATCGGCGAGGGCATCCTCGACGGCATCGTCACCTCGCTCATCGCGATCCACGGCCTGTCGGGCGACATCAAGAACTCGCGCACCGGCTCGGTGTACATCGTGAAGCCCAAGATGCACGGCCCCGACGAGGTGGCCTTCGCCGCGGAGATCTTCGCCCGCGTCGAGCAGCTGCTGGGCCTGCCGGCGCTCACCCTCAAGGTGGGCATCATGGACGAGGAGCGCCGCACGTCGGTGAACCTCAAGGCCGCGATCGCCGCCGCGAACGACCGCGTGGTGTTCATCAACACCGGCTTCCTGGACCGCACCGGCGACGAGATCCACACGTCGATGGTCGCGGGCCCCATCGTCCGCAAGGGCCAGCTGAAGGGCCAGACCTGGTACCCCGCGTACGAGGACAGCAACGTCGACATCGGCCTGCACGCGGGCCTGCAGCACAAGGCACAGGTCGGCAAGGGCATGTGGGCCATGCCCGACCTGATGGCCGCGATGCTCGAGCAGAAGATCGCCCAGCCCAAGGCCGGCGCGACCACCGCGTGGGTGCCCTCGCCCACCGCCGCCACCCTGCACGCCCTGCACTACCACCTGGTGGACGTGTTCGAGGTGCAGAACGAGATCGCCAAGCGCGATCCCGCGTCGGTCGACGACATCCTCACCATCCCGCTCGCGAAGAACGCGAACTGGTCGGAGGAGGAGAAGCGCGAGGAGCTGGACGAGAGCGCGCAGTCGATCCTCGGCTACGTGGTCCGCTGGATCGACGCGGGCGTCGGCTGCTCGAAGGTGCCGGACATCCACGACGTGGCCCTCATGGAGGACCGCGCGACCCTGCGCATCTCCTCGCAGCTGCTGGCGAACTGGCTGCGCCACGGCGTCGTCACCGAGGACGAGGTCATCGAGGCGCTCAAGCGCATGGCTCCGGTCGTCGACCAGCAGAACGCCGGTGACCCGGACTACCGCCCGCTGGCG
This sequence comes from Tsukamurella hominis, assembly GCF_965137015.1. NCBI lineage: Bacteria > Bacillati > Actinomycetota > Actinomycetes > Mycobacteriales > Tsukamurellaceae > Tsukamurella > Tsukamurella hominis. Next base: position 54,347 of record NZ_CBCRZG010000017.1, on the reverse strand, counting down.
CCGGACTTCGACACCAACATCGCGTTCCAGGCCGCGAAGGACCTGATCCTGCTCGGCGGCACGCAGCCGAACGGCTACACGGAGCCGATCCTGCACGCGCGCCGTCGCGAGTACAAGGCCGCGAACAGCTGAGCGGTTCCGACCCCGTGACCGATGCCGGGCCGGTCGTGATCGAAGCCGATCGCGACCGGCCCGGTGCGTTCACAGTGCTTCTCGACGGGACGCCGCAGAGCTACATCGACACCGGCGACCCGACGAACCTCGTCTTCGAGTACGTCCGGCGGATCGGGCACGTCGTGGACCTGGCGCGACCGGCCGGCGAGCCGATCACCGCCGTCCACCTGGGCGGCGGTGGCTTCACGCTGCCGCGGTACATCGCCGCCACCCGCCCCGGCTCGCGCCAGCAGGTACTGGAGAACGATCGCGCGCTGATCGACGCGGTGCGCGCCGCCGCGCCCCTGCCGAAGCGCGAGCAGATCAAGATCCGCTGCGCCGACGCCGCGGTCGCCGCCACCGCGCTGCCCCCGGGCATGCGCGGCACCGTCGACCTGCTGATCCTGGACGTCTTCGCCGGGGCCCGCACCCCGGCGGCGCTCACCACGCGCGAATTCTTCGCGTCGCTGACGCCGCTACTCGCGCCCGGCGCGGTGGTGGCGCTCAACATCGCCGACGGTGCGCCGCTCGCCTTCGCCCGGTCCGTCACCGCGACCGTGGCGCAGGTGTTCGGCGACTCCGTCGGGAGTTCCGTGGCGATCGCGGCCGAGCCCGCGGTGCTGAAGGGTCGACGATTCGGGAACCTCGTGCTGGTGGCGGGCGCCGTGCCGGATCTGCTGGAACGCGGTCTGGGGCGCCGCCTGGCCGGCGATCCGTTCCCGGGAACCCTGCTGGCGGGCGCCGAGGCCGCCCGGTTCGTCGCCGGGGCGAAGCCTTTCACCAGCGCGAACGCACAGGAGTCTCCTATGCCACCGCGTGGGCTCTTCGGGTAGGTTGCTCTCGATGGGATCACATCGTTCTGGAACCGGTTCCCGTGGCGTCGCGCGCTGGCTGATCGCCGCGGTGGCCGTCGTCGTCGTGATCGCCGCTGTGGCGGCCGCCATGGTGTGGCTGTCGGGCCGCTCGGAGCAAGAGGGCCGCGACGCCGCCGCCTCGTGCGTGCGCGGCGACCTCGCCGTGCAGGTGGCGGCGGCGCCCGCCCTGGTCGGCCCGCTGCGCCGGGTCGCGGAGAGCTTCAACGCGAGCGGTGCCGTCTCGGCGGACTACTGCCCGAAGATCGAGGTATCGGGGATCGACTCGCCGGTCGCGCTCGACGCGCTGTCGGGCACGTGGGACCCCAAGCTGGGCCCGGCCCCGTCGCTGTGGATCCCCGAGAGCACGCAGTGGACCGCCCGGCTCGCAGCCGCCAAGCCCGCCGAGGTGTCCGGCCAGCCGACGTCGATCGCCTCGTCGCCCGTGGTCCTCGCCGTGCGCGGCTCGGCGCGGTCGGCCTTCGACGAGGTTCGCTGGCTCGACCTGTCGGCGAAGCAGGAGCAGCTGCGGATCGCACTGCCGACGGGGGCGGAGGCCGACGGGACGTACCTCGCGGCCCAGTCGGTCGCCGCCGCGGTCGCCCGCACGGCGGGGGCCGCCCTGTCCGACGAGGCGGCCAAGAGCCCGGTGGTCACCGGCTCGCTCGCGCGGTGGGCGAAGGACGCGCCGAAGTCCACCACCGCCGGCGCCGCCCTCGACGCGCTGACCAAGCCCGGCGACGCGATCCGCGCCGTGCCGGTCACCGAGCAGCAGCTCGCCGCGTTCGCGCGGGGTCGCGGCAACGCCGCCCCGGTCGCGGTGTACCCGGCGGGCCCGACCGCCTCGGCCACCTACCCCGCGGCCGTGCTCGACCGCGAGGACACGACCGACGCGCACGATCGCGCCGCCGCCGACTTCGTCTCCTTCCTCACCCAGGGCGGCAACGCGAAGCCGCTGGCCGAGGCCGGCTTCCGGGTCGTCGGCGAGCCCGCGCCGGCCAAGACCACGTCAGTTGAGTTCGGCACCGTCGAGCCCCTCGCACCCGCCTCGAACGCCGCCGTCATCTCCCTCGCGGACACCCTCAACCGGCGGTAGCGGGCGCCGATCGATCCTGACCGAATGCCGAGCATGCCCGACACCAAGCAGACCAAGACGATCGGCGAGCACCACGTCGCCTCCGAGCTCGCGCGCCGGGGTTGGGCACCGGCCTTGACCCGCGACGGTCTGGAGCGGACCGATATCCTCGCTGTGCACGCGGCTGGGACCAATCGTCGACAGATCGAGGTTCAGGTCAAGACCTCGCGGTACAAGCAGGCGAACCGAGTCAGCTGGCCGATCGGCGTCAAGAGCCAGCAACCGAGTGCACACGAGCGCGAGTACTTCGTCCTCGTCGCGGTCCCGGAAGCTGAATCCATCGCACCGCGCAGTTTCGTGATCCCGCGCGATCACGTCGCTGCCGCTGCGTGGATCAGCCACATGCACTGGTACACCGAGCCGGGGATACCTGCCGGTCGACGCAACGCCGGCATCGATCGGTCGAGGGTCGCACTGAGGGTTTTCGCGGACTACGAGGGCCGTTGGGACTTCCTCCACGCCGACTCTCGTGACGTGCCAGTGCTCCTACCCGTGCAGTATCGCGAGTACGCCCAGGAGAAGCGCGTGGGGCTTCCGCCTGACCACCCGTGGACGGAATCCCTGCCGAAGTGGTGACGATGCGGGTGAACCGAGGCCGTTGTGTACCCGAGCCCCGGGCCGTGCGGCGCGCCTAGAGGTTGCGCGGGATCCTGGTCAGAAAGGTGGCGGGCCGTCGAACGACGGGGTCCGGCTCGGCGACTTGGACTCGCCGATCGCGGCGGCGAGATGCTCCTCGATCGTGCTGATGGGAGTGTTCGCGCGGGCGAGCTCCTCCTCCATCGCGGCGACGTTGCGCTGCCGTAGGCGCTCGCGGCGCGCGTGTTCGCGTTGGAGGCGCGTGCGACCTCCCGGCGGTGGGGTGTGCTTGCGGCGGTTCGATTCTTCGGTGCTGTCGGGCAGAGTCCAGCGCACGCGCTTCAGGTCGGGGAACAGTGCGAGGACGGTGCCGCTGGGGTCGACGATGTAGCGACGTCCGTCCGGCGAAGTCCACAGGATCCGGCCGTCGGGCAGGCGCGCGTCGATCCACCCACCCGCGGTCTTGAGCTGATGGTGTGCGGTGCACAGCGGCTGCAGCTGCTCCACCGAGGTAGCGCCACCGAGTTCCGGGTCGCGGTGGTCGTACTCGCGCCGATGGTCGAGCTGCGCCCGCGTCGCTGGACGGGTGCAGTAGGGAAACACGCACCGCGGGAAGACCAGTCGTAGGTACCGCCGCAGGTCCGCCGACGGCCGATATCCGTGGCTCCCGCGCGCGGACACCACTGCACCGGCACCACCCGCGTCGCACGCGTCGACCTCGGTGTCCACACCGATGTTCGGAGGCGCGCGCCAGAGACCGGGGTCGTCATCGGGACCAGGCGGCGGCCCGTCGGGCGGCGGCCCGTCGGGCGGCGGAGCGTCGGGCGGCGGAGCGTCGGGTGGTGGCCCGTCCGGGGGCGGCGGGCCTCCGCCGAACCACGTCCCGTCACCCTGACCCGGACCCTCATGACCTTCGAGCCGGACGACGATGTCCGCCCACACGACCGCGAAGTCCAACCTCCCGCGCGGACCATCGAAGTCCGCTGCGGGAACAGAGGTCTGCTCGCGCTCTGTCCGTCCCGAGGGCTGATGTTCAGCGATCTCCGTTTCGTCGAGCCTCTGTCCGAAGGGGCGGATCCTCGCGTCCTCGCGAGCAGCGAGTTCGCGCGCGTGGTCGCCGGTGATCGGTCCGTGCCCGACCAGATACCCGAAACCACCCCGCGCATCGGTAGCGAGCGCCGCCCCATGATCGGAACCGCCGTCCGGCGCAGGGAGGTCACGCTCGTTGATGACGACGTTGATCATCGTCACGAATCGGGTGATCACGCCATCCGCATCCGGCTCGCCGTGGAAACGCGCCTCGCGATAACGACAGTCGGGCGTCTCGCAATGGCAGCCGAGGGTGCCGTATCCCCGGGTGAGCTGGACCCAGCCGTCAGCGCGACGCTGCGCCGGCGTCCGCGGATCGGCGTCGCACACGGTGCCCGCGACGTGGTCGACCCGCGCCTCCACCTCGCGCACATCCTCTGCCGGCATGAGGGCGAACACCGCGGCCATGCCGTCCTGCTCGGGACGGAAGCTCACCCTCCGGTCCTCGATCGCCGCGCGGCGCCGCCGTTCGGCCGCCTCCGCATCGATCTGATCGACGATCAGGTCGGCAGCCTCCCGCAACGCGGGGAGTGAGAGCACCTCGTAGTCCATCGTCAGCCGGTCGGCGAGGAGTTCGTCGAACCGGCGCACCTGCTCCCCGTCGAGGGCCCGGGACCGATGCAGCGCCGCCTCCCCCGCCTTGGGCGAGATCACGTTCTCCCCGATCAACGCGAACACCTTGGGCAACCGCTCGACGAGGCCGATCGCCGTCTCGATCGCGATCCGGGCGGCTGTCGACCCCAGCCGCAGCAGCGTCGAGACCTGCGCCTCCAACGCCACGCCTGCCGCGGTGAGTCTCCGTCGGGCCTCCAGCGCCTCCGCGAAGTCCCCCGGCCGGGCCAGGTACTCCGCCTCGTCGTCGGCGTACATCACCCGATGCAGGGCGTACACGGCCGTCATCGTCCGGCAGTACGCGAGGCTCTCGCATCGACGTTGTTCGAACAATACCTCGGCGACCGCACGCTCCTGACCAGCCGCGCCGATGAGCCCCGCGGGGATCATTCCCCCAGGTAGGTTGCTCACCCCGGCCGGCATCGTCATCCTTCGATTCTACGCTCGTTCGAACGTTCACGCCATATTTGTTCGAGCGTCGTTCGAACGGACGTCCGGTCGGCAATACCGGCGCTCGAGCTCGCCGCGCGCGCCGCCCCGGTGCCCGCCGCGGGCGGGCACCAAGCCGCACAGACGTCTCCGAGTACGCCAGCACGCGAGCACGGTTTCGCCACATATGGGCCCCGTCGTCTGGAATCGGAGCGATCGAGACCTCGGCGGCACCCCCGATCTCGGATACGGTGAACGAGGAACACAGCCGCGGGCCGTCGCGGTGAAGCAGGAGCGACGGCGGTCAGCGAACGAGTCCATCGGAAGGTTGCATCATGGCGCTTCTCGACAAGATCAAGGAACTGCTCGGCAAGAACCCCGACCAGGTCAACAAGGTGATCGACAAGGCGGGTAGTGCGGCGAAGGGCAAGTTCGCCGGCCACGAGGACAAGATCGATCAGGCGGTGAACAAGGTCAAGGACGTGACCGGCGGCGCGAACCCGTCCGCCGGCGGTGCAACGCCGCCCGCCGGCGGCGCCACCCCGCCCGCCGGTGGGGCCACTCCACCCTCCGGCGAAGCCGCTCCCGGCACTCCGCCCCAGGGCTGACACCGATCGACGACACGTGCCCACCTCCTGAGGAGGTGGGCACGCTCGCGTCGCGGGACCGGCAGGCCGTGACACCGGTTCCGCCGTAGGGTGTCCGACATGTCCACCACCGATGTGCCCGACCGTCGGCTGAGTGCGTGGGCCGACACGGCGGTCGAGAAGCTGCGCACCGAGTCCGGAAGCGCACTGCTGCTGGTCGTCGTCTCACTGATCGCGCTCCTGTGGGCGAACTCGCCGCTCTCCGACGCCTACTTCCACCTCTGGGAGACGCCGATCAGCGTGGACATCGGCGGCCTGCGGTTCGACATGAACCTGCATCACTGGATCAACGACGGCCTGATGGTCGTGTTCTTCTTCCTCATCGGCCTGGAGGTTCGGCAGGAATTCGCCGTCGGCTCGCTCCGGGACCGCAGCAGGGCGATGGTCCCGCTGGTCGCGGGCCTCGCCGGCGTCGCGCTCCCCGCCCTGATCTACCTCGCGATCGCCGGTGGCACCGCACCGTCGGGATGGGGCGTCGTCGTGGGCACCGACACGGCCTTCCTCCTCGGCATGCTCGCGATCCTCGGCCCGCGGATGTCCAGCCAGCTGCGGGTCTTCCTGCTGACACTCACCGTCGTCGACGACTTCCTCGCCGTCGCGATCATCGGCACCGTCTACACCGAGGACCTGAACTTCACCGCCCTGGGCATCGCGCTCGCGGGCCTCGTGCTCCTGTGGCTCGTCGGGCGGAGCGGGCAGTGGCGCAGCGGCCCGTACGTCCTGCTGATCGTGCTCATCTGGGCGGCGACGATCAAGTCCGGCGTGCACCCCTCCCTCATCGGGATGGCCGCCGGGCTGATGATCCCGTCGGCGAACCCGGACCGCGCGGACGTCGTCGCGGCCAAGCACCTCTTCCGCGACTACTGGCAGGCGCCCGCCGCCGGCGCGGCGCGGATCGTGACGAGCGGCGTGCGTCGATCCATCTCCGTCAACGAGCGGATGCACGAGTCGCTGCGCGGCGTGGTGTCACTGGTCGTGGTCCCGATCTTCGCCCTCGCCAACGCGGGCATCGACCTCCGCGGCGACGGCCTCGGCGACGCGCTGCGTTCGCCGATCACGTGGGCCGTGGTCGCGGGCCTGGTTCTGGGCAAGTTCGTCGGGATCTCGGCGGGCACGTGGCTCTCCGTGCGCTTCGGGCTCGGGAAGCTGCCCGACGGTGTCGGTCGGGGCAGCGTCCTCGGCGGCGCGGCACTGTCCGGGATCGGCTTCACGATGGCCCTGCTGATCATCTCGCTCGCCTTCGACGACGAACGGCAGGCCCAGGCGGCGACAGCCGGAGTCCTCATCGCGATGGTGCTCTCCCTGCTCCTGGGCTGGGCGGTGTTCCGTCTCGCGCGGGTGCGGTGGGGCGAGACGTCGGCCGACCTGCCGGTCACGCTGGACCCCGCGGTACACGGCAGCGACCACGCGATCGGCGAGCCCGACGCCCCGTACACCGTGGTCGAATACCTCGACTTCGAGTGCCCGTTCTGCGCCCGGGCCACCGGTATGGGCCGGGACCTTCAGGAGCACTTCGGCGACGACATCCGGTACGTGGTGCGCCACCTGCCCCTCGAGGACGTGCACCCGCACGCCTTCCGCGCGGCGATCGCGGCCGAGGCGGCCGCCCAGCAGGGCGCCTTCTGGCACATGCACGACATGCTGTTCACCCACCAGGACCATCAGGAACCCGAGGACCTCCGACGGTACGCCGAGGAGATCGGGCTGGACCTGGACCAGTACGACGCCGCCGTCGCCGACCCCGAAGTCGCCGAGCTGATCCGGCGACATCTGCGCAGTGCGCACGACAGCGGTGCCCGCGGCACCCCGACCTTCTTCCTCAACGGGGTCCGGCACCGCGGTCCGCACGACGCGCGGACGCTGATCGCGGCGCTCGAATCGACCGAGCTGGCCTCCGCCACGCGCCGGCGGTCGTGACCCGGGTTCCGGGCCTCGCGGATCGACAGGCCCGCTTCCGGACGCGCCGGTGCCGGCGGGTACCTACTCGGCGAACGCCTCGATCGGCGGGCAGGAGCACACGAGATTGCGGTCGCCGTAGACCCCGTCGATGCGACGGACCGACGGCCACACCTTCGCGCGCGCGCCGCCCGACGGCAGGCCCTGCGGGTAGACAGCGGTCTCACGCGAGTAGGGGTGATCCCACTCGGTGACAAGGCACTCCGCGGTGTGCGGGGCGCCGCGCAGCGGATTGTCGTCCACCGGCCACTCCCCCGACGCCACGCGGGCGATCTCCGCGCGGATGGCGATCATCGCGTCGCAGAACTCGTCGATCTCGCCGAGCGACTCGCTCTCCGTGGGCTCCACCATCAGCGTGCCCGCGACGGGGAAGCTCATCGTCGGCGCATGGAAACCGTAGTCGGCCAGGCGCTTCGCGACGTCGTCGATGGAGACGCCGGTCTCCTTCGAGATGCCGCGCACGTCGAGGATGCACTCGTGCGCCACGCGGCCGTTCTCGCCCGTGTAGAGCACCGGGAACGAGTCGTTCAGGCGCGCCGCGATGTAGTTCGCGGAGGCGATCGCGGTCAGCGTCGCGTTGCGCAGCCCCGAGGCGCCCATCATCCGGATGTACGCCCACGTGATCGGGAGGATCGAGGCGCTGCCAAAGGGCGCGGCCGAGATCGTCGGGCCCGTACCCAGCGAGGGCTCGAGCGGGTGCCCGGGCAGGAAGGGCGCGAGGTGGCTGCGGACGCCGATCGGGCCGACGCCGGGGCCGCCGCCGCCGTGCGGGATGCAGAAGGTCTTGTGCAGGTTCAGATGCGAGACGTCGCCGCCGAACTTGCCGGGCCGCGCGAGCCCGACCAGCGCGTTCATGTTGGCACCGTCGACGTAGACCTGCCCGCCGGCCTCGTGGACCGCGCCGCAGATCTCGCGCACCTCGTGCTCGTACACGCCGTGCGTGGACGGGTAGGTGATCATGATCGCCGCGAGCTCGTCGGCGTGCTTGGCGATCTTCTCCTTGAGGTCCGCGGTGTCCACGTCGCCGGACTCGCGCGAGGCCACCACGACGACGCGCAGGCCCGCCATGACGGCCGACGCCGCGTTCGTGCCGTGCGCCGACGACGGGATCAGGCAGACGGTGCGGTGCGCGTCGCCGCGCGAGAGGTGGTAGTTGCGGATCGCGAGCAGGCCCGCGTACTCGCCCTGCGAGCCGGCGTTCGGCTGCAGCGAGACGCTGTCGTAGCCGGTGATCGCGACCAGCCACTCCTCCAGCTGGGCGATCAGCGCGCGGATGCCCTCGGTGTCCGCGGCGGGCGCGAACGGGTGCAGCCGCGAGAACTCCGGCCAGGTGATGGACTCCATCTCGGCGGTCGCGTTGAGCTTCATGGTGCACGAGCCCAGCGGGATCATCGAGCGGTCCAGCGCGATGTCCTTGTCGGAGAGCTTGCGCAGGTAGCGCAGCATCGCCGTCTCGGTGCGGTAGGCGTGGAACGCCGGGTGCGTCAGGAACTCGGAGGTCCGGTTCTCGATGTCCGACGGGGCCGCCTGAACCGGGCTCGCATCGAACGCGGCGAGGACCGCGGCGACATCGGCCTCGGTCGACGTCTCGTCGAAGGCGACGGAGACGTGGTCGTCGTCCACGCGCCACAGGTTGTAGCCGGCGGCCTTGGCGGCGGCGAGCACATCGTCCGCACGGCCCGGGACCTGCACGAGCACGGTGTCGAAGAAGTCGGCGTGCACGACGGCGTCGCCGAGCGCGGCGGCCAGCGCCGAGGCGCGGGCGTGGACGCGCAGCGCGATGGCCCGGAGCCCCTCGGGGCCGTGGTAGGAGGCGTACATCGCGGCGAGCACGGCCAGCAGCACCTGGGCGGTGCAGATGTTCGACGTGGCCTTCTCGCGGCGGATGTGCTGCTCACGGGTCTGCAGGGCGAGGCGGTAGGCGAGGTTGCCGTCGGCGTCGACGGAGACCCCCACGAGCCTGCCGGGGATCTGCCGCGCGTGCTTGCTGTGCACCGCGAGGTAGCCGGCGTGCGGGCCGCCGAAGCCGAGCGGCACGCCGAAGCGCTGCGTCGTGCCGAAGCAGGCGTCGGCGCCCTGCTCCCCGGGAGGCGTCAGCAGGGTCATCGCCAGGAGGTCCGCGCCCACGGCGACGAGCGCGCCGCGCTCGTGGGCACCGTCGATCACGGACTGCACGTCGGCGATCCGGCCCGAGGCTCCGGGGGTCTGCAGGATGACGCCGAAGAACTCGCCCTCGGGCAGGCCGGTGGTCACGTCGTGGACCAGCACCTCGATGCCCAGCGGCTCGGCGCGGGTCTCGATCACGGCGAGGGTCTGCGGGAAGACGTCGCGATCGACGACCAGCCGCGGGCTCTTGGACTTGCCGGCGCGGCGCAGCAGGGTCATGGCCTCGGCGGCGGCGGTCGCCTCGTCGAGCATGGAACTGTTGGCGATCTCCATGCCGGTGAGGTCGGAGACCATGGTCTGGAAGTTGAGCAGGGCCTCGAGGCGGCCCTGGCTGATCTCGGGCTGGTACGGCGTGTAGGCCGTGTACCAGGCCGGGTTCTCGATGATGTTGCGCAACAGGACCGGCGGGGTCAGCGTGTCGTAGTAGCCGAGGCCGATCAGGGTGCGGTCCACGGTGTTGCGGTCGGCGAGGGCGCGCAGCTCGGCGAGGGCGTCGTGCTCGTCGATCGGGGCGGGCAGGGCGCCGAGGCCGTTGTCGGCCGCCGGATCCAGGATGGCCGACGGGACCGCGGCGCGGGCCAGGTCGTCGAGGCTGTCGACGCCGATGACGCGCAGGATCTGCTCGAGATCGCTCGCGTCGGGGCCGATGTGGCGCGCGGGGAAGTTGCTCGCGGGAGTGCTGTCGGACACTGGGGACCTCCGGGCCGGGTGCCCTCTCCCTCAGTCGCCGGCGGCTCCAGAGGCGCCCAACCCACGTGGTCCTGGTGCCTGAGAGATTGACGGAGAGGTGTTGCTCCTTCGGCGCCCGGGGCCCGTGCTCGACGGTGCCCGCTGGGCTCTCCCACGCGGTGTTGCGACGCAGGAAGATTCTAACGCATTTCAGCAGAACGCCCGTACGGTGAGGTCACGCCGGGAGCCGGGACTCCACGACCTCCACCGCGGCGTCGAGTCCGCCCAGCTCGGACAGCTCCGCCGCGAGCTCCCCCGCCCGGCCCGTGAGCGCGAGCGCCGCGTCGCACGCCGCCCCGAGCGTCGTCCCCGAGAGCTCCTCCGGGATCGGCACGGCGATCCCCGCCGCCGCGAGCATCGTCGCGTTCTCGAACTGGTCGGCGGCCTGCGGCGCGGTCACGACGGGCGTGCCGGTCAGCATCGCCTCGCTCGACCCGCCCATCCCGGCGTGCGTGAGGAAGACGTCGGTCTCCTGCAGCACCGCGACCTGGTCGATCCACGGATACACCTCGACGTTCGGCGGCACGGACCCGTCGGTGGCGGTCACCGTCGACGGATCCGTCCTGCCCCCGACCTGCAGGATCACGCGCCAGTCGGGCCGCTGCGCGGCGAGGTCGCAGGCGGCGCGGTAGGTCGCGGGCTGGTCGGTGAAGGCGGAGCCGAAGGAGACCAGGAGCGTCGTCCTGCGGTCCGTGTCGCCCGACGGTGCCGCCACCTCCGGCAGCCGACGGGCCGGGCCGGTGAAGGTGTACCGACTTCGGTCCACCCGGTCGGCGTTCGGCTGCATGGACGGCGCGATGAGGACGAGGGAGCGTTCCGGGGTCCCCAGGAAGTGGAGCGAGTCCTCATGGACCCCGTGGCGGGCGAGGAGGGCGTCCTGCCGGGCCAGCATCGCGATCCCGCGCGGGTCGGTGCGGAGCAGGGTGTGGAAGTCGGCCATGTCCTGCTCGTAGCCGTCCCAGGCCACGTAGGTCGGCGAGACCTGCAGGGTCGGGATCCCCCACGTCCTGGCCAGGACCACGCTCATCGCCCCGGCGATGTCGTAGAGGATCAGATCGGGGCGGTCGTCCTGATAGAGCGCGAACCACCGGGGCAGCTGGTTCTCGTACTCGTCGGCGAACAGGGAGAGCTGGTCGATGACGTCGCCGCCGTAGGCCTCCGCGTCGTCGGTCCCGGCGGCGTCGCCGATCTTCGGGAGCACGGAATCGTAGGCGCGGAACTCGGCGCCGGTGGGCTCGATCGTCGCGCGCATGGACGGGTCGTTGGCGTAGGTCACCCGGTGGCCGCGGCGCACGAGTTCCCTGATGAGGTCCAGCGACGGGAGCACGTGGCCCGGGGCGGGGATGGAGAACATCGCGATGTGGGCCATGCCGCACACGCTAGGCCCCGGGACGGCGCCGGGGCGAACGACTTTTCTCGAGGCCGACTATCCGGTGGCGCGGGCGCGGTTGCGGCGGCGCGAGGCCAGCTCGTCCTCGGGGGCGGCCTCGGCGGCCACGCCGTCGGCGCGCTCGCCGGGGAAGTCGGCGATGGTGCCGGTCAGCTCGCGCATCGCGCCGGAGACCGCGATGCCGAAGACGCCCTGGCCGTGCTGCAGGAGGTCGACGACCTCCTCGGCGCTGGTGCACTCGTAGACGGTGGTGCCGTCGGAGAAGAGGGTGATGCGCGCCAGGTCCTCGACGCCGCGCTGGCGGAGGTGATCGACGGCGACGCGGATGTTCTGCAGCGAGATGCCGGTGTCGAGCAGGCGCTTGACGATCTTCAGGACGAGCACGTCCTTGAAGGAGTAGAGACGCTGCGTGCCCGAGCCGCCCGCGCTGCGGATGGACGGCACCACGAGCGAGGTGCGGGCCCAGTAGTCGAGCTGCCGGTAGGTGATCCCGGCGATCTGGCAGGCGCTGGGGCCGCGGTAGCCGAGCAGCTCGTCCGGAATGGTGTCGTTCGGGAACAGGCCCGGAGCGATGTCGTCCAGCGAGCCCTGCGTGCCCACGGTGGTATCCGCCTGCGGCGCGTTCTGCCCGGGGCCGTCCTGATCGGTCACTGCCGTCTCCCTCATGAGGTCCGTGCGCACTCCTGAGAGTACGCCTCCCGCGTGGAGGCCGTCGGTGTAATTCCCTCGGTGCCATTCCGCGGTGTTCGGCGTGAACGCTAGGGCCCGGAGAGCGACGAATCAACGCGACACACCGACACCCTCAAGTTGAAGTTGAGGTCGAGATCGAATCGTGACCTCTTCCACGCCCCCTCCGCGGCGCCGGATCCACGAGCGATCGCCGTCGGATTCAGGATTCGCCGGGGGCCTTGAAGTCGTCCGCCGAGATCGAATCGAGGAACTCCTTGAACGCCTCGACCTCCTCGTCGGCCGGCGGCTCCTCGCCGGATTCGTCTGCCTCCGAGGCGGTCTCCTCGTCCGGCAGCAGGAGACCCGCCTCGGCGAGCACCTCCTCCTCCGCGAAGATCGGGACCTCGAGCCGCACCGCCATCGCGATGGAGTCCGACGGTCGGGCCGAGACGGTCTGGTCACCGTCGAGCACGAGGTCCGCGAAGTACGTGCCCTCCTGGAGCCCGGTGATCCGCACCTCGGTGACCGAGCGCCCCAGGGTCTCGAGCAGGTCGACGATGAGGTCGTGCGTGAGCGGGCGGCGCGGCTCGACGCCCTGCAGCTTGATCGCGATCGCGGTGGCCTCGCCCTGGCCGATCCAGATGGGCAGGTACCGGGGGCCCGAGACCTCCCGGAGGAGCAGGACGGGATCGTTCTGCGGCGGGTCCATCCGGATGCCCGCGACGGTCATCTCGATCATGGTTCCAGCTTACCGGCGCGGCAGCGGGATCGAGCGCCGACGCCCGGTTGCCGAGCAGCGAACCGCGCCCGGTCCAGTGGCGGCGTCAGCGCACCGCGTCCTTGACGGCGGCCTTGACCAACTGCGTGTGAAAGGTGACCGACAGGGCGGCCAGCTCGCGCACCAGCTCGGCCGCGCGCTCGGCGGCTCCCGCGTCACCGCCGCGGGCGACGGGGTTGGCGATCTGGGCGATGAGGCCGGCCTCGCGGTCGGCCGAGGTCTTGAAGGCGCGCAGGTGCCGCGCCTCGAGGCCGTACTCGGCGAGGGCCTTGGCGGCCTGCACCAGCGCGACCGCGTCCTCGTCGAAGAAGCCGGCCTTGCCGGAGGTGAGCAGCGCCGAGCGCTCCAGCTCCCGCAGGAAGGCCTCGTCGGCCCCGGAGCGGGCGAGCAGGTCGGCACGGCTGATCCGGGTCTGCCGGCGCGCCGAGAAGTCGGTGGCGGGCGCCGTCTTCGACGACACCGCGGCGAGCGCGCGGGGCGCACGCGGAGCGGGGCCCTCGACGGCCTCGCCCCGATCGTGCGCGTCCAGCTGCTCCTTGATGATCTTCAGCGGCAGGTAGTAGTCGCGCTGCGCGGTGAGCACGTACCTGAGCCGCTCGCAGTCCTTCGGCGAGAACCGCCGGTACCCCGACGGGGACCGGTCGGGCGTGACCAGTCCCTCCGACTCGAGGAATCGGATCTTGGAGATGGTCACGTCCGGGAACTCGTCACGAAGACGTTCGAGGACGGCCCCGATCGACATCGCGCTCGGGGCCGCCGGTTCCTGGCGTGGGGCCGTCACAGGGGTCAGCCGGCCGCCGGGACGAAGAAGACCAGGCGGAACTTGCCGATCTGGACCTCGTCGCCGTGGGCGAGCGGCGACGCGTCGACCGGCTCGCGGTTGACGTACGTGCCGTTGAGGCTGCCCACGTCGACGACGGTGAAGCCGCCCTCGACCGAGCGGAACTCCGCGTGCCGACGCGACACCGTCACGTCGTCGAGGAAGATGTCGCTATCGGGGTGGCGGCCGGCGGAGGTGGTCTCCTGGTCCAGCAGGAAGCGGGAACCCGCATTCGGGCCGCGCTTCACCACGAGCAGGGCGGCGCCGGCCGGGAGGTTGTCGAGGCCCTGGACGGGCGCATCGTTCTCGGGGCCGCCGGAGGCGTCCATCTCGCGGATGATGTCGGCGCGGAACACCGAAGTGGTCTCAACGGGGGCCGATTCGTTGCCCTTGTCGTTCTCGCTCACATCGCTCCTTCGTCAGTGATTACTGCACAGGTCTGTAGTTCACGACACCTGATGGACGTAGGGTCCACGGTACCGTGCCCGGCGCCTCGGAGGCGGCCGGATTCGGCGGCTCTAAAGCCGTTCTAAGGAAAGGCGTTCACGCCTCGGCGGTCAGCGCCTTGTACGCATCGGCGTCCAGCAGCTCGCCCAGGGCGGTCTCCAGGTCCTCGGGAGACGCAGCCTCGATCTCCACGATCCAGCCCTCGCCGTAGGGATCCGAGTTGATCAGGTCCGGGCTGGAGTCGAGTTCGCCGTTGATCGCGACGACGGTGCCGGACAGCGGCGCGTAGATGTCGGAGACGCTCTTGGTGGACTCCACCTCGGCGAACGAATCGCCGGAGGCGACCTCGGCGTCGTCCTCGGGCAGCTGCACGAAGACCACGTCACCCAGCTGATCCTGGGCGAAATCGGTGATCCCGATCCGCACCACGGTCTCGCTCTTCTTCAGCAGCCACTCGTGATCGGGGGTGTACAGCAGTTCTCCGGGGAAGCTGGCACTCAACGTGATGTCCTTTCGCGAGGGCTGAGCGGGGCCGCGCAGCGGGTTACAACTTAGTGGGCGGCACGATGATTGAGCAACACACCCCCCGGTTACCGCACCCGGGGCAGGTCACGCACCACCAGCACCGTCTGCCACCAGTACAGCGCCAGGGTCCACCAGTACATGCCCAGGCCCCAGATGAGGAACGCCCAGCCCAGCGGGTGCATCACCGCCCCGAGCGCGTTGTCGAAGGTGCCCGCCAGGAGCATGGGTAGCGCGTACATGAGGGCGAAGGTCGCCGCCTTGCCGAGGTACAGCGTCGGCAGCGCGGTGATACCGCGGCTGCGCAGGAAGGGAACCGTCCCGGCGAGCACCACCTCGCGGCCGATGAGCAACCCGATCACCCACCACGGCAGGATCTCGCGGACGCCGAAGGCGATCGGGACGGCGATCATGTAGAGCCGATCGGCGGCCGGGTCGAGCAGCTCCCCCAGCCGCGTCTGCTGGTTCAGCAGCCGCGCGAGCTTGCCGTCGAGCCAGTCCGTGAACCCGGACGCCATGAGCACCACCAGCGCCCAGGCGTCGCTGTGCTCCACCAGCAGCAGCCACAGGAACAGCGGCACGCCGAGGAGGCGCAGGACGCTGAGCGCGTTGGGCACGTTCAGCGGGCTCGGGGGCTTCCCCGGGGCCGACGGTGCGCCGCCGGCCTCGGGCACGGACCCCCCGGTCTCGTTCACGCCCCGCTCAGATCATCCCGAACATGTTCGCCATGCCCTTCGTGGCGAACGGGTTGTCGTGGACCATGTACGTCCAGGTCAGCGTGTTGCGTCCGAGGTCGGCGCCGTCGAGATCGATCCCGTCCGCGGTGATCTCGGCCTCCCGCAGCGTCTCCCGGGCGCGGCGCACGGCCTCCTCCGGCAGCTTGCGGAACTCCTCGATCACCAGGCGGTGGAACTCGTCGAGCGGCGACTGGCGGCCCAATGCACGCAGGTGGATCGTGGTCTGCACCTCGGAGACGAACGCGAGGTGCTCCGCCCAGGCCCGGTCGAGGTGGTAGAGGAAGGCCTCGCGGGCGGCCTGCTCGAGGACCTCGTCCTCGACGCCCGCCTCGCGCAGCTCCGCGAGCCGCTCGGGCTCCAGCTCCGCGAAGTCCTCGAGCGGCCGCTCCGTGGTGAGGAGGGTGTGCCGCCGCGCCATCACGAGGTCGCGCTGCTGGTTGACCAGCTGGTTGTAGCGCCACGTGTTCGCATGCGTCTCGAGCATCCCGCCCTCGGCGACGCGCTGCGCCGAATCCAGCATGTCGGCGGCCTTGCCGCGCGGGAACTCCCCCGTCTCGGGGTCGGCGCCGCCCGGCGGTCGCTTGAGCGGCAGGTGCCGCTCCACGATCGGATCCTCGACGGACGCGAAGATCACCGACGTGCCCGGGTCGCCCTGGCGGCCGGCGCGGCCGCGCAGCTGCTGGTCGAGCCGCTCGGTGTCGTGCAGGCCGGTGCCCACGACGGCGAGCCCGCCGAGCTCTGCCACCTCGTCGTGCTCCGGGCTCTCGTCGCCGGCGTCGTGGCCGCCGAGCTTGATGTCGGTACCGCGGCCCGCCATCTGGGTCGACACGGTGACGGCGCCCTTGGTGCCGGCGTCCGCGATGATCCGGGCCTCGTCGGCGTCGTTCTTGGCGTTGAGGACCGTCGCGACCACGCCCGAGATCTTGAGCATGTGCGCGAGTTCCTCGGACTCCGCCACGTCGTGCGTGCCGATGAGCACCGGCTGGCCGGTCTCGTGCACCTCGCGCACGTAGTCGACGATCCCGGCGACCTTGTTGCCCTTGTTGTCGTAGACCCGCATGGGCTGGTCGACGCGGATGTTCGGCGTGTTCGGCGGGATCTGCGAGACGCCCAGGTCGTAGAACTGGCGCAGCTGCTCGCCGGCCGCGATCGCGGTACCGGTCATGCCGCACACCAGGGCGTAGCGCTGCAGCAGCGCCTGCACCGTGATCGTGTCGATCACCTCACCGGAGTCGGTCTGCGAGAGCCCCTCCTTGGCCTCGACGGCCGCCTGCAGGCCGTCGGGCCAGCGCTGCAGCTCGGCGACGCGGCCGCGGGAGGAGTTGATGAGCTTCACCTGGCCGTCGCGCACGATGTAGTGCACGTCGCGCTCGACCAGGGCGTAGGCGTGCAGGGCGATGTTGACCTGCGGCAGCGTCGACGCGACGTGCGCGTCGGAGTACAGGTCGATGCCGCCGAGCTCCTCCTCGACCAGCTTCGCGCCGTCGTCGGTGAGGAAGGCGGACTTGCCGTCCGCGTCGATCTCGTAGTGCTTGCCCTCGCGCAGCCGGGCCACGACCTCCATGATCGCGGCCTGCGGTACGTCGCCCTTGACGGAGCCCGCCAGCACCAGCGGGATGAGCGCCTCGTCGACCAGGACCGAGTCGGCCTCGTCGACGATCGCCACGTCGGGCTTCGGGGACAGCAGGTCCTCGGCGCGGGTGGCGAGTTGGTCGCGGAGCACGTCGAAGCCGATCTCGTTGACCGAGCCGTAGACGACGTCCTTGGCGTAGGCCGCGCGCCGCTCGTCGCGGGTGGACGCCTCGGCGACGTAGCCGACGGTCACGTCGAGCAGGTCGAAGAACGGCTTCATCCACTCCGCGTCGCGCCGGGCGAGGTAGTCGTTCGGCGAGATCACGTGCACGGACCGGCCCGAGAGGGCCATGCCCGCCGCGGCGACGGCACCGGCGAGGGTCTTGCCCTCGCCGGTGGCCATCTCGACCACGTCGCCCTCGAGCAGCCGGTCGGCGCCCTGCAACTGAACGTCGAAGGGGCGCAGCCCGAGCGCGCGATCGGCGCCCTCCCGGGCGATCGCGATGAACTTCGCGCGGTCGTCCGACTTGGCGGCGTAGACGTCCAGCGCCAGCGCGGCGTCGGGGAACTCGTCGTCGGAGAGCCCCTGCGCCCACTCGTCGAATGCGGCGGACTGCTCGATCAGCGCGACGGAACGGGACTGGTTCCGCGTGCTCTGCGCGCCGAGCACCTTCCACATCTTGTTGCTGAACCTGCCCACCGGACCTCCGCACTACATCACGCACTGTGAATCACTCGACCGCTTGCGTGGTCGAGCGTACCGGTGCGTCAGAGCGCCGCGAAGTACGCCGTGGAGAAGCCCACCGAGCCGAGCGCGATGCGGTACATGTCGCGGTTGACGTTCTCGATCGTGTCGCGCGGGCTGTGGTAGTTCGGGTCGAAGATGTCGCCGACGGTGCCGCCCCATTGCCGCTGCTGCTCCTCGGTCTTCTTGCCGTCCGCGCCCGTGTCCATGCCGCCGGAGGCGATGCCGACCTCCTTGAAGGGGCCGTAGTCCGAGCGGCCGTCGAAAGCGGAGGCCTCCACCGGCACGTTGCGCCACGCGAAGTAGTTGCGGAAGACCTGCTCGATCACGCCCGAGCCGGCCGGGCCGGCGCCACCGTCGAGCTTGGACGAGCCGTCCCCGTCGAACGTGAAGTAGCCGCCGTTGGGCGAGCCGAGCATGTCGAAGTTGAGGTAGCGCTTGATCTTCGACGCCTGCTCCTCGCTCAGCTCCTTCACGTAGTGCTCCGAGCCGACGAGGCCCTCCTCCTCCGCGCCCCACAGCGCGAAGCGGACCTTGTTCTTGACGTCCGCGCCCGCGCCGAGCTTGGCGGCGGTCTCCAGGACCGCGGCGGAACCGGTGCCGTTGTCGTTGATGCCGGGGCCCTCGGTGACGCCGTCGAGGTGCGCGCCGACCATCTGGACGTTCGCGTCGTCGCCCTTCGTGGTCTCGGCGAGGATGTTCCAGGTCTTGGCCTTCTCGGTCTTCGCGTCGACGGTGAGCGTGACGTCCTGGCCGTCGGTGATCGGCGCGTCCTGCGCCACGCCCACGACGGCGATGGAGGCGCCCTCGTCGAGGCCCAGCGTGCCGCCCTTCCAGTCACCGGCCTGGTTGTTGGTGATGACCAGCGCCTTGGCGCCCTTCGCAGCGGCGGCCTTGTACTTCTCGCCGAAGGTGCACTTGCCGCGCTGCACCACCGCGATCGACCCGGCGGTGACCTTGGTGAGGTCGGCGTCGGTGCAGCCCTGCGTGCCGGTGACCACGGCCTTGGCGGTGACGGTGCCCTCGGTGGCGCCCGAGAACGAGAGCGCCGCGGCCTTCACCGGCGCGCCCGCGGCCTGCACGTCGACCTTGGACGCGGACCAGACGGCGGTCGAGAACTCCTGGCGCTGCGGGGTGTAGCCGGCATCGCGGAGCACCTTCTCGGCGTACTCGACGCTCTGCTCGTAGCCGGGCGAGCCCAGGGCGCGGTTGCCCCCGTTGCGGTTCGCGATGTCCTGGAACGCCTCCAGGTGCTTGACCGCACCGTCGAGGGTGACCGCGTCCGCCAGCGCGCGGGCCTTCTCCGTGGCGCCGGCGTCGTCGGCCCCGCCCGCGGGAGCGGGACGATCGACACTGCTGGGCGCGGCGTTCGACGACGAGCCGGCGGCCGTGCTCGACGACGCCGCGTCGTCGCCCGACGTGCCGCAGCCCGCCGCGACGAGACTCATGGCCGCCATCGCGCTGACGACCCGGACGGTGGTGGACTTCTTTCGCCTGTGCAACATGCTCCCCATTAGATACACAACAGGGGGACGATTGCGGGGTGAACGCGCACACTTACTCCGTCGAAATCGAATGGTCCTCGCCCGAGGGCACGGCCGACTACCGCTCCTACCCGCGGGAACACCGGCTCAGCTCCGCGGCGGCGGCATCGATCGCCGCCTCGGCGGACCCGCACTTCCGCGGCGACCCCGCGCTCTGGAACCCTGAGCAACTGCTCGTGGCGGCGGCCGCGAACTGCCACATGCTCTCGTACCTCGCGCTGTGCGCGGTGCGCGGCGTCGTGGTGGTGGACTACGTGGACGCGGCCGTCGGCACGATGGTCGAGACCCCCGGCGCCGGTGGGCGATTCACCTCCATCGACCTCCGGCCGCGGGTGGTCCTCGCCCCGGGCGCCGACGCCGAGCTGGCGCGGGCGCTGCACCACGACGCCGGCGAGCAGTGCTACATCGCGGCGTCCCTGAACTGCCCGGTGACCCACTCGCCGGAGATCATCCCCGGGTAACGCCGAGTCAGGTCGCGTCGAGGTGCTCGAGCAGCAGGCCCGTGATCGCTTCCGGCGCCTGCTCGGGCGCCCAGTGCGAGACGTCCTCGAGCATCTCGAACCGGTACGGCCCGCTGCAGTGCGCGGCGGTCCCGAGGGCGGCCACGTCGCCGAAGGCCACGTCCTCGGTCGGCCATACGTACAGGACCGGGATGTCGACGGTGCCGAGGGCGGCCGGCGGGCGGCCGCTGCGGTACCAGTTCAGGGCGGCGGTGAGGGCGCCCGGCTCCTGCAGGCGCTGGACGTAGTCGTCGACGGCGTCCCGTGGCACGTCGCGCCCGAAGATCTGCCGCAGCGCTCGGGCGTCGTCGACGAGCATGGCGTTCTCCGTGGCCGGCGTGGCACGCCACTCCGTCATGTAGCGGGAGCGGTTCGCCTGGTCCTCGTCCGTCGTCAGCGCGACGGCGAGGGCCGCCGGGTGGGGCGTGGAGACGACGGCGAGCGACCGCAGCCGGTCGGGATGGTCGGTGGCGGTCCACCACGCGACGGCGCCGCCCCAGTCGTGCCCGACGAGGTCGAACCGCTCCCAACCGAGGGCGTCGGCGATCGCCACCACATCGCCGATCAGCTCGGAGATCCCGTACTCGGCGGGCCGTTCGGGCCGCACTCCCGGCGAGTAGCCGCGCTGATCGACGGCGACGGCACGGAATCCGCGCTCCCCCAACACCGCGACCTGGTACCGCCAGGCGATCGCGGCCTCGGGGAAGCCGTGCAGGAACAGCACCGGCCGCCCGTCCTCGGGGCCGGCGGCGATCGCGTCGAAGGAGCCCGCGGCGGTGGGAATGCTCAGGTGTTCGGTCACGGATGTTCACGGTAGGCCACGCGCCTGTCGGTGGCCCGTGCCAGAGTGGCGCCATGACTGAACTCAGCACGCTCTCCCCCGCCGAACGGCACCGCGCCGCGGCGGCCACCTTCGCCGGTGTCGCCGGCGCGATCACCGACTGGGACGCGCAGACGCCCGTCCCGGAGTGGAAGGCCCGCGAGGTGGTCGGCCACCTCGTGGAGTGGCTGCCCGGGTTCCTCGCCATGAACGGTGTGGAGCTGCCCGGCGCCCCGTCGGACGCGGCAGAGCCGGTGGCCGCCTTCGGCCAGCTGACCGAGGCGGTACAGGCCCTGCTCGACGCGCCGGACGCGTCGCGGGTGCTCACCACGCAGATGTTCGGGGAGAAGCCGCTGGACGCGCTGGTCGACCAGTTCTACACCGCCGACGTCTTCATGCACACCTGGGATCTGGGTCGCTCGAACGGCATCACGCCGGATCTCGATCCGGCGTTCGCGAAGGCACTGCACAGCGGGCTCGAGTCGATGGGGCCGATGCTGCAGGAGTCGGGCCAGTTCGGCGCCCCGATCCCGGTTCCGGCAGGGACCGACGAGGTGACCTCGCTGATGGCCTTCATCGGGCGGGACCCTCAGTTCACTTCGTGATCTGCAGCCCCGTCAGGATCGCCTGCGCGTCGCGCCGGTAGAGCGGATCGTCGGGCATCTTGGACTGGACGGTGACGGTGACGGACCACAGGGTCACGCCGTCGGGGATGGAGACCGCGAGGGTGGTCGACTGATGGTTCGGCGTGCTGCCGGGCATCGTGTACGTGACGGTCGTGCTCGGGTAACCGCAGAGGGTGCCCGGCACGGGCTGCAGGCCCGTGACCTTGAGGCCCTGGCGCAGCGAGTCCACCTGGGAGTCGAGCGCCTGCTGGGCGGTCATGCCCTTGGCGTTCTCCAGCGTGATCACCGCGTTCGCGGCGAAGGCGTCGCTGACCAGTTCCTTGTTGACGATGGCGCCGCGGATCACGTCGGAGTCCTGGGAGGTCTCCCGCTCCCATCCGGTCGGCTGCGGCAAGCCGAGCGTGGGCTCCCCCGCCGCCTTCGTCGGCAGCGTCAGCACGCGGCCGGACACCGGCGCGCACTCGCCGGGCCTGGCCGCGGTCGAGGCGGCCGACGTCGCCACCGCCGTCGAGGAGGGGGTGCCCGCTGCGACCGGCTCGCCGCCCGTCGACTGGGAGCACCCGGTGACGCCGAGGACCACGACCGCGGGCGCCGCGAACGCAGTGGCGAACTTCTTCACACGCTGATTCGTCATGTCCGGAACGGTAGCCCGGGCCCCGGATCGATACGGGTGATTCGGCGATGCGTCAGCGCGGGGTCAGCACCACCACGGGGATGTCGCGGTCGGTGCGCTTCTGGTAGCCCTCGTAGCCGCTGTAGGCCTTGGTGATCTGGGGCCAGAGCTGCGCCTTCTCGGCCGGGTCGGCGGCCTTGGCGGTCCACGGGCTCGTGACCTCGTCGACGGTGATCTCCACGTCGGGATTCGCCGCCAGGTTCTTGAACCAGTCCGGGTTGTCCGAGTGCCCGCCCTTGGAGGCGACCACCACGACGCGGTCGGGCCCGTAGATCGGCGCCGTGAGCATCGTCGAGCGACGCTGCCCGGACTTCCGGCCGATGGTGTGCAGTTCCAGGGTCTGCATGCCGAGCACGCGCTTGGGGAAGCGGCCGCCGGTGATCGCGAGCAGGGCGCGATGCCCGTTCTCGAGACCCCACGCGCCGAGCTCGGTGACCTTGTCGGAAAGACTCATGCGCCCATCATGCATGCGGCGGCTCCGGGCCGCCCGCCCGCGGCTCCCGTACGGTCGGGTCATGGCCGCCCCGCGCTCCGTCCAGATCGTCCTGTTCGACGGCTTCGAGCTGCTCGACGTCTTCGGCCCCGTCGAGCTGTTCGGCCTGCTGCCGGAGCACTTCTCGGTCACCTTCCTCGCTCCCGGCGAGTCGCCCGTGCGCAGTTCGCAGGGCGTCACGGTCAACTCCGACCACACCTACGCCGCGGCGCCCGCGCCGGACATCATCCTGGTCCCGGGCGGCCTCGCCACCCGCGAGGTCATCACCGACGATGCCTTCCTCGCCTGGCTGCGCGGCCACGGCACCGCCGCCCGGCTGGTGACGTCCGTATGCACCGGCTCCGCGCTGCTCGCGGCGGCGGGCCTGCTCGAGGGCTACCGCGCGACGTCGAACAAGTACGCGTTCCGCTGGGTCGAGACCTTCGGCAGCACCGTCGAGTGGGTTCCGCACGCCCGGTGGGTGGAGGACCGCGACCGCTGGACCTCGTCGGGCGTGGCCGCGGGGATGGACATGACGGTCGCCCTCATCCGGGCGCTCTGCGGCGACGAGGTCGCCGGCGTCGCCGTGGCCATGGCCGAGCTCGACCACCGGACGGACTCCACGCAGGACCCGTTCGCGGCGCTGCACGGCCTATGACCGGTGCCGGTGCGCCGGCCCTCCCGCCAGCCCTGCCGCGACGTGCGGATGCAGGGCGATCGAATGGTCGTAGTACTCGTCCGTCATGGGCAGGTACGGGATCGGCTCCTCGGTCCCGACGGTGCCGAGCCGCTCGGCGAGACCGTCCGCGAGGCGACGCACACCGTCGGCATCGATCCCGTGGACGTCCGTGATCAGATGCGGTGCAAGCGCTTCCATGCCGGTGTACCAGAAGGTGCCGTGCAGCAGCGGCCAGAACAGGTCCTCGACGTCTCCGCTGATCCCGCGCGGCGAGATCGAATTCGCCCGGTCACCGGCGGTGACGACGGCCAGCGCCCTCCGGCCGGCGAGGCCACCGTCGCCGTACTTGCGGTTGCGGCCGGTGGCCGGATCCGGCACGTCGTAGGCGAAGCCCCGCTCGAAGACCCGGTCGATCCAACCCTTGAGCATCGCCGGCGGGCCGTACCACCACAGCGGGAACTGCAGTACCACGAGATCGGCGGCGAGGAGACGGCGCTGCTCGGCGCGCACGTCCGCGCCGCCCTCGTCGACCAGGACCGGGTCGAAGCCCTCGGCGTACAGGTCGGCGACGTCGACCGACCAGCCGTCCGCCCGGAGCCGCCCCACCCCCGCGCCGCGCAGCGTCGCCGTCAGCGATTCCGCCCGCGGATGCGCCGAGACCCAGAGTGCGTGCCCGTTCTCTCGTTCGTCGCTCATGTCAGGGCCAACCCCGCGCAGCGATCGGGGATTCCATCGACGCGGAGCGGCTCGCCCCGGAAACCAGGAAAGTCCCGAGACACTGTGTGTCTCGGGACTTCTGGTCGGGCTGACAGGATTTGAACCTGCGACCACCTGACCCCCAGTCAGGTGCGCTACCAAGCTGCGCCACAGCCCGTGGCCGCTCTCGCGGTGCTGTAGGAGATTACCCCATGCGTCGCGCGGACGAGAAATCGCCTGCACTCGGTGGTCGGTGCCGGTGCTCAGTGCCGCGCGTTGGCGAACGGCAGGCACCCGTGCTGCGCCTCGAAGCCGGCGAGCATGGCGCTCTCGGTGGGTGCGGCGGCGTCGTCCGCGGTCTCGCACCACGCGACGAGCAGGTCGCCGTGGTCTGCGAGCTGCCAGATCCGGCGGCCGCCGGAATGCCCGACCCGCTCGCCCGCCCCGTAGCGGCGGTACTCGTCGAGTCGTTTGCGCAGACCGCGGCGCCCGCGACGGCCGGCACCCGCCTTGCCGATGTAGACGACCCGCTCCCCCGCCACCCAGCGCCGCTCGAGCTCGGCGACGGGCACCGTCGGATCCTTCCCCTTCCAGTGACCGGCGGGCGACACGTCCAGGAAGGCGGGCGGCGCGTCGGACGGCCGCACCACCACGTAGACGCCCGGGCCACGCGGCACGTCGGCCGAGGGCAGCTCAGCGAAGGGGACCCAGCCCACGAATCCGGTCAGCGCGTCCACCCGCCCAGTGAAGCACTGAACGCAGTCGCAACGCCGGTGAAACCGGACGTTCCGCCCTACTGTGGACCCATGCGCACCCCGATCCGGCACCGCGGCGTTGCGATCGCGCTGCTCGCGACGCTCCCCCTCGCAGCGTGCGGCGGCGCACCGTCGGAGACCGCGGCACCGAGCCCGAGTGCCGGGCCCGCGGTCGACGACACGATCGCCACAGGCCTCGACGCGCCCTGGTCGATCGCCTTCGCCGACGGTGCTCCCCTGGTCAGCGAGCGGGACCGCGGGCGGATCGTGGAGATCGTCGACGGGAAGCCGCGCGAGGTCGGCCGGATCGACGGGGTCGCGGCGCGCGGCGAGGGCGGCCTGCTGGGGATCGCCGTCCGCGACGGCGACCTGTTCGCGTACCTCACCACCGCGGACGACAACCGGATCGTCCGGATGCCGCTGCAGGGCGCGCCGGGATCGCGCACGCTGGGGCCCGCGCGGACGATCCTCACCGGCCTGCCCGCGGCGTCGATCCACAACGGCGGGCGCATCGCCTTCGGGCCCGACGGGATGCTGTACGCCACCGTCGGCGACGCGGGACGGCCCGACGACGCACAGGACCCGCGCGCGCTCGGCGGCAAGATCCTCCGGATGACGCCCGACGGGGGCCGTCCCGCCGACAATCCGTTCCCCGACTCGCTCGTCTACAGCCTCGGCCACCGCAACGCGCAGGGCCTGGCCTGGGCGTCCGACGGCGCCCTGTACGCCAGCGAGTTCGGCCAGAACACCTGGGACGAGCTCAATCTCATCCGCCCGGGCGCGAACTACGGCTGGCCGGAGGTCGAGGGCATCGGGCGCCGCGAAGGCTTCGTGGATCCGCTGCAGCAGTGGTCGACGTCGTCCGCGAGCCCGAGCGGGATCGCGGTCGTCGGCTCCGATCTGCTCATCGCGAACCTCCGCGGCGAGCGGCTGCGGACGGTCCCGCTCGCCGCGACCGCCACGGCGACGGAGCAGTACCGCGAGAGCCTCGGTCGCCTGCGCGACGTCGTGCGCGCGCCGGATGGCTCCGCGTGGATCCTCACCAACAACACCGACGGGCGCGGCGACCCGCGCCCCGGCGACGACCGGATCGTGCGCGTGCCCGGCCGTTAGCCCTGGTAGCCGCGGTGCACGCGCGCTACAGTGGCGTGCATGAAGCGTGCTCTCCTGGTGTCGGCGATGGTCGTCGGCGCGTTCGTGGTCGCCGTGCCCGCGGCCGCGGAACCGGCGGTGGACGCCGACCGCTACCGCACGGACGGCGGCGGGTACGCGTTCCTGTACCGCTACGACGGCGGCAAGCGGGTCTGCACCGTGGCGTCGGACCCGACCACGGTGCGGTGCGGGATCTCCGCGCCGGCGGGCACCCGGATCACGGTGAAGAATCGGGCGGTCCGGCCCGAGGCCGTCGAGATCACGGAGCGCGGCTGGCGCTACCTCGACACACTAACGGTGCAGGAGCGCCCCCGGGAGCTGCCCGCGGGCGCCCGGCTTTCGGTGCACGGCGCGTCCTGCACCGCGCTGAGCGACGGCGGGCTGCAGTGCTCCGTCGACTCCGCGGGCTTCACCCAGGACGACGGGCGGTTCTCGACCCGCGGCCGCAAGCTCGGCTAGGAGCCCGCGCTACGCGACGAGCTTCGCGCGCAGCCGGGCGACGACGGCGTCATCGATTCCGAGGCCCTCGCGCACGTACCCGTCGAAGCCGCCGTACCGGGCGTCGGCCTCGTCGAAGGCCGCGGTCAGCGCCTCGGGGAAGACACCCGCCAGCACCCGCGCGGCCTCGCCGACCGCCTCGCCGCGTTCGGCGGCCGCCCCGGCCGCGATCTTGTCGATGACGGCCGCGGAGTACTCGTTCGTCAGCAGGTAATCGGCCATCACGTCGTCGGGCGAGACGCCGAGGATCCGCTGCACGAGCGCCGCGGCCCAGCCCGTGCGGTCCTTGCCCGCGGTGCAGTGGAAGACCTGCGGCCGCTCCTCGTCGGCGACCGCACGCACGAGCGCCGCGAACTGCGCGCGGGCGTTCTCCTCGGTGACGAACATGCGGTAGACGTCGGAGAGCAGTTCGCGGGCGCCCGCGGCGTCCTTGAGCGACGTGGGATCCAGCGCGCCGAGCTCGACGTCGTCACCGATCACGTTGAGCCGCACGTACCGCGCACCGTCGGGCACGACGTCGGGCTTCGGCGTCACCTCCACGGTCATGCGGAGGTCGAAGACGTCCGCCAGGCCGGCCTCCGCGAGGCGGGCGGGATCGATCGCGTCGGCGTCGAGCGCGCTGGAGCGGAAGAGCAGGCCCCGGCGCATCCGGCCCCCGTCGGCGGGGTAGCCGTCCACGCCCGCGGCATCGCGGAAATTGTGCACGCACGAAGCCTAATCGACCGGGCTCGCTCCCCCGACGGGGACGCCGCTCAGGCCAGGCGCTCGAGGCCCCGGTGCGCGTCCGCGGCGGGCCACCAGGCCCGGGAGCCGGGCGTCGCGAGGCCGTGCGGCAGCGCGAGAGCCAGGGCGATCGGCGCGTCCACGGGGACGTCCGCGGGAACCTCGACCCGGGCGGCGAGCCTCCTACCGTCGGCGCCGCGCACCAGGAGCTGCCGCATGCGGGCCCCGGCGAGCCGGGCGCCCGGCCAGGCGACATCGGCCAGGCTCGCGTGCGGCGGCAACTCCCCGGCGACGTCGCACAGGACCACGGGGCCCGAGCGCACGAGCCGGCTGATGCGGCTCACCACCACGGGGTAGGCCGACGGTCCGCCGTCTGCCAGCGCGGCCGCCGGGACGCCGGCGATGAGGACGTCGTCGCCGTCCATCGCGGTGCCGTCGGGCCAGATCGTGGGATCGAAGGACCGGGCGATGCCGGCGCGGGCGAGTGAGGGCAGTACCTCCATCAGAGTCACGCCTACCGGTCTACGCGGGCCGGGGCGCGGGCGGAAGGTCCGGCGCCGTCAAGGTCGCGCTAAGACTGTCCGACGCCCGTATCGGCGCAGGGCAGGACCCCCGCCTTGACGGCGGCCTGCACTGCGGCGTAATCCTTTTCGTTCTGGTCGGCGTAGGCGGTGGCGAACGTCGCGACCGCCTCCTCGAACTCCGTCGACTTGCCCAGATAGGCCGAGGCGGTGGCCGCGCCCGGCGACTGCGCGTGGGCACGGGCGAGGACCGCGGCGCACGCCTGGCCGTACCGCTCGAACTGGTCGTGCGTCAGCAGCTCGGGGACGACGGAGCCCTTCATGTCCCGGAACTGGCGCCAGTAGAAGTCCTTGCCGCGCACCGTCGGGGTGTAGCCGAGGAAGGAGTCGGACTGCGCCTGCAGGATCTGCTGCCCGGCGACGACGCGCCAGGCCTGCGCGCCCGTCTTCGGCGCGCGGGGCGGCATCGTCGACGGGCCGAGCCTGCCGTAGGTCTGCAGGACGGACTGCGCGGCTTCCTTGACCTGGAGGAACAGGGTCTCGGTGCCGCCGCCCGGGACGTCGCGACCGAGCAGCACGATGAAGCAGCGGGTGCCGACGCTGCCGACACCGACGACGCGCAGTGCCCAGTCGAGCACGCGGAACTGCCCGAGGAGCTGCGCGGCGTCGGCGCGGATGGTGTCCAGGTACTGCGCGTAGAGACCCTCGAAGCCCTCCACGAGCTTCGCCGGGGCAGGCACCAGCGTGGGCGGGTCGGCGACGATGTGCGGCTCGCCGTCCTCGCTGGTCGCGGTGATCTTCTCGACCATGCGCGCCGAGGTCCGCTTGCGCGCCTTCTTCGCGGTCTGCTCGATGAGATCCTTGAGCGACTGGTCGTCGGCGGCCTGCGCGGTGAGCCGGTCGACGTCGACGGACTGGTAGTAGCGGTCGACGGCGCCCTGCTCCATGAGGCCCGCGAGCGTGGTCCGGTACGCCCCCGCCGCTTTGACGACCGCGCTGCTCGCCTGATCCTCGGTGTAGCCGTTCTCGCGGGCGGAGATCTTCACGCTCGCCGCGAGGCGCTTGACGTCCCACTCCCAGGGCGCGTTGCCCGCCTCGTCGAAGTCGTTGACGTCGAACAGCTGTCGGCGTTCCGGCGAGGCGAACAGGCCGAAGTTCGAGATGTGCGCGTCGCCGCAGCTCATGACGGTGACACCGGTGTTCGCCTCCCCCGCGAGATCGTGCGCCATGAGCGCCGCCCCGCCGCGGTAGAAGGAGAACGGCGAGTGCAGCATCCGGGCGATCCGCTCCGGCACCAGTTCCTGGATCCGAGTGCTGTTCTGCTCGCGGATGATGTCGACGGGGTCGCGGCCGTCCGGAGTGAATCCCGCCTGGGCGGAGCGGGAGACGCGCTTGCGAAGGTCCTTGCCGTTCGGGGCATCTGCACTCATGGTGGGAGATGCTAGTCCCGGCCGCGCGGGTATCGGAGCGTTCTGAATAGCAAAGCCACTCCGGATTCAAGACGATTAGGCGACCCTAACTTTTGAGGCGTACGGTGGAGGTCGTGACTGAAACGCGTACTGAAAGCTCCCCCACCCCCGCTCGCCGCGCGCGGCCGACCTACGCGGCCACGGTCGTGCTCACCGAGGCGATCGGCGCTCACCTCGTCCGCGTGATAGCCGAGGGCGAGAGCCTCGCCTCCTTCGGCGACCCCGAACTCCCCGGCCTGCCCAGCACGGACGCCTACGTCAAGCTCGCCTTCGGCGACGCGACCCGCACCTACACCGTGCGGTCCTTCGACCGCGCCGAGCGCCGGATCGCGATCGACTTCGTCGTCCACGGCGACGAGGGACTGGCCGGCCCGTGGGCGCGGCGGGCGCAGCCGGGCGACACGATCACCATCATGGGACCGGGCGGCGCCTACTCCCCCGACCCCGGGGCCTCGTGGCACTTCCTGGCCGGCGATCTCTCGGCGGTGCCCGCGATCGCCGCTGCCCTGGAGGCCCTCCCGGCCGACGCGCGGGGCGCCGCGATCATCGAGGTCGAGAGCGATTCCGACCGGATCGCGCTGACGGCACCGTCGGGCGTGGATGTCCGCTGGGCCGTCAACCCCGACGTGACCGACGTCGACTTCCTGGCGCGGCAGGTGGCGGTCGCGGACTGGCCCGCGGACCGCGGCACGGCGCACGCCTTCGTCCACGGCGAGCGCGAGTCGATCAAGGCGATCCGCAAGGTGCTGCGCGAGCTCCAGGTGCCGCGCGAGCGACTCTCCATCTCCGGCTACTGGGCGCGTGGCCGCGCCGAGGACGCCTTCCAGGCGGAGAAGCGCACGCCCGTCGGGCAGATCGACTAGCTCACTCCGGGCGCCGACGAGCGCGCAGTGGCGGCCGTCACAGGTCGACGCGCGACGTGAGTGTGGGCACAAAGGGCCCCGTCGGAGCATGGATTTCAGACAGCTACGGATAATTTGTCTATCTGTGGATCTTGCTCCCGTGCCCGGCTTCTCCCCGTCGCCCGCCCAGCTGCGGCGGCGCGGCGTCGCGTTCAGCGTGTGCCTGGCGCTGATCGCCCTCGCGGCCTGGGGAGTGCAGGCGCTGCGTCCGCAGGACGTTTTCACCTTCACCCTCCGGACACCGACCGTGGCCGCCGGGATCGTCGAGGGCGCCAAGGTGCGGATCCAGGGCATCGACGTGGGCTCCGTCAGCGAGATCAGGTCGCTGGGGAACGCACAGCAGGGCGTGACCCTGCGCCTCGACGGCCCGCAGGGCCGGACCCTCACCAACAACGTCGAGGCGGCGTTCTCCGCCGGCAACCTGTTCGGCGTCTCCGAGGTGATCCTCACCCCGCACGAGGGCGGCGGCGCCCTGCAGAACGGCGCCGAACTCGCCCCGACCCGCCGGATCACCGACAACACCGTCTCGAACATGATCACCACCCTCGGCGACGTGAACGACGATGCCCTGCGGCCGCACATGAGCCAGGTGCTGCTGAACGTCGACGCCTCGTCGAAGGCGATGCTGCCGCTCCTCACCGCGCTCGGCAGCGTGGCGCAGACGATGAAGGACACGCAGCGCCTCTCCACCGCCCAGACCTTCCCGACGGTGGTCGCCGCCCTCCAGGCCGCCGATCCCGCGCTCGCCGCGATGATCCCGGCGTTCCAGGCGGGCCTCGACCACCGGCCGCTCCACAACGGCGACAGCAAGAAGACCCTCGCCGTGCAGGACGGGCTCAACGACGAGCGCACCGGCCTCGTCGCCGGCCTGCAAGCGATCCTCACTCCCCAGGCACTCGAGGGACTGAAGACCGCGTCGCCGATGCTGGTCAGCCTGCTGCAGCCGATCCTCGCCGCGTTCCCGAACGGCAGCGCGACCGGCGTGGGGATCCAGCTGTCGCAGCTGATGGACAACGTGCGCAAGGCGATGCCGAACACTCCGAACGGCCCGGTGCTGAACCTGCGCCTGTCGGTGGACTACCCCGCCGTGGCAGCTGTTCTGCCGCCCGGCGCGGACGCAGTGAAGCCGGGCACGCCGGCGAAGCCGGGCGCGACGTCGAAGCCCGCTGCTCCCTCCGCGTCGGCGACCGCGCCGCGCTGACCCCGCCGCACCGACCCCGGCCCATCGCCAGCGGCTGATGGGCCGGGGGTGTGCGCGGTGGGTTGACGGTCGACTCGACCTCGATCTCGTTTGTCCCCCGCGCGGCACCGAGC
Organism: Tsukamurella hominis; assembly: GCF_965137015.1. Taxonomy (NCBI): domain Bacteria; kingdom Bacillati; phylum Actinomycetota; class Actinomycetes; order Mycobacteriales; family Tsukamurellaceae; genus Tsukamurella; species Tsukamurella hominis. Next base: position 22,980 of record NZ_CBCRZG010000017.1, on the reverse strand, counting down.
CGCGACTCGAGCGTTCGCTCCCCCACCGGACGCCGCACGCTCGGTGGGGGCTCGGCCTACCCCCGCGCGACGCCGAATCCCCCGTCAGACGCCAATTCTCCCCGTCTGAACACCGATTCCCCCATGGCGCGCCATCCGGGCCGGATCGTCCCCCACGCGGCGCCGAGCACAGCCTCGAGACGAGGAGGCATTGTTCTAAACAGTTGACACATTGCCCGGCGCTGTGATCAACTCCTTGTATCAAACACACGACACAAGGAGTCAAAATGCGTCGCTCCCTGATCGCCGCTCCCGCGGTCGTCCTCGCGGGCCTCGCCCTCGCCGGCTGCGGATTGAGCACGACGGTGACGAAGTACCCGGTGTCGGGCACCCTGGTGGCCCTGCCGGAGTGCGCAGGTGGGGACTTCATCGTGTTCAACGAGGGCATCGGCCCAGCGATCAAGCGCGCCGGACAGGGGCTCGCCGAACTCGAACAACCCGTCAACTTCAGCGGCGCCTTCAGCGCCGAGCAGTCGGCGGACGGACGAATCGCGCTCACGATCGAGATGTGCGGCCCGGGCGTCGGCCCTGACGGCACCAGGGACGGCGCGTCAACACTCGCTCGGTCCTTCGCTCGCACCGACGGCCTGCGCGACAAGTTGGGAAGCGTGCTCGTCATCAACAGCGACACCGGTATCCGCATCACGACCACACCGTTCGATAAAGCCCGATTCGCATCGGAGACCCCGGTCGCCGATCTCCGGTCGCAGTGGCGCGACGCTCCCAAGGAGAACTGACCCATGTTCATCGGCATCTTCCTCCTGCCCCTCATCCCGCTCGCGATCGCCGCCGTGGTCATCCGCGTGATCTACGTGCTGGTCACCACTGACGCCGCCGCCCCGCGCACCCCGGAAGCCCGCCGAGCGTCCCGCTCGGTAGCGGCCGCACTCGGCGTCGCCTCGCTGCTCGCCGTCGCCACGGCGACGACACTCATCGTCGACGACCGACTGGGACGAGGACTTCTCCTCGCGTTCCCTGCCGCGCTCATCGTCCTGCAGCTCGGCCTCGGGGCCGCCACGGGAATCATCGGCTCGGCAGTCCGCGCACGCGAATCCGTTCGGGTCGCATCACTCTCACCGCGGACGATCGACGTCACCGCTCCGCGCAAGCTCCTCGTGGCCACCGTGATCGGGGTCATGGCCGCATTGGCGTTCGCTGCGATCGGCTGTGTCACCGCGTCTCCGGACGAAGCCGGCCTGCCCCGCGCCTTCGCCTCGCCCGGGGAATACGGCGGCGTCGAGATCACGACACCGTTCACCGGGTCGTTCTACGCGATTCCCGCAGCACTCGCGATCGTCGTGTCGACGCTGCTCGCGGCTATCACCGTGATCGGCGCCCGGAAGTGGGGCGCCCTTGACCAGGCCGAACTCGACATCGCGCTCCGCGTGGGCATCTCCACCCGCACGATCGCCGCAACCGCCATGGCCACAGGGTTCCTCCTGGTCGTGATGGGCTGGTCGCTCATCGAGGCCGCCCTCCAGGTCGCGCATTCGGCGGAGGACTCGCCCCTGTGGGCAATCGGCCGCTTCGCCTTCCCGGCGGGAGCCGCGATGGGCTTCGCCCTCGGAATCTGGGCGTTCCTCGCCTTCTTGATCCCCTCTCGCACTCGAAGGACCGGGACGGCGGCGGTCCGGCTTGAGGAAGTCCGGCCATGACCGGGCCCGCCATCGTGGTCCGCGCCGACGATCCGCTGCCGCCGTACGAACAGATCCGGCGACAGATCGCCGGCGTGATCGCCTCGGGTGGACTCCAGCCGGGCGACCGGCTCCCCCCGCTGCGGCAGCTGGCCCGAGACCTCGACGTGGCGGTCGGCACCGTCGGGCGGGCGTACCGCGACCTCGAGGCCCAGGGCTGGGTGGAGTCGCGTCGCGGGCGCGGCACGCACGTACTCACGCCGCCCGCCGCCACCGTCGCGCCGCCCACCGAGGACCTGCACCGCCTGGCTCGCAACTATCTCGCCGCCGCCATGGAACTGGGCTTCACACACCAGCAGGCCATCGACGCCGTACACCGGTGACCGCTCAGGCGAGCGCGCGATCACGGGCGGGCTGCACCTGCAGGAGCAGGACCAGCCCCAGCGCGAGGACCAGGATGATCCCGCCGATGCCGGCGCGGTCGGTGCCGAAGACCCAGACGAAGAGCCCGAACAGCGCGGGTCCGAGGAACGAGGCCGCGCGGCCGGTGGTCTGGTACAGCCCGAACATCTGGCCCTCGCGGCCGGGAACCGTCATCCGCGCGAGCATGCTGCGCGCCGAGGACTGGGCCGGGCCGACGAACACCGTGAGCATGAGCCCGAAGACCCAGAACATGGTCTCGCCACTGACGAACAGGAGCACGGTGCCCGCGATCAGCATGCCCGCGAGGCAGGTCACGATCACGGGCTTCGGGCCGATCCGGTCGTCGAACCGCCCGGCGATCACCGCGCCCAGCGCGGCCACGACATTGGCGGCCACGCCGAACAGCAGCACCGTCGACTCGCTCATCCCGTACACGCTGTGTGCGAGCACCGCGCCGAAGGTGAAGGTCGCCGCGAGCCCGTCGCGGAACACCGCCGACGCGACGAGGAACCACACGACGTTGCGGTCCGCGCGCCAGAGCGAGCCGATCGTCGCGAACAGGTCGCGGTAGGCCCCGGCAAGCCCGCGGCGGGGCGCCGCGCTCGGGTCCGCGGGGAGCTCCGGCACGAGGAAGAGCACCGGCAACGCGGAGATCGCGAACCACGCCGCCGCGAACAGGGCCACGAGCCGGATGTTCAGCCCGCCCTCGGTGGGCACGTCGAGGAACCCACGAGTCGGCCCGTCGCCCGCGATGAAGCCGAAGTTGCAGATCAGCAGCAGCACGATGCCGCCGAAGTAGCCGCACGCCCAGCCGATCCCGGACACCCGGCCGATCGTCTTCGGCGTGGAGACCTGCCGCAGCATCGCGTAGTACGGCACGTTCGCCAGCTCGAAGGCGGCGGTCCCCACGGCGAGCAGCAGCAGGCCGAGCCACAGGTACTGGTACTCGTCGCGCACGAAGAAGCACGCGGCCGTGCACAGCGTGACCACGGCGCTCCACACGGCGAGCGAGAACTTCCGCCGGCCCGCGGCGTCGGCACGCCCACCCAGGACCGGCGCCGTCAGCGCCACGACCACGCCCGCGGCGGCCATCGCCCACGACAGCCAGCTGGTGGCGCTGATCGGGCCCGGGAGGTCCTCGCCGACGGCACCGGTCAAGTACACGGTGAAGATGAACGTGGTCATCACCGCGTTGAACGCGGCGCTCCCCCAGTCCCACGCGCACCACGCCGCCACCTGGCGGCGCGGGACGGGCGCGGTCGGCACCTCCACCGCCGTCACGGCGCTACTTCTTCGCGCGCTTCTCGCGGACCCGCACGTTCACCCGCACGGGCGAGCCGTCGAAGCCGAACTCCTCGCGGAGCCTGCGCTCGAGGAATCGCCGGTAGCCCGCCTCCAGGAAGCCGGTGGTGAACAGCACGAACGTCGGCGGGCGCGTCGCGGCCTGGGTCGCGAACAGCACCCTGGGCAGCTTGCCGCCGCGCAGGGGCGGCGGGGTCGCGGCCATCACGTCGCGCAGCCAGTTGTTGAGGCGGCCCGTCGGAATGCGCTTGTCCCACGACTCGAGCGAGGTCTCGATCGCGGGCACCAGCTTCTGCAGCGCCCGGCCCGTCTGGGCGGAGATGTTCACGCGCAGCGCCCACGGGATCTGCACGAGCTCCCGGTCGATCTCCTTCTCGAGCATGTACCGGCGGTCCTCGTCGACGAGGTCCCACTTGTTGTAGGCGATCACCAGGGCGCGCCCCGACTCGATCACCATCGACAGCACCCGCAGGTCCTGCTCGGTGATCGGCTGGGAGGCGTCGATGAGCACGATCGCGACCTCGGCGGCCTCGATCGCGCCCTTGGTGCGCAGCGAGGCGTAGAACTCGTGTCCGCTGGCCTGGTTGACCTTCTTGCGCAGGCCCGCGGTGTCGATGAACTTCCACGTCTTGCCGCCGAGCTCGACGAGCGAGTCCACCGGATCGACGGTGGTGCCGGCGACGTTGTCGACGACCGACCGGTTCTCGCCGGTGAGCTTGTTGAGCAGCGAGCTCTTGCCGACGTTCGGCTTGCCGATGAGCGCGATGCGGCGCGGCCCGGTGCCGCCGGTACCCTCGCGGGGCGTCTCCGGCAGCTTCTCCAGGATGATGTCGAGCAGGTCGCCCGTGCCCCGCCCGTGCGCGGCCGAGATCGTGTGCGGCTCACCGAGCCCCAGCGACCACAGGGTCGCGGCCTCGGCCTCGGTGCGCTGGTCGTCGACCTTGTTCGCCGCCAGGATGACGGGGGCCTTCGAGCGGCGCAGCACGCGGGCGACGGCCTCGTCGGTCGCGGTGGCGCCGACGGTCGCGTCCACGACGACGACGATCGCGTCGGCGGTGCGCATGGCGACCTCGGCCTGCGCGGCGATGGACTGCTGCATGCCCTTCGCGTCCGGCTCCCAGCCGCCGGTGTCCTGCACCAGGAACCGTCGTCCGGCCCAGTTGGCCTCGTAGCTGATCCGGTCGCGGGTCACGCCCGGGATGTCCTCGACCACGGCCTCGCGGCGTCCGAGGATGCGGTTGACCAGCGTCGACTTGCCCACGTTCGGACGGCCCACGATGGCGACCGTCGGCAGCTTCGCGGCGGCCTCGGCGGCCTCCGCCTCGAGGTCGGCGAAATCGCCTTCGTAGTCGGCGAAGTCGCCCTCGTCGTCCCAGGTGCCGTCGTCGCCGGCGTACTCGAGCTCGTTGTCACTCATCGGGTGACCTCCTTATCGCGGGAGGCGCTCAGCGCGCGGTCGGCCGTCTCGGCCACCGCCGCGACGGTCTCCTCCAGGTTCATGTCCGACGAGTCCAGCTCGATCGCGTCGTCGGCCGGACGCAGCGGCGAGATCTTGCGCGTCGAGTCCAGGCCGTCGCGGCGCTGCACGGACGCCAGCACCTCGTCGTAGTCGCTGGGGAGGCCCAGCTCGGTGTTCTGCGCGTGGCGGCGCTGCGCGCGCGCCTGGGCCGAGGCCGTCAGGTAGATCTTCACCGGCGCATCGGGGAAGACGACGGTGCCGATGTCCCGGCCCTCCACCACGATCGGCGAGTCGTCGTCGGCGGCGATGGCGCGCTGGTAGTCCACGAGCTGCTCGCGCACCTCGGGGACCGCGGACACGGCGGAGACGGCCGCGGTCACGTCGTCCTCCCGGATCCGGCGGGTAATCGAGATCCCGTCCAGCTCGACCTGCTCCGACAGCGGGTCGCAGCCCATGGCCAGCGGCAGGTCCGCCGTGGCCGCGGCGATCGCGGCGGGGTCGGTGAGGTCGACCTCCTGCTCCAGCGCCCACACGGTCGCGGCACGGTACATCGCGCCGGTGTCCAGGTAGCGGGCGCCGAGGTTCTCGGCGATGCGCCGGGCCACCGTCGACTTGCCGGTCCCCGAGGGGCCGTCCATGGCGATCACGAGAGTCACAGTCCCACCGCCTGGTACAGCGCCGACACCTCGTCGCGGCCGAGGACGCGCAGCGAGCCCGGGCGCTGATCGCCGAGGGCCACGGACCCGACGTGCGTGCGCACCAGGCGCTCGACGGGGTGACCGACCTCCGCCAGCAGCCGGCGCACGATGTGCTTGCGGCCCTCGTGCAGCACGAGGCGGACCATCGAGCGGCCCTCGGAGGCCTCGAGCACGGAGAACTTGTCCACCTTCGCGGGGCCGTCCTCGAGCTCGACGCCGGAGCGCAGCGTGTTGCCGAGCCGGCGCTGCACCTCGCCCTGCACCCACGCGAGGTACGTCTTCGGCACCTCGTAGGAGGGGTGCATCAGCCGGTGCGCGAGATCGCCGTCGTTCGTGATGAGCAGCAGGCCCTCGGTGTCGGCGTCGAGGCGGCCGACGTGGAAGAGCCGCTGGCCGGCGGCGACGCGCTCGGCCACGATGTCGCCCACGCAGGGGCGGCCCATGTCGTCGCTCATCGTCGACTGCCAGCCGCGGGGCTTGTTCAGCGCGAGGTGCACGAGGTTCTCGTTGACGAGCACGCGGACGCCGTCGACGCGGACGACCGCGACGTTCGGGTCCACGCGGCGGCCCTGCTCGGTCACGATCTCACCGTCGACCTCGACGCGGCCGTCGGCGATCATGTCCTCGGCCACGCGCCGCGACGCGACGCCGGCCTGGGCCAGCACCTTCTGCAGGCGGATCTTGTCGCTGTCGCCGCCCGGGTGCGGGGTCTTCTCCGGCGCGTCCCAATCATCGGGGTCGCGCACGGGGACGTTCTGCGTGCGTGCGGGTTTGGCGTTCGAGAGGCGGGGGACGCCGCCCTGGCGTCCCGCCTGCTTCTGCTGGGGCTTCGCGCCCTGTTTCGGCTTGCTGGTTCTGCTTCTGTCCGGTGTGCCATCACGGCGAGCGGGTCTGTTCATGATCCCTCCATGATCGCAGGTCGCGGCCGAAATCGGTATTCGTCAGCGCGGCGCGGTTCGGGCGGCGCTCAGCGGGCGGTTCCGGCGGCCCATGAACAGCACCGCCGCCCCGGCGGACGTGACCACGATCGTGCTCACCAGACCGCCCTTCGGTGGGAAGAACAGCGGGTCGCCGCCCGCGTCGCCGCCGGTCAGGTCCTCGAGCCCGCTCATCATCATGGCGGGGAAGATCCACACCAGGATCGACAGGACCGCGGCCACCCCGAGGAGCCCGCTCGCGAACGCGCGGCCGCGGGCGGCGAAGGCTGGACGCACCGTGGCGACGATCACCAGGATCAGAGCGACGATCGCGAGCCCGGCGGTGGCGTACCCCCACGGGAGCACCCCGTCGGCCAGCACGTCCGGACGCCCGAACCCGCCGGTCACCGCCGCGTCCGCCTCGGCGCCGGTGAGCACCATCCGTCCCGTGCCCGTGAATCCGAACGGCACCCCGACCCGGCCGATGGTCAGCCCGAACCAGGTCGCGGTCGCGGCCCACGCGGTCAGCGCGGCGACGGCCCCGCTGAGGACGAGCGGCCACCAGCGGCGCACCGTCGGGCCGGCGGCGCCGACGGGGAAGGCCTCGCGGAGGACGGCGGAGAGGTCAGGCATCGGGATCGAATCCGATCACGTCGGCGCTCTTGCGGCCGAGTTTGGCGAACCGCGGCTCCTCGTCGAGGTGGGAACTGAGGTCCTCGATCACGTCGACCTCGGGCAGCAGCGGCGCGAGCGGCGGCAGCTCGTCGAGCGAGCTCAGGCCGAGCCGCTCGAGGAAGAGTTCGGTGGTCGCGTAGGTCGTGGCGCCGGAGTCGGTGCCCGCCTCGGTGATCAGGCCGCGGGCGGCGAGCGTGCGCATCACCCCGTCGACGTTGACGCCGCGCACCGCGCCCACCTGCGACCGGGTCACGGGCTGCTTGTAGGCGATCACCGCGAGGGTCTCCAGCGCGGCGCGGGTCAGCTTGGAGCGCACCCCGTCGAGGAGCAGCCGCTCGACGTAGGGCGCGTACTCGGCGCGGCTGTAGAGCCGCCAGCCCTCCGCGGACTCGCGCAGCTCCATGCCCGAACGCCGCTCGGCGAGCTCGCCGGCCCAGGTGCGCAGGTCGGCGGTGATCCGCTCCTCCGGCTCCTCGAGGGCGGTGCCCAGTTGCTCCGCGGTCGCGGGCGCGTCCACCACCAGCAGCAGCGCCTCCAGCGCCGACCGGAGCTCGTCCTGCTCCATGCCCTCGACCAGGGCGAAATCCTCGGCCTGCTCGCTCATTGTTCCTCCTGCCAGTCGTCGCCGGGTGTCTCGTCGTACTCGTCGCGGGTCCCGCCCACCACCGTGCCATCGTTCTCGCCCGACCAGCGCACCTTGAGGTCGCCGAGCGCCTCGGGCTGGTCGAACAGCACGGCCCGCTCGCGGTACAGCTCGAGCAGCGCGAGGAAGCGGGCGATGACGGCGATGCCGGAGTCGCAGTCGGCGACGAGCTCGGCGAACCCGCACCAGTGGTCGGGCCGCTCCCGCAGCCTCGCCGCGATGAGGCGGGCCTGCTCCGGCACCGAGACCTTGGGCACGTGCAGATGCCCGAGGCCGACGGTCGGCTTCGGCTTGGGGGTGAACGCGGACGCGGCGACGAGCGCGAACTGCTCGGGCGTGACGCCCAGCTGGACCGGGGGCACGAGCTCCTCGAACCGCGGCTCGAGGCCCACGGCCCGGGGGTACCGACGGTTCGCCTTCGCCTCCAGCTGGGCCATCAGTTCCGCCACCTGCTTGTAGGCGCGGTACTGGAGCAGGCGGGCGAACAGCAGGTCGCGGGCCTCGAGCAGCGCGAGGTCCTCGGCGTCCTCGACCTCGCCCGCGGGCAGGAGCCGCGCGGCCTTGAGGTCGAGCAGGGTCGCGGCGACGACGAGGAACTCGGTGGTCTGGTCGAGGTCGGCCTCGGCGCCGAGGTGCTTCGTGTAGGCGATGAACTCGTCGGTCACCACGTGCAGCGCCACCTCGGTGACGTCCAGGCGGCGCCCGCCGATCAGCTGCAGCAGCAGGTCGAAGGGGCCCTCGAAGTTGGCGAGCTTGACGGTGAAGCCGGCCTGCGACGCCTCCGCGTCCGACGCCGCCGCGGGGGCGGGGTCGAGCGGGACCTCGGCTTCGATCGGCTCGGGCGCCGCCGCGGTGTCGGTCACGTCTCCTGCGCGATGACCTCGCGCGCGAGGGCGCGATAGGCGGTGGCGCCGGACGACTTCGGCGCCCACGAGGTGATGGGCTCACCGGCGACGGAGGTCTCGGGGAAACGCACGGTCCGCGAGATCACCGAGTGGTACACGGCGTCGCCGAAGACCTCGACCACGCGGGCCATCACGTCGCGCGAGTGCAGCGTCCGCGAATCGAACATGGTGACCACGATCCCCGCCATGCCCAGCCGGGGGTTCAGGCGATCCTTGACCTTGTCGACGGTGTCCGTGAGCAGCGCGAGGCCGCGGAGCGCGAAGTACTCGCACTCCATCGGGATGAGCACCTGGTTCGCGCAGGCCAGCGCGTTCACCGTGAGCAGCCCCAGGGAGGGCTGGCAGTCGATGAGGATGTAGTCGTAGCGGTCCAGGACCGGGTACAGAGCGCGCCCGAGGGTCTGCTCGCGCCCCACCTCGTTGACCAGCTGGATCTCCGCGGCGGAGAGGTCGATGTTCGACGGGAGTAGGTCCAGTCCGTCCACCCGGGTGCGCAGCAGCACGTCGTCGGCGGAGATCCGCGACTCCATGAGCAGGTTGTGCACCGTGAGCTCGAGCTCGTGGTGCGCGACGCCGAGGCCCGCGGACAACGCGCCCTGGGGGTCCAGGTCGACGAGCAGCACCCGCCGCCCGTAGGAGGCGAGCGAGGCGCCCAGGTTGATGGTGGTCGTCGTCTTGCCGACGCCGCCCTTCTGGTTGCACACCGCGATCACGCGGGCCGGGCCGTGCGTGGTCTTGGGCGTCGGCTCGGGGAAGTCGACGCGGGGCCGGCCGGTGGCATCCAGGCCGTCCTCGGCCGTGGGCTTCGGCGCGTGGTGATGCTCCAGCTCCCCCAGGTCCAGGCCCGGGTTCTCCGCATCCGGCGCTGCCGCCACTGGCCCACCTCCTTCTTGCTTCCTCTCACACCCTAATGCGCGCTGTGCATCGACGGATGCAGCGGCGCGCGCGACCGCCGATTCTACGGATCGACGCCCCACGGGCCGGTGCACCTCACCCCAGGGCCCGCGGGTGGGCCTGGGCGTAGACCTCGCGGAGCGCGCTGACGGTCACGAGCGTGTACACCTGCGTGGTGGTGACGGAGGCGTGGCCGAGCAGCTCCTGCACCACGCGCACGTCGGCGCCGCCCTCGAGCAGGTGGGTGGCGAAGGAGTGCCGCAGGGTGTGCGGCGAGACGTGCGTGGTCGCGGTGTCGATCCCGGCGCGCTCGGCCGCCGCGGCGAGCACCTGCCAGGCGGACTGCCGGGAGAGCCGGCCGCCGCGGACGTTGAGGAACAGCGCCGGATTCGAGCGCTTCACCAGCGCGGGGCGCCCGCGCACGAGGTACGCGTCCAGGGCCGCCAGCGCCGGCCGGCCGATGGGCACCACCCGCTGCTTGCCGCCCTTGCCCTGCAGCACCACGGACCGGGACTCCGCGTCGATGTCGTCGACATCGAGCGCCGTGACCTCGGAGATGCGGGCGCCGCAGGAGTACAGCAGCTCGAGCATCGCTCGGTCGCGCAGACGCGACGGGGTGTCGGCGTCCGAGTCTCCCCCGGCCGCCTCGAGCAGCGCGATGACCTGCTCGACGGGCAGCGCCTTGGGCAGGCGCTTGGCGGGCGCGGGCGGGCGCACCTCGCGCGCGACGTCGACCGGCGTCACGCCCTCGGCGGCCGCGAACCGGTGCAGCCCGCGGACGGCGATCAGCGACCGCGCGGCGGAACTCGCGGCGAGCGGCGGATGATCGTCGCCGCCCTCGCGCAGGGCGACGAGGAAGCCGCTGACCTGGTTCTGCGTGACATCGGCGAGATCGTTCACACCGAGCGCAGCCAGGTACTCGCGATACCGGCCCAGATCACGCCGGTAGCTGCTCAGCGTGTTCGCCGCGGCGCCCCGCTCGACGGTGAGGTGGTCGACGTACGCGCGCAGCTGATCGTCGAGTGCCACCCCGACCGACACAGTTACCGCCCGTCCTCCACGGGCCGGCCCTTGCGGGCGGCGAGGGCCGTCGGGCGGCCCGGCCAGGGCGCGTCGGAACAGCGCAGAGGGGTGTCGTCGTCGGTGACCATCGTGGCGGCGAGGATGGCGCTGACCGAGGTCGAGTTCACGATCTCGCCGGAGAGCACCATGCGGACGGCGTCCGGCATGGCGATCCACTCGACGGTCATGTCGAGCTCCTCGTCCTCCTGCTCGGCCATCTCGCAGTAGCGCAGGTCGGTCGCGAGGAAGACGCGCACCATCTCGTCGGTGAAGCCGGGCGACGGGGCGAGGTCCACGAGCACGTGCCAGTCGCGCGCGCCGAGCCCCGTCTCCTCCGCGAGCTCGCGCTGCGCGGCGCACACGGGCTCCTCCTCGCCGGTGTGATCGAGCAGCCCCGCGGGAATCTCCAGCATCCGCCGGCCCATGGGGTGGCGGTACTGGTTCACCATCGCGATGGCGCCGTCGGCGTTCATCGCGACGACGGCCACGGCACCGTCGTGCTCGACGACGTCCCGGACGGCGGTCCCGCCGCCCGGCATCGTCACCTCGTCGCGCCGGACCGCGAAGATCGTGCCCTCGTACACCGTCTCACTGCTGAGTGCCTGGAAGTCGTGCGTCTGCACGGAACCGAGCGATGCGAGCTGCTCAGTCATCTGCGTGGTCATCCTCCGACGGTACCTCGTCCACGGCGGTGCGGACGCCGACCGGGAGTTCGAGCTCGGCCCGGTACTTCAGGGCCGCGCCGACGAACGCGGCGAACAGCGGGTGCGGCCGCGTGGGACGCGACTTGAGCTCGGGGTGCGCCTGCGTGCCGACGAGGAACGGGTGCGCCTCCTTCGGGTATTCGACGAACTCGACGAGGTGCCCGTCGGGCGAGACGCCGGAGAACTTGAGGCCCGACTCGGCGATCTTGTCGCGGTAGGCGTTGTTGACCTCGAAGCGATGCCGGTGGCGCTCGGAGACCTCGGTCGCGCCGTAGGCGTTCGCGACGATCGAACCGCGCTCGAGGGCCGCCGGGTAGGCGCCGAGGCGCATGGTGCCGCCCAGGTCGGCCTCGCCGGCGACGGCCTGCTCCTGATCGGCCATCGTGGAGATCACGGGGTACTGCGTGTCGTCGTCGAACTCGGTGGAGCTGGCGCCCTCGAGCCCGACGGACCGGGCGGCCTCGATGACGATGCACTGGAGGCCCAGGCACAGGCCGAGCAGCGGCACGCCGCGCTTGCGGGCGTACCGGATGGCGCCGAGCTTGCCCTCGATGCCGCGGATGCCGAAGCCGCCGGGGATCAGGATGCCGTCCATGTCGCGCAGGGCGGCGGACGCGCCGGCCTCGGTCTCGCAGTCGTCCGACGGGACCCAGGAGATCTGCACCTTGGCCCAGTTGGCGAAGCCGCCGGCGCGCAGCGCCTCGGTGACCGACAGGTAGGCGTCGGGCAGGTCGATGTACTTGCCGACCAGCGCGATGTTCACGGTCTCGCGGGGCTCGTGGACCCGCTTGAGCAGGTCGCCCCACACGGACCAGTCGACGTCGCGGAAGGGCAGGCCCAGCTTGCGCACGACGTAGGCGTCGAGCTGGTTGCGGTGCAGCACCTTCGGCACGTCGTAGATCGAGCCGGCGTCGGGGCAGGAGATGACGCCGTCGATGTCGACGTCGCACATCAGCGCGATCTTGTTGCGCTGCCCCTCGGGCACGTCGCGGTCGCAGCGCAGGATGAGCGCGTCGGGCGTGATGCCGATGCTGCGCAGCGCGGCGACGGAGTGCTGCGTGGGCTTGGTCTTGAGCTCGCCGGACGCGGCGAGGTACGGCACCAGCGAGACGTGCAGGAAGAAGACGTTGTCGCGGCCCACGTCGTGCCGCACCTGGCGGGCGGCCTCGAGGAAGGGCTGCGACTCGATGTCGCCGACGGTGCCGCCGATCTCGGTGATCACGACGTCCGGGACGATGCCCTCGGAGTCGGGCGCCTGCATCGCGAGGATGCGGGCCTTGATCTCGTCGGTGATGTGCGGGATGACCTGGACGGTGTCGCCGAGGTACTCGCCGCGCCGCTCCTTGGCGATGACGGTCGAGTACACCTGGCCGGTGGTGACGTTGGCGATGCCCGAGAGATCCCGGTCGAGGAACCGCTCGTAGTGGCCGACGTCGAGATCGGTCTCGGCACCGTCCTCGGTGACGAAGACCTCACCGTGCTGGAACGGGTTCATGGTGCCCGGATCCACATTGAGGTACGGATCGAGCTTCTGCATCGTGACGCGGAGACCGCGCGCCGTGAGGAGCTGTCCCAGACTGGAGGCCGTCAGGCCCTTACCCAGGGAGGACGCAACGCCTCCGGAGACGAAGATGTGCTTCGTGGCGACACGCGCGCCAACGCGAGGAGAGGGCAACGAGACTCCCGTATTCGAGCGGACAAACCTGCTTCTACTACGGGACTCCAGCCTATCACCAGCTGTCAGCCGGCGCCCGTTCCGTAGGCGCGGACGTCGCCGCGCGTCGCCTGCGCGAGCGCCAGCGCGGTCGAGACCTGCCCGACGACGGTGTCGGCGTCATCGACGGTGGCGAGCCCCGCGCCGAGCGCCCTGTCCTGCCGGACGACCACGATCGGGCCCGCACCCTGCGACGATCCGGTGCGGCCGGCGAGCACGGATCCGTCGCCGTGCCGCGACAGGGCGGCCGCGAGGCGGCCGATCCCCTGCCCTTCGCCCGCGCGTTCGCCCGGAACTGTTCCGCCCGTCACGATCACCGCGGCGCGCGCGCCGGGCACCGTCGGGCCGGAGAAATCGACGAAGCCGGCCTGCTTCAGGGCGGCGAGTGCGTCGGTCCGGCCGGTCGACGGCGGCTTCGCCGCCCCCTCGGAGAGGAGGACGGCGCCGAGCAGGTCGCCGGCGCGGGCGCGCGGGTCGACGAGGCCGGCGTCGAGGGTCACGCCGTTGGGGACGGCGTTGTCGACGACGCCGCGCAGGCGCTCGGCCTTGTCCTCGGCGTAGAGGTCGTCGGTGAGGGTCAGCGTGCCCGCAATCGTGCCGCCGCCCTGCGTGATCCGCCGGCCGATCTGCCCGACGTCACCGCGGTCGGCCGACGGCGCGACGACCATCAGGACGGGGATGCCGGCCAGGCTCCGGCCCAGCGTCGACGGTGCCGCCGCGTCGGCGAAGGCGTCCGCCGCGCGGGCGCGGTCCGTGAGCGCGGCGTTGCTCTGCTCGAGCTGATCGACCTTCGTGCGCAGGTCCTTGAGGTCACCGTCGGTGGTGAACCGGGCGAGGACGCCCCCGCCCAGCGCCACCCCGACCGCGAAGGCCAGCAGGACCGCCGCCCAGAACAGCGCGGGCCTGCGGGCGCCGGACGAGCGGAGGCGGCGCGACGGCCCCGGCACCTAGAGGGCCCGGAACTGGCCCTGGACCCAGAGCGCGAAGCGGTTCCACTGGTCGATGACCCACTGGAGCAGGTCGTGGCCCTGGTTGGAGACCAGCACGGCCGCGACGACCGCCACCAGCGCGGCGAGGATGAACAGCGCGATCGCGCCGCCGTGGCCGCGGCTGCGGTACAGCGTGGCGACTGCCTTGCCGTCGACCAGCTTGGTGCCCACCTTGAGCCGGGTGAGGAAGGTCGACGGGTTGGACTCGCGGCGGCCCGCGTCGAAGAACTCCTCCAGCGAGGCGGAGTGGCCGACGGAGACGATCAGCGAGGCGCCGTGGTGGTCGGCGATGATGAGCGCGAGGTCGGCGGCCGAGCCGGTGGCGGGGAAGGTCATCGCGCCGATACCGAGGTCCTGGATGCGCTCGAGGCCGGGCGCGTGGCCGTCGGGGGCGGCGGGGAGCACGACCTGCGCGCCGGAGCGCAGCGTGTTGGTCGTGATCATCTCCGGATCGCCGACGATGAGGTCGGGGCGGTAGCCCGCCTTGACGAGCGCGTCGGCGCCGCGGTTCACGCCGATGAGGACCGGCGCGTACTCCTTGATGAACGGCTTGAGGCGCTTGAGGTCCTCGACGTGGTCGGCGCCGTCGGAGACGACGAGCACGTGCCGGTTGTTGAGGTTGACCTCGACGTCCGGGATGCCGACGCCGTCGATGAGCAGCGGCGACTCGACGCGGATGAACTCGACGGTGTTGCCGGCGAAGGCCTCCAGGTGGTCGACGACGCCGGAGCGCGCGGCCAGCATGCGGGAGGTCACGTCGGTGTCGGTCAGCTGCTCGCCCTGCGCCAGCTCGCGCTCGCCGGTGTAGACGACGCCCTCGTGGACACGGATCTTCGCGCCGTCCTTGACGCGCGAGAAGACCTCCTTGCCCGCGTCGTCGACGAGCTCGATCCCGGCGGCCGCCAGCACCTCGGGTCCGAGGTTGGGGTAGCGGCCGGAGATGAACGGCGACGCGTTGACCACCGCCGCGACCCCCGCCTCGACCATGAGGTCGGCGGTGGTGCGGTCGAGGTCCAGCTCGTCGCACACCACGATGTCGCCGCGGCCGATCCGGCCGAGCAGACGCGTGGTGTCCTTGTCGACCCGGGCGGTGCCGGTGACGCCGGGCAGGTTCGACGTGTTACGGGACAGCAGGCCAGTGAGCTTCATGCCGCACATACTGCCCCGTGAGTCACAGAAGTCACGGGAGGCGCGCCGACAACACTGGAAACTTTGAACGACTCTCGCCGCTCTGGTTGCGCATCCGCGCCTCGACCACGCCCGCTCCTGACGATCGCCTTGACCTCAACCGCGGTTCACCTGATGACATGTGGTCATGAGCAGCAGCGATGAACTCGACGAGGCCTACAAGCGCCTGCACCGCACAGGCCCCGAGTTCGACGGCTACCTCAGCAACCACGGTCCGATGGTGGTGGAGGCTCTGGTCCGACGCGGGCATGGGGAGGCGGTCGACAGGTGGCTCGATGGATACGTCCCCAGGCTCGACGATGCGCCCCAGGCCGTGGTCCGCCCGGCACGATGGCCCGACGACCTCGGTGACCCGACGGCGCTGACCGCGTGGATCGCGACCTTCACCGTTGTGCTGCAGGAAGCGCCATGGCGGGAGGCGCTCGCCGATTGGTGGCCGCGCCTTCTCCACGGCGTAGCCGCGGGTGCCACCCACGGCGCCATCCGAGTGGGTCACGCAGTCGACGCATTGCTCACCTGGGGTGAGTCTGCGGAACGCATCGAGGAACTCGCTCATGCACTGGCCTACTGGGCGGCGCGCTGGCAGCCCGTACCCAGGACTGCGAGACCCGGCGGAACCCTGGCCACCGCCGACGCACTCGCAGGTGTTCCGCGGGTGCCCCACGCCGAGGGCGGCATCGAAAGCAGGCTCGCGCAGCTGGACGATCTCGACGGCTGGCCGGCGGCGCAGCACGCCCTCGCACCGAATGCCGACGCGGAGGAAGCGCTCCGAGCTGTCGTCGCCACCGCGGTCGCTCGCTATGCGACGCATGCGCACGGTAGCCCCGTGATGCTCGTCCACGCCGCGACGGCGCCGAACGCTCTTCGCCGCGCACTTCCCGCGCTGCCTGCAAGCTTGCACGATGCAACTGCAGCGGCCGGGTGGTCTGCGGCTGCCGCGATATTCGCCGCCTACGGCCCCGCGCGAGCCGCGCCCGCGCCACCTGCGCTCGGCCCAGCCGACGCGATGATCGACGCGGCCATCGCTCACGGTGACGAACACGTGATCAAACTGACGGACACCGCCGTTGATGTCCTCGACTGGAACCCCGACGACGCGGCGTCCCGAGCCGTTCACGCCGCCGTACGCGGGATCGCGACACAGTGATTCCCAGCGGTTTCGGCGACGGCGACCAGGCACTTCCCCACCGAAACCACTAGCAACCGCGCCGCCGCGTGCAGTCAGCGATCCGCGTGCGCACCCGACTGCGCGACCTTGTCGGAGTCGGCCGCCTCGAGCAGCTCCTCCGCGTGCGCGCGGCCGGTGTCGGAGTCACCCAGGCCGGCGAGCATGCGCGCCAGCTCGGCGATCCGCTCCTCGCGCGACAGCGCGGTCAGCGTCGACGTGACCGAGCCCTTGCCCGTCTGCTTCCCTACCGTCAGGTGCGTGTCCGCGAACGCGGCGACCTGCGGCAGGTGCGTCACGACGATCACCTGGTGCCGCTGCGCGAGCGCCGCGAGCCGCCGGCCGATCTCGACCGCCGCCTTGCCGCCGACGCCGGCGTCCACCTCGTCGAAGACCATGGTCAGGCCCTGCTCGGTGGCCGCGAGGACCACCTCGAGCGCGAGCATCACGCGGGAGAGCTCGCCGCCCGACGCGGACTTGCCGATGGGGAGCGGGTTCGCGCCGTCGTGCGCGACGAGCCGGAACTCGACCACGTCGGTACCGTGCGCGCCGGCGCGGCGCGGCGCACCGTCGACGACGACGCCGTCGGTGTCCGGCGCGACGGTGTCCGGCGCCACGTCCACGGTGATCGAGGCGCCGCCCATGGCGAGCTTGCGCAGCTCGCCGGTGACCTTCTTGCCCAGGGAACCCGCGGCCTTCACCCGCGCGGCGGTCAGCGCCGCCGCGGCCTCGGCGAGGTCCGCTTCGAGCGACGTGACGCGCGCCTGCAGCGCGGCGAGCCCCTCGGCGGAGGTGTCGATGCCCTCCAGCCGGGTGCGGGCCTCGTCGGCCCACGCGATGACGCCGTCGATGTCGGGCGCGTACTTGCGGGTGAGGGTCTTGAGCTCGGACTGGCGCAGGAGCAGCGACTCCAGCTCCGACGGGTCGCTGGGCAGGTCGGTGAGGTAGGCGCCCAGTTCGGTCGCGACGTCGCCGGCGACGGTGGCCGCCTCGTCGATCCGCTCGGCGAGCGCGCGCAGCGCGGCGTCGTCGGAGCCGGACAGCGACGCCCGGACGGTGCCGAGCAGGTCCAGCACGGAGCCTGCGCCCTCGCCGTCGCTGCCGTAGCCGGCGCCGGTGAGCGCGGCGTAGGAGGTGTCGGCGGCCTCGCGCAGGCTGTCCAGGTCGGAGAGGCGCTTGATCTTCTCGACGGTGTCGACGTCCTCGCCGGACACGGGCTCCACGCCGTCGATCTCGGCCAGCGACGCCGTAAGATGGTCCTGTTCGAGGGCGAGCTCGCGGGAGCGGGTGGTGCGGTCGGCGAGCTCGGCGCGCGCGGCGAGCCACTCCTCACGGACGGCCTGGTAGGCGCGCAGCGCCTTGGTCGCCGGGGAGCCTGCGAAGGCGTCGAGCAGGTCGCGCTGGCGCTCGGGCCGCAGCAGCCGCAGCTGGTCGTTCTGCCCGTGCACGGTGAGCAGGGGCCCGGCGAACTCGGACAGGGTCCCGACGGGCACGCTGCGCCCGCCGAGGTAGGCGCGCGAACGGCCGTCGGCGGCGACGCTGCGCACCGCGATCACGGCGTCGTCGTCGAGCTCACCGCCGGCGTCGTCGACGGTCGCGCGGACCAGATCCGCGGAGCTGGCCCCCGCGAGCGAGAACCGCCCCTCCACCACGGCCTTGTCGGCGCCGGCGCGGATCCGGCCGGGATCGGCGCGCGCGCCGGCGAGCAGGTGCAGGCTGGTGACGACCATCGTCTTGCCCGCGCCCGTCTCGCCGGTGAGCACCGTGAGGCCGGGCGCGAACTCCGCCGCGGCCTGCTCGATGACGCCGAGCGACGAGATGCGGATCTCTTCGAGCACTGCGCTATCCCCCGATTCCCGTGCTGTTGTCGGCGACGCCGTCGCCGTCGCGGCGGCCGCGCCAGCCGCTGATGGGCAGTTGGAACTTCGTCACCAGGCGGTCCGTGAAGGGGCCGGCGCCCAGCTTGATGAACCGCACCGGCTCCTCACCGCGCCGGATCTCGATGCGACCACGCTCGGGCACCTCGAGGGTGCGGCGGCCGTCGCAGAAGGCGATCGCCTCGTGCCGGCTGCCCTCGACCTCGATCGCGATCACCGATCGCGGGCTGGTGACCATGGGCCGGGCGAACAGGGCGTGGGCGTTGCTCGGCACGATGAGCAGTGCCTCGAGGTCGGGCCACATGACGGGGCCGCCCGCGGAGAACGCGTACGCGGTGGAGCCGGTGGGCGTCGCGACGAGCAGCCCGTCGCAGGCGAAGCGCGAGACGGGGCGACCGTCGACCTCGGTCACCAGCTCGAGAAGGCCCTGGCGGGACCGGTTCTCGACGGAGACCTCGTTGAGCGCCCAGCCCTGGGAGACGAGCCGGTCGCCGTCGTGGATCTCGACGTCCAGCGTCATCCGCGGGTGCACGGTGTAGCGCCGGTGCAGGAGGTCGTCGATGGTGTCGGGCACGGTGTCGACCTCGGACTCGGCGAGGAAGCCGACGTGCCCGAGGTTGATGCCGATGATGGGGACGTCGGCGCGGCGCGCGAGCTCGGCGCCGCGGAGGAAGCCGCCGTCGCCGCCGAGCACCACGACGACCTCGCAGCCGACCGCGGCGTCGTCGGGCGCTTCGCGGACGTCGCTCTCGAGCTTCATCCGTACACCCGCGGCGTCGAGCCTCCGACGGATGTCCTCGACGGTGCGATCCACGTCGCTGCGGAGCGTGTGGACCACCACCAGGAACGTGCGGTCGTGCGGTGCGGTCACTGCGGTCCCTCCGTCACTGCCGTGTCGATCATGTCGTCCACCGCGTCGGGGAGCGCGACGGGGCCGTCGCCGCCGGATTCCCTGCGCAGCCACAGGAAGTACTCGACGTTGCCCGACGGTCCGGGCAGCGGACTGAAGGTGACGCCGCGGGTCGTCAGTCCCACGGCGGCCGCGGCCTCGGCGACGCCGCGGACGGCGCTCGCACGCAGCTCGGGCTCGCGGACCACGCCCCCGGAACCGAGGCGCTCCTTCCCGACCTCGAACTGGGGTTTGACCATGGGCAGCAGGTCGGCGCCCGGCGCCGCGCACCGCGCGAGCGCGGGCAGGACGAGGCCGAGGGAGATGAAGGACAGGTCGCCGACCACCAGGTCGACGGGGCCTCCGACGGCGTCCGGCTCGAGGAAGCGCACGTTGGTGCGGTCGAGCACCGTCACGCGGGCGTCGTCGCGCAGCCGCCAGATGAGCTCCCCGTAGCCCACGTCGACGGCGTAGACGCGCTCGGCGCCGCGGTGCAGCAGTACGTCGGTGAAGCCGCCGGTCGACGCGCCGGCGTCGAGGCACCGTCGGCCCTCGACCCGGACGTCGGGGAAGGCGTCGAGCGCCCCGATCAGCTTGTGCGCGCCGCGGGAGGCCCATTCGATCTCGCCGGCGACGGCCGTGACGTGCACCGGGTCGGCCGGGTCGATCTGGTTGGCGGCCTTGCGCGCGACCTGCTTGTTGACGGTGACCCGGCCGGCCTCGATGAGCTCGCGGGCGTGGTCGCGGGATCGGGCCATGCCGCGGCGGACCAGCTCGGCATCGAGCCGCACCCTCCGTGCCATCAGGCGCGATCCACGGAGTCGAGCGCGTCGACCAGGAGGGAGTGCGCCTGCTCGAACAGGGCGGCCTGCCGGCCGAGCGTCGCCAGCTCGCCGACGCCCGCCACGGCGCCGGGGTCGACGACGGGCGCCGCCTCGAGCTCGTCGACGCGGTGCATCAGGTCCTCGACGGCGGTGCGCACGTCGGCCGGATCGCCGGATCGAAACACTGCTGGCTCCACGGTGTCCACGCTATCGGATGGTCAGCCGCAGGCCCGACCGGCGCTCCTCGGAGAGTTCCCGGGCGGCGGCGATCGCCACGTACTTCGCGTCGGCGCGATCCGCGCCGGGCTCGCCGGTCACGGTCAGGTCATCGCCGTCGACGGTGGCGGTCCACCCGGCGCGCGGTCCGGGCGAGGTCGCCGCGCGCGGCTGTCGCAGTCCCTCGAGGGTCTCGGCGACGTACGTGGGCTGGTGCCGGTCGGGCGCGGCGACGACGTCCTGCACGTCGTTGACGCCGGTGAGCACGAGGTAGGTGTCCGAGCCGAAGGCGTTGCCGCCCTCGATGTCGGTGTCGAGGCGGTCGCCGACGACGAGGGCCGTGGTGGCCCCGGCCGCGCGCATCGCGTCGACGAAGATCGGGGTGTAGGGCTTCCCGGCCACCTGGGGCTCGCGCTCGGTGGCGTTGCGTACGGCGGCGACCATCGACCCGTTGCCGACGAGCAGTCCGCGCTCGGTGGGGAGCGTCGCGTCGGTGTTGGTGGCGACCCAGACGGCGCCGGCGCGGATCGCGAGGGCCGCCTCGGACAGTCGCGCCCAGCCGGTCTCGGGGCTGTGGCCCTGGATCACGGCGCGAGCGTCCTCGGCCTTCTCAACCAGGGGCAGGCCGCGGGCCTCGACCTCGGCGCGCAGCGCAGGAGCGCCGACCACGAGGACCGGCGTGCCCGCGGGCACCAGGGACGCGAGCAGCCCGGCACCGGCCTGGGCGCTGGTGACGACGGTGTCGTCGGGCGCCGCGAAGCCGAGGTCGCGCAGGTGCTCCGCGACCTCCGCGGGACTCCGGCTGGCGTTGTTGGTCACGTAGGTGACGGGAAGCCCGTCGAGGGCCTCGGACGCACCGGGGATCGCGGCGGCGCCCGCGTAGGCGGTGCCGTCGAGGTCGACGAGGAGCCGGTCGTAGCCGGCCGCGAGCGCTGCGCTCATTCCGCGGAGTCGGCGGACAGCTCGGCGACGCGCTCCTCCGCGTCGGTGGCCTCGTCCTCGTCCGCGGCGGCCGCGTTGAGGAACCAGGTCAGGGCGTCGTCGCGGCGCTCGGCCCCGAGCAGGGCCTCGGCGTAGACGTAGAACAGGCGGGCGGCGTGGAAACCGCGGCGCGCCGGATCGAGGTCCTCGGCCTGCAGGGTCACGACGGCCTTGTCGTACTCCCCCAGGTCCATGCGGGCGCCGGCCTCGACCATCCGCAGCTCGGTCCGGTCGTCGCCGGTGAGCTGAGCGGCCTCATCGCCGCGGGCGGTCTCGATGGCCTTCTCGGGCCGGCCGAGGCCGCGCTCACTGTCGGCGATCATCGGCAGCAGGTTCACGGTGCCGCCCATCCGCTTCGCGGCGCGCAACTCGCTGAGGGCCTCGGACCACTCGCCGTTCATGTACGCGGCGATGCCGCACGCCTCGCGCACCGCGGCGATGCGCCCGGCGCGTTCGCGGGCCGCCCGGGCGTGCGAGAGCGCCGCGACCGGGTCGGAATCGAGCAGACGTCCCGCCAGCACGAGGTGCGAGGAGACGAGCTCGGCGTTGTTCTTGTCGAGGCTCAGCAGGTCGCGCCGGATCGCCGGATCGAGTTCCTTGGGATCGACGTCCTTCGGGATCGACGGTTCGCCGGCGCGGGTCCGCGGGCGGTCCGAGCGCTCGTCGCGCTGAAACCCGCCGGAACGTCCGCCCTGGCCACCGGGACGCGAGCCCGAGCCGTTGCGGGAGCCGTAGGAGCCTCCGCCGGAACGGCGGTCACCGCTGCCGCCCCGGCGGTCGCCCGAGGGCCTGCCGCCGAACTCGCGACGATCACCGGACCCGGAGGACCGGCGATCGCCGGAACCGGAGCGACGACGATCGCCCGATGGGCGGCCACCGAACTCGCGCCGATCGCCCCCACGGGAATCTCCACCACGGTTGTCCCGACGGTCCCCACCACGGAAGTCTCCACCGCGATTGTCGCGACGGTCCCCGCCACGGAAGTCGCCGCCACGGCTGTCCCGACGGTCTCCACCGCGGGAGTCGCCGCCACGATTGCCGCCGAAGTCACGGCGCTCGCCACGGCCACCCTCGGAGCGTCGGTCACCGCCGGTGCGTCCCTGGTAGCCGCCGCGCTGTCCACCGCCGGAGCGATCGCCACCGCCGCGTCGTTCGTCGGAACGTCCGGCACCGCGATCCGCACCCCGGCTTGCGCCACGTGACGAATCTCCGCCGCTGCTGCGGTCGGTCCGGTCGGCGGGATTGGTGAACCCCGCACGCTGCCGGCGGTCGCCGTTCGACTCAGCCGCCACGTTGCACCCGCTTCCCGTCGCCTCCGAGGCGACCCACGCTACTACTGTACTTGGACATGGCGAAGGCCCCTGGGGAGGTGGAACACTGCGAAGTGTTCGACACGATCCCCAAGGGCCTTCATCCTGTATCTAATTTTAGTCCGGCGGTGTCCTACTCTCCCACACCCTCGCGAGTGCAGTACCATCGGCGCTGGAGGGCTTAGCTTCCGGGTTCGGAATGGAGCCGGGCGTTTCCCCTCCGCTATGGCCGCCGTAACACTGCGAAACAATCACACAGTCGTGTGTTGTCTCAGACATTGCATAGTGGACGCGAACCAGACAGGATCTGGTCTCTGTAGTTAGTTACACGCTTACATTCTGTGAGCTCGTTGCTCGTTTTGGCGAATGTTATGTGTGTGGTAAGCCCTCGACCGATTAGTACCAGTCACCTACACGCATTACTGCGCTTCCAGTTCTGGCCTATCAACCCCATAGTCTGTAGGGGGTCTTA
>NZ_CBCRZG010000016.1:0-126009 GCF_965137015.1 Tsukamurella hominis | reverse complement strand
CTCCCCCATTCCACGACCGGCGTCCCGTGGGGGCACGAACGCAGGGTGGGGGAGACGGCGATCATTGGGGGGCTGAACGCGAGCTGGGGGAGATGGCGATCGACGGGGACTGAACGTGTGGTGGGCGATCGTGCGCTGACCGCTGACCGCTGACCGCTGACCGCTGACCGCTGACCGCTGACCGCTGACTGCGTATCGCTGACAAGGTGTTAGGGGCGAACGGTGGGTGGGGTCCACCGGAGCGCGTTCCCGGGCTACCGCTCGCGCGGGGTGTACGACGCCAGGCCCAGGGCGACGACGGTGAGCTGGCGGGTGGTGCGGTCGATGAGCTCGTCCTCGTCGCGGGTGTTGCGGGCGTCGATGCGCACCAGCTCTGCGACGAAGCCCAGCATGATCGTGACGTAGAGGTCGGCGATCATGTCGAGGTCCTCGACGCTCCACTCGCTGAGCGCGGGGATCCGCGACAGGTCGTGCGTGAGCTCCTTGGCGAACAGCCGCAGCTCCACGTCGATCGCGCGCTGCAGCTCGGGGGATCCGCCGTAGCGCTCGCGCACGAGGAACTGGAACTCCGCGTCGTTGGCGCGGGCCTGCTTCGCGACCACACGGACGGCCTCCGCCCCGCTGGGCGCCACGCCGTCGCGCCGGCCCTCGCGGAGCATGCGGCGGAGCACGCGCATCGCGTCCTCGACCAGGGTGACGCCGAGGTCGTCCATCGACGCGAAGTGGCGGTAGAAGGCGGTGGGCACCACGCCGGCGGCCTTGGCGACCTCGCGCAGCGACAGGCTTGCGAACGAGCGTTCACCGGCCAGGGCCAGCGCCTCGTCGAGCAGGGTCTGCCGCGTGCGCTCCTTGGCCTCCGCCCGCGACGGCCCCGGGGTGTGCCGTTCGACGGCGCGAGGGGACGGTCTGGGCATGGATTCGAGTCTATCCCGCCGGGGCGAACGCGCTGCGTGCGCGACCCGCGCCGGGGTGGAGGCCGAACCCGGCGCCGGGCCTGTGGTGGACGTCACGGAACTACTCCTTGACGGGGAGGCAACGACTGCGTGCATACTGTGAGTGTACAAGCGTGCACTGAACGGAGAAACACAGCCATGAGCCGCTTCACTCGATTCGCCGGATCCGTCGTCGAGGCCGTGCTGACGCCTCACGCCGTCGACCGCTACCTCGAACTCGTCGATCCGATGGTCACGTGGACCGACATCCGCGGCCGCGTCACCGCCGTGAGCCGCCGCACCGACCGGTCGGTGACGTTCACCGTGACGCCCACCCGCCAGTTCGAGGGCTTCGAGGCGGGCCAGTTCATCCAGGTCAGCGTCGTGATCGACGGCGTCCGCCAGACGCGCTGCTTCTCGCCCGCCGGCTCGCAGCACCGGCCCGGCGACCTGGAGTTCACCGTGACCGCGGACGCCGACGGCCACGTCAGCAAGCACCTCCGCGAGAACCTCGCGGTCGGCGACGTGCTGGGGCTCACCCCGGCCGCCGGCACCTTCACCCTGCCCGGGACGCCGGGGAACCGCCCCGGGCGGATCCGCCTCATCAGCGGCGGCAGCGGAATCACACCCGTACTCTCGATCGTGCGCACGCTTGTGGACGAGGAGCACGACGGGGCGGTCGACGTCCTGCACTTCTGCCGCGACTCCGCCGACAACCCGTACCGCGAGGAGCTCGATCGCCTCGCCCGCCGGGAGAACGTCTCGGTGACCTATGTGTACACCCGGGCCGGCGGCCGTCACCTCGGCCCCGAGCACCTCGAGGGCCTCGGCGACATCGGCTTCGCCTGCGGGCCCGCGCCGCTCCTCGAGACCGCGAAACAGCTGTACTCCGACGCCGGCGTCGAGCTCCGCGTCGAGGAGTTCACCCCGCCCGTGGCGGCGGCACCGTCGGGCGAGGCGACCGGCACCCTGCGCTTCACCGAGGCCGGCACCGCGGTCGACAACGACGGCCGCAGCATCCTCGACCAGGCCGAGTCCTCCGGCCTCTTCCCCGAGAGCGGCTGCCGCATGGGCATCTGCTTCTCCTGCACCGCCGTCCGCAAGACCGGCTGCACCACCAACATCCTCACGGGCGAGACCGACGACGAGCCCGATCAGCACATCCAGCTCTGCATCAGCGCGCCCGTCGGCGACGTCGAGATCGCGCTGTAGCCCACCATCTTCGAAGGGGAGTCCATCATGACCGAGCACATCACCCTCACCGCCGAGCAGGTCGAGATCATCGGCGAGCGCTTCGACGCCATCCGCACCCGCGTCCTGAACGACCTGGGCGCCAAGGACCGCGAGTACATCTACAAGATCGTGCGCGCGCAGCGCGGCTTCGAGATCGCGGGTCGCGCCATGATGTACCTGCCGCCGCTGTGGCCGCTGGCCGTGGGTTCCCTGGGCGTGTCGAAGATCCTCGACAACATGGAGATCGGCCACAACGTCATGCACGGCCAGTACGACTGGATGCGTGAGCCCGGCCTGAACTCCCGCGAGTTCGAATGGGACACCGTGTGCCCCGCCGACCAGTGGAAGCACAGCCACAACTACCTGCACCACACGTTCACCAACGTGCTCGACATGGACCGCGACATCGGCTACGGCATCCTGCGCATGGCGCCGGAGCAGAAGTGGCACCCCTACTACCTGGGCAACCTCGCCTACGCGGGCGCGCTCATGGTGCTGTTCCAGTGGGGCGTCATGCTGCACGACCTCGAGGCCGAGCGGATCGTCAAGGGCGAGCGCAAGTGGGGCGACATCAAGGGGCTCGTCGCGGGCATGCGGAAGAAGGCGGGCAAGCAGGTCCTCAAGGACTACGTCATCTTCCCGGCGCTCACCGGCCCGCTGTTCCCGCTGACCTTCCTGGGCAACATGTCCGCAAACCTGATCCGCAACCTGTGGACCTTCTCCATCATCTTCTGCGGCCACTTCCCGTCGGGTGTGCAGACGTTCACCAAGGAGGAGACGGCCGACGAGACCCGCGGCGAGTGGTACGTCCGGCAGATGCTGGGCTCCGCGAACATCGACGGCGGCCGCCTGTTCCACATCATGAGCGGCAACCTCAGCTTCCAGATCGAGCACCACCTGTTCCCCGACATCCCGGCCAACCGCTACCCGGAGATCGCCGCCGAGGTCCGCGCGACGTGCGAGGAGTTCGGTCTGCCCTACAACACGGGCTCGCTGCGCGGCCAGCTCGGTTCGACGTGGAAGAAGATCGCGAAGCTCTCGCTGCCGAACCGCTGGACCAAGCAGGAGCCGGACCTGGCCGTGACCATCGAGCGCGCCCGGCATGAGGACGCGGCGTCGAAGGCCCTCGCCAAGGCGGGCTGGCAGCGCGCCGCCGAGCGTGAGATGGTGTTGGTCTAGGCCGGACTGCAGGAGGGCGCGGACGTGGGCAAACTGGAGCGGCGCAAGGACGCGGCGCAGGAGGCCGTCGAGTCGACGGCCATCCGCGTCGGCCGGATCGCGACGATCATCACCACCGCCGTCGCCGACGTCGCGCGGGAGATCGGCGACGCCGTGAGCGACGCCCTCGAGATGCGGCAGGCCGCCAAGGCCGCCGCCGCGGACGAGGCCCGCACGGAGCAGCGGTCGGCGCCGGCCGCCCCCGTCGACCTGCCCGACACGCCCACCGCCGGGCCCGGGACCGCCTCCGACGAGACCGGGCCGGCCGCGGACTCCTGACCCGCTCGATGCACCCACCGTGACGCGAACGGTGGCAGCGCACAGCCGCCCGTGAGAAGGTTGCAATCCAATAATCTTCCAGGAGGGGTGTGGCCGTGAGCGCTATCGAGCAGGGCAAGGCCGTCGTCAAGACGATCCGCGGGATCATCGGCGGGCTGACGCAGGCACGCGGGGCGGCCGGTCGCGCCGCGGACGAGAAGTCCGAGATCACCTCCGACGTCGACGCCGTGAAGTCGGCCGGCAAGGAGGTCACCGAGGGCGTGACCAACCTCAAGTCCGCGGGGTCGAAGCTCGACGCGGACGTGAAGTCCACCGCGGCGAACGTTTCCGCCGACATCGCCGCCGTCAAGGGCGTCAAGACTCCCGCCGCGAAGCCCGGCGCCGCGGACAAGGGTGCCGCCGCGGCGAAGGCCGACGCGAAGCCGTCGCCGAAGGCCGACAGCAAGGCCGGGGAGAAGCCGGCGCCGAAGGCCGAGGCCACGCCGGCACCGAAGGTCGAGGCCCCCAAGGTCGAGGCCCCCAAGGCCGCGGCGCCGAAGCCGGCCCCGTCGGCCCCGAAGGCGAAGCCCGATTTCTCGACGGATCAGGGCTCGTCGACCTCGACGCCGTAGGCGCCGACGAGGGCGGCGACGCCGTCGGTCCAGCCCTGCGCGACGGCGCGCAGTCGCAGCACGAGACCCTCCGCGGTGTCGCGGTGGTACACCTCGCACAGCACGGACGCGCGCAGGCCCGGCTCCGGGGGCGTGGGGACCGCCCAGGCGCCGGCCGCGCACTCGACGACCACGGCCGGCACCGTCGGGCGGGTGGGTTCCGGCGCGTCGGAGGCGACTGCGACCACGATCCGGGCGCCCCGCGGCAGCAGGTGCGGCGCGAGGACCAGGCCGGTGGGCGCGAGCTCGGCGATGCCGTCCGGGTCGCGCGGGTTGTTGTAGAAGACCAGGTGCCGCTCGCTGAGCACCCGCCGATCGCCGTCCACGACCAACGCGAACAGGTCGCTGTCGGAACGGATCCCGGGCGGTGTCACGCGCAGCAGGTGCTCGGCCGGCGCGGGCAGGTCCACGGTCTCACCACGGCGGAGTTCGACGGTCGCCGACGTCGGGGCGGGAGTGGCGAGCACGGTGGTCGCGGCGTCGCCGACGGGGCCGTCGACGGCCGGGCGGATCGTGGTCGAGGCGTAGTGCGGATCCTCCCCGGTCCCGACGCTCTCGCCCTCGCCCGACGAGGCCGACGGTGCCGGGGCGCACGCGTCCGGCGCGGTCGCGGAGATCGCGGCCAGGGCCGCCGCGAACTCGCCGCTCGTCGCGTACCGGGCCGCCGGATCCTTCGCGAGGGCGCGTTCGAAGACGGCGTCGAGATCTTCGGGCAGGCCTGGGCCGCGCAGGTGCAGCGATGGGATCGGCTGGTAGAGGTGCGCGCCCATGATCGCGGCGATCGTCGTGCCGGCGAAGGGCGGCGCCCCGGTGAGCAGCTCGAACGCGGCGGTCGCCAACGAGTACAGGTCGGTCCGGTTGTCCAGTTCCAGCCCGTTGATCGCCTCGGGGGAGAGGTAGCCCAGCGTCCCGACGGTCGTGCCCGTGACCGTCAGCGAGCTCGCCTCGGTGGAGGCCTTGGCGATGCCGAAGTCGACGAGCTTCACCGCGCTCGCCCGCTCACCACGCATCCGGACCAGCACGTTCGCGGGCTTCACATCACGGTGGGTGATGGAGAAGTCCTCGTAGGCGTAGTCCAGCGCCGCCGCCACGCCACCCACGATCTGCGCGACCAGGCCCAGCGGCAGCGGCCCGCGCTCGCGCAGGAGCTGCTTGGCGTCGGTGCCCTGCAAGTACTCCATCGTCAGCCACAGCCGGCCGTCGTCGAGCCGCCCGCGGTCGTACAGGTGCACGATGTTCGTGTGCGAGAGCGGCGCCAACAGATCCGCCTCGTGGATGAACCGCGCCTGGAACTCCTCGCTGGAGGAGACGGCACCGTCGAGCAGCTTGAGCGCATCGCTGCGCGGCAGCCGGGGATGCGCGACGAGGAAGACCTGCCCCATTCCGCCCGCGCCCAGCCGATCGAGCACCCGGTACCCGGCGATCTCCAGGTCCTGGTCGTTCCCCGCCATGTTCACGAAGCCTACTGCGCGGCGACCCCGACCGATACACGGAACGAGCCCCGATCCGACAGGGATCGGGGCTCGTTCGTGGTGCGGGATCAGTCCTGGTGCGGGGGACGCTGCTGGGGGCGCGGCCCCTCACCCGTCGGGCCCTGCGGGCGCGGACCCTGCGGCCCACCCGGGCCCTGCGGACGCGGCGGGTACGGCTGGCGCGGGCCCTGCGGTCCGCCCGGGCGCTGCTGCCGCGGCATCGGGCCGCTCGGGCCCGGGCCGATCGGCCCGCTCGGACGGTGTCCCTGAGGTCCGCCGGGTCCCTGCGGGCCGGGGGGCGGGCCCTGACGGTGCCGCGTGGGCTGTCCCGGCCCCTGCGGGCCGCCCTGCTGCGGGCCGCGGCCCGGGACCGGCTGCTGGTAGCTGCGCGGATCCTGCGGCGGGCGCTGCGTGGGCGCCGACGGGCGCGGCGGCAGCTCCAGCCGGCCCGAGAAGCCGGGCGGCGGGCCGGGGCGGCGCGGGCCGGGGCCGACCGGGGTCGGCCGGGCCGGACGCACGTCGGGCAGGTTCGACGGCGGATGGAGCCTGCCGTCCTCGGGCGCCGCGGTCGTCCGCGTGGCGGAGACCGGCGCCCCCGCCCCGACGAGCTCCGGTGCGGCCTTGCCCGGGCCCGCGGTGGCGGGCTTGACCGACGACAGCGGGCGGCCGTCGCGGGTCTCGGCGGGCAGCGAGGTCTCGCCGAGGCCGACGGCCTCCTGGATCCTGCGCATCCACAGCGGGGCCCACCAGGAGTCGTCGCCGAGCAGCTTCATCACGGCGGGCACGAGCACCATGCGGACGACGGTCGCGTCGATGAGCAGCGCGAACATCAGGCCGAACGAGACGTACTTCAGCATCACCAGGTCGGAGGTCGCGAACGCCGCCGCGACGCAGGCGAGCAGCACGGCCGCCGCGGTGATGATCCGGCCCGTGTTGGCCGTGCCGGCGCGGATCGCCTGGTTCGTGGTGGCGCCGCCCGCGCGTTCCTCGATCATGCGGGAGATCACGAAGACCTCGTAGTCCGTACTGAGGCCGAAGACCACCGCGATCACCAGCACCAGGACGGGCGCCATCATCGGGCCACCGGTGAAGTTGAAGATGTCGCCGCCGTGGCCGTCGACGAACATCCAGGTGAGGAAGCCGAGGGTGGAGCCGAGCGACAGGAGCGACATCAGCACGGCCTTGATCGGCAGCGTCAGCGAGCCGAAGGCCAGGAACATCATCAGCGTGGTGACCACGACCAGCAGCAGCAGGAGCATGGGCAGCAGGCTCAGCATCGAGTCGATGGAGTCGTACTGCAGCACCGGCATGCCGCCCACGAGGAAGCCGACGCCCTTGCTCGGGTCGGCGCCGTCCATCTGGATGCCGCGCAGCGCGGTCACCGCCTCGCCGACGGCCTTGGTGTCGTTCGGGTCCTGCATGCTGCCGTTGGACGTCCGCACCGTGACCTCCTGGCCGCGGACCTCGAGCTTGTCCGACGTGCCCTTGGCCGTGGAGACGGCGTCGGTCGCGGGGCTGAAGCGCGCGGAGTTCGGGTCCGCGGGGTTCGAGTGCGTGAAGCCGGGGATCTTGTTCGCCTCGTCGAGCACCTGCTTGATCTGCTCGTCGCTGGCGTTGGTGAAGACGATTTTGACCGGCTGCCCGGTGTTGTCCGGGAACAGCTCCTGGAACTGGTCCTGCGCCTGGCGGGTCTCGTTGGTCGGCGGCAGGTAGGTCTGCGAGATGCCGCCGAACTGCAGGCCGACGATGGGGATGCAGATCGCGAGCAGCAGCGTCACGACGCCGACGATCGCCGTCTTCGGGCGCTTCATGACCGCGTCGGTCACCTTGCCCCACATGCCGGCCTCGATGTTGGCCTTGGTCTTCGCCCGGCCCGTCTTCTCGGCGGCCCAGTGGATGATTCCGCCGATGAGCGGCAGGTTCCACTTGTCGAAGATGGTGAGGAACCAGTGGAAGCTGAGCGCGAAGACTCGCGGGCCGAGCACCGCGAGCATCGCGGGCAGCAGGGTCAGCGAGAGGATCGCGGCGATGAAGACGCCCAGCAGCGCGCCCGTGGCCATCGACGTGAGCAGGCCCAGCGGGGAGATGTAGAGACAGGCCAGCGCGGCGACGATGAGCAGCGACGACATGATGATCGTTCTGCCGGCGGTCATGACCGTGCGTCTGACCGCCGTTGGTGTGTCGTACCCCTCGTCCAGTTCCTCTCTGAACCGGGACACCATGAACAGGCCGTAGTCGTGGGCGATGCCCAGGCCGATGAGCGAGATGATCGGCCCGACGAAGAGGTTGACGTCCGTGAAATCGGCCATCACCGAGGCGACCGCCATGGCGGCGCCGATCGTCATGACACCGATGATCATCGGCAGGACCGCGGCGACGATGCCGCCGTAGACGAAGAAGAGCACGATCGCGACCAGCGGCAGCGCGATGATCTCGGCCTTCTTCTGGTCCTTCTGCACGCCCTCGGTGACCTCCGAGGTCACGGGGACGAGGCCGGCCACCTGAGCTTCGAAGACCGGCTTGTTCGCCTCCGACCGCAGGATCTCCATCAGCGCCGGCTGGATCGACACCCAGTCCTTGCCGCGCTGCGTGTCGTCCGCCGACTTCATCGGCAGCGTGAAGAAGCCCCAGGTGCCGCCGTCGGCGTCGGTGCGGGTGAACTTCTTGTACAGCCCGTCGTTCGCCTGGGGCGCTCCCGGGGCGAACATCGTGTAGCTGAGCGAGCTCTCCTGCGGGTCCTTCTCGTTGAGCGGGTTCAGCTTGGCGTCGTCACCCGTCGCGAACTTCGCCAGGACGTCCTGGCGCGTCTTCTCGACGGCCTTCTCGACGTCCTCGTCGGAGATCTTCTTGCCCTCCGCCGGCTTGATCAGCACCAGGATGTCGGGCTGCATCTCGCGGCCGTTGGCCTTGTCGGTGACGACGGCGGACGCGACCGAGTCGCTGGCCTCGTCGTAGAGGCCGTTCATCTTGGTCTTGGCGCCGAGCCCGAGGAAGCCCCAGACGCCGGTCGCGGCGATGGACACGAAGAGGACCGCGATGATCGTGTATCGGAACGCGTACGTGAAGCGTCCTATAGCTGCGAACAAGCGAAATTTCCTTTCCGGTGAACCGGTTCTAGGGCTAGGCCCGGCTCGAAAGTAGCGAGGACAGGGGACGGAACGGCTGCAGCCACGCACCCTCGTCGGGCAGCGAATCGAGGCTCACCCGTGGCAGCGGCTCGCGGAACACCCCGGCGATGTCCTCGAGATCGACGAACTCCAGAGTAGGGGACGCCAGCGCCCAGGCGGCGTGCTCACGGAACCCGAGGACGGTTACCGGTACACCGCTTGCGGCGATCTCCTCCAGCGGCTCGCGGAAGGCCTGGCCGTCCGCGGAGGCGACGAGCAACCCGCCGAGGCCCGGCGAGTACCGCCGGACGTCGATGTGGTCGAGCATGTCCTCGTCGACGTCGCTGTCGTCGTCGATCTTGGGCTTGGCGAACACCGCGTAGCCCACGTTCCGCAGGGCCTCGACCCAGGGGCGGACCACGTCGGCGGTGCCGGGCGCGATGTTGGTGAAGACGGTGGCCTCGGGCTCGAGCCGGGTGTCGGTGTCCGATTCCAGGCCGGCGGTGTACTCCAGCAGCCAGCGGCCCAGCGCGTCGAAGCGCGGGCGGTGCGCGGCCGTCGGGCGACCGCCGAGGATCGAGCCCAGCCCCATGTCGAGGTTGGGCGCGTCCCAGACGAGCAGGACGCGCGCGGCCACGTCGGCCTGCGGGTCGGGGGGTGCGTCGAGCGGCGTCACCGCACCTCTCCTTCCTCCACGCGTTCCCACACGAACTCGTGGATCTCGCGGCCCACCTGCGCGGCCTTGT
This sequence comes from Tsukamurella hominis, assembly GCF_965137015.1. Taxonomy (NCBI): domain Bacteria; kingdom Bacillati; phylum Actinomycetota; class Actinomycetes; order Mycobacteriales; family Tsukamurellaceae; genus Tsukamurella; species Tsukamurella hominis. The sequence continues at coordinate 116,372 of NZ_CBCRZG010000016.1, read as the reverse complement.
CCTGGAACTTGGTCACCGGGCGGTCGACGGAGATCGGCAGCCCGGCGTCGGCGAGCCGCGGCGGCAGCACCACGGGCCGCAACAGCGGCTCCAAGGGTGCGGTCTCCGCAATCGCCTCTGCATAGTCTGCATGATCAGTGGCCACGTGCAGAATCCCTCCGACCCGCAGACGGTCCGCGATCAGCGAGAACATGCGCGGCTGGAGCAGCCGGCGCTTGTGGTGGCGCGCCTTCGGCCACGGGTCCGGGAAGTAGACGCGCACGCCGGTGAGCGAGCCGGGCGCGATCATGTCCTCCAGCATCGCGACCCCGTCGCCGCGCACGACCCGCACGTTCGTCAGCTCCGCGCGCTGGACGGCGCCCACGAGCTGGGCGATGCCGGGCAGGTAGACCTCCACGGCGACGACGTCGTTCTCCGGTTCGGCCTGCGCCATCGCCCAGGTCGACGTGCCGGTACCGGAACCGATCTCCACGATGAGCGGGGCCTTCCGCCCGAACCAGGCCTCCGCGTCCAGGGGGTGCGACGGTGCCGGGAAGGCCCCGTCGGGCGCACCGTCGGAAAGAGGGGAGGCGGGCGGGATGTCCCGGCCGAGGGTCTCCCAGCCCGTGTCCATCGCCAGCTGCTGGGCGGGGGTGAGGGAGGCGCGACGGGAGCGGAAACTCGTCACGCGGGGGTACAGCCGACGGTGCTCGGCGCGGGGATCCTGGGATTGGGGCACGCTCTCCATCGTCCCAGCTTCTCGCTTGTGACTTAGCATTGGCCGCATGATCGTGCGTAACTCTCGCCACACGGCGCTCCGCCTCGCCTCCACGGTGGTGGCCCTGCTCGCCGTCGTCGGCCTCCTGGCCGCCTGCTCGAAGAGCGAAGGGCAGAAGGTGAACGACGCCCCGCTGCCCGACGCCAAGACCCTGATCGACGCCTCGTCGAAGGCCGCGCGGGACCTGCACGACGTGCAGCTGGACCTGTCCGTCGACGGCACCGTGCCCAACCTGCCCGTCAAGAGCGTCTCCGCCTACCTCACCAACCAGCCCAAGGTCTCCGGCCAGGGCGATGCCGAGGTCACCTTCAACGGCACCCAGGTCAAGGCCAAGTTCGTGGTCGTCGACGCGCACCTGTGGGCACAGTTCGGCGCGGGGCAGACCTACCAGGACATGGGCCTGGCCGCCGACATCTACGACGCCTCCGCCATCCTCGATCCCGACAAGGGCATCGCCAACCTCATCTCCTCCGTCCGCGACCCGAAGGTCGAGGGCCGCGAGCAGATCGGCGGCGTCGAGGCCGTCCGCGTCTCCGGCGTCATCCCCGGCACCGCGCTCGCCGGCATCGTCCCCAAGGCCGCGCTCGGCGACCGCCCGCTCACCTTCTGGGTGCAGGAGGCCGCGCCGAACAACCTGGTCCGCGCCAACGTCGGCTTCGACGCCGGCACCCTCACCGTGACGCTCTCGGACTGGGGCAAGAAGGTCACCCTGCTCGACCCGAAGACCGCGAAGTGACGGTCACCGCGGCGCCGGAGGCACTGGGCCGCGTGCGCGGCCGCGGGGTCGCCATGGGCGCCGCGGGACTCGCGGTACTGCTCGGCGCGCTCGACACCTACGTGGTGGTCTCGGTCCTCGAGGACATCATGCGCAGCGTCGAGATCCCCATCAACCGGATCCAGCTCGCCACCCCGATCATCACCTGGTACCTGCTGGGCTACATCGCGGCGATGCCGCTACTGGGCCGCCTGTCGGACCGTTTCGGCCGCCGCCTCGTGCTGCAGGCCAGCCTGGCGCTGTTCATCGTCGGATCGGTGCTGACCGCGCTCGCGGGCACGATGGAGATCGCGTTCCACATCCCCGTGGCCGGGATCGACGTCGACGTGACCGCCCTCGACCAGGTGCTCGTGGGCCGCGTGGTGCAGGGCGTCGCGAGCGGCGCCCTGCTGCCCGTGACCCTCGCCCTCGCCGCCGACCTCTGGTCCGCGCGTCGACGGGCCGCCGTGCTCGGTTGGGTGGGCGCGGCGCAGGAGCTGGGCAGCGTGCTCGGCCCCGTCGTGGGCGTGGGCGTGGTGACGCTGGTCCACAACCACGTCTCCTCGGTGCCCCGCGACGACGCCTGGCGCGTCGTCTTCTGGATCAACGTGCCGCTCGCGCTCGTCGCGATGCTGCTGCTGCAGCTGACCGTCCCGAAGCGGGCGGTGTCGAAGCAGAAGGTCGACGTCGTCGGCGGGCTCCTCCTGGCCGTCGCGCTGGGGCTGTCGGTGATCGGCCTCTACAACCCGGAGCCGGACGGCGAGCACGTCCTGCCGCCGGGCGGGCTGTGGCTGCTGCTGGGCGCCGCCGTGGCCTTCGTCCTCTTCGGCGTGTGGGAGCGGTTCGCGCGGACCAAGCTCATCGACACCGCGGGCATGCGGGTGCGGCCCTTCCTCGCCGCCTGCGCCGCCTCGGTGTGCGCCGGCGCGGCGCTCATGGTCACCCTGGTCGACGTCGAGATCTACGCGCGGCTGGTGCTGGAGCGCGACGGCGTGGCCGCGGTGCTCACCCTGGTCCGCTTCCTGCTCGCGCTGCCCGTCGGCGCGATCCTCGGTGGCTTCCTCGCCACCCGGTTCGGCGACCGGATCGTCTCGGTCGTCGGCCTCATCGTCGCGGCGGGCGGCTACGTGCTCATCGCGACCTGGCCGGTGGACGTGCTCTCCGCCCACTACCTGGGCTTCCTCCCGGCCCTGGACACCTCGCTCGCGATCGCCGGCTTCGGGCTCGGCGTGGTGATCGGCCCGCTGTCGTCGGCGGCGCTGCGGGCGGTGTCGCTGTCGCAGGCGGGCATCGCCTCGGCGCTGCTCGTCGTGGCGCGCATGAGCGGCATGCTGATCGGCGTGGCGGCGCTGACCACCTTCGGCTTCTACCGCCTGAACGCGATCATGGACTCGATGCCGCGGATCGCCTCGACGGGCGACTTCATGAAGACGGCCATGGCGGTGGCGCAGCAGACGCAGGAGGCCTACGGACGGATGTTCGGCGAGGTCTTCGGCGTGACCGCGGTGATCTGCCTGGTCGGCGCGGGGTTCGCGGCCTCCGTGGCCGGCGGCCGGCACGAATCGGAGCAATCGCCCACCGAGGACGACGAGGCGCTCGTACCCTCCCGGTAGGCGATCGGCGCGGGGGCGCCGATCGGGAGCGGGGGCTCTCATGGGGGATCTGTCCGTGCGCCGCGGCGCGCCACGGGTGCGGCTACTCGGTCGCGCCGGGGTCGGGAGGACGACGCTGGGCGTGGCGTTACGCGCGCGGGCCGTCGAGACGGCCGAGGACGACGGCGGCGCCGACGCGCTGCTCTACTGCTTCGCCGGGGGACTGCGCGCCACCGACCGTGCGGCGATCGCGGCGCTGGACGCCGATCCCACGGGCCCAGCGGTGATCGCGTGGACCAAGGCCGACGCCGCGGGCTCCTGGCGCGCCGCCGACGAGTACGCCGCGCGCCTCGGTGAGGTTCTCGGCCGCCCGATCGTCGCGGTCATGGCGCTGCTCGACGGGGTCGACGCGGACGACCTGCCCGCGATCCGCCGCCTCGCGGAATCGCCCCTTGCACTGCCCGAGTCGGCGCTCGCGGCCGCGGAGGCGCTGGGCGAGGACGCCCCGCTGCTGCGCCGGTTCGGCGGCTACGGGCTGGCGTGCGCGCTCGGCGCGCTGCGCGAGACCCCGTCGATGCCCGACGAGGTGCTGCTGGCCGGCCTGCGCGAGCTCAGCGGCGTGGACGCGCTGCTCCCGCCGCTCGCCGCGGCCCTGCAGGGGTACGAGGAGCGCCGGGAAGCCGAGTTCGACGGTGTGCTGCGCGCCGTCGCCGCCACGGACTGCGCGCGGCGCGACGAGGCCGAGCAGCTGCTGCTGGACCGCCTGGGGCGGGCGTCGTGACCGTGCTCGTGGCCGGGCAGGACCCGGCCGGCGCGGCGGCCGTCGCGGACCGCCTGGGCGGGGACGCCGCGGCCGTCGGCGCCGACGGCGTGCCGGTCCCGCTCGGCGAGCACCGCGGCGATCACGACGTGCTCGTCTACCTGCTCGACGCCTGCGTTCCCGCCGACGCGGTCGACGCGGTCGCCCTCGGCCGCCTCCGCGCGGGCCTGCCGGCGGTGCTGGCCGCCACCGGCGCCGACGTCTATCCGCACGCCGCGGCGACCTTGGCGGAGTCCGGGCGACTCCTGGGCGGCGACGTGATGAGCGTCCAGCCGGATTCGGGCGGTGGCTTCGACGCGCTGCGCGCCGCGCTCGACGATCCGCTGCCCGTGCGGCCCGTCGCACCCGCGGGCCCGCGCGCCGTGCCGCCGAACCCCGCCCTGGAACGGGCGGACCGCTCCGCGTACCTGCGCTCCACCGTCGCGCGGATCCGGGCGACGCTGCTCGCGGACTCCGCCGAGGGGTTCCGGCGCCAGGAGGACGAGCCGGGACCCGACGTGCGGCCCCGGCTCACCGCGGTCGCCGTCGCGCTGGAGCGCTCGCTGGACGCGCACCTGCGCGCCGCGTACCGGGGCACCTTCGCGGGGTGGCCCGAGCCGCCGGAGCCCGCCGTGCCGGTGCTGCCCCGGCCCGATCCGCCGGACGCGCCCGCGTACCGTCGCCGGCCCGAGGACTTCGCGGTGCTGATCCTGGGCGCGTCCGCCGGGCTGGGCATCGGCCGGGCTGTGGCCGCGCCGCTGGAGGCGCTGGGTGCCCTGCGCTGGCTCGCGCTGCCGATCAGCCTCGCCGTGGGGCTCGCCGCCGCGGTCTGGCTGCTGCGGGTGCGGCGCCGGTCGGCCGCGCGGGCGGACCGCCGGAACCGGGCCGACGCGGCCGCGGCCCGGTTCCGGCAGCGGGTCGAGGCCGAGCTGGCGGCGGCGCTCGTCGCCGCGGAGGCCGACGCCGCGCTGCGGCTCGCGCGCGGGCAGGGAACCGATCGGGAGGCTGGTGCGTCCAATGAGTATGGACCCTGAATTCGGGCTGTTCGGGTCGCCGGACACGGACGCCTTCGGGCCGGGGCTGTTCGACGGTGCCGTCCCCTCCGCCGAGCCCTCGCCCGGTGGGCTCTGGGTGCACGCGGAGGAAGGCTGGTACGACGTGCACGCCCTCGACACCGACGGGGACGGCCTGGTCGACACCGGCACCCTCACCGACGCCCAGGGCACCGCCGTGTTCACCGACCTGGACGCCGACGGGGTGGCCGACGTCTACCACCGAGTGCGGCCGAACGGCACGTTCGAGACGTGGCGGTTCGCCGACGGCCGGTGGCGACTGATGGACAGGGGCGACATTGCTTGACACCGTTCGATAGGGTTGCGATCGCAAACCTGATTGAGGGGGGACCATGGCGAACCGGTTCAAGGCGAGGCGCGCCGCGCGTGCCGGACTGGCACTGACCCGGGCGCAGGAGTACGTCCTCGCCGCCCAGCGTGCCGACGGTCCGGGGCCGGGGTGGACGATCAGCGAGTACGTCGTGCTCGACGGGGAGATCGACGTCGCCGTGCTGCGCCGCGCCGCCGCCTACGTGGCGACCGCCGCCGAGCCGCTCGTCGCCCGGATCGACGAGAAGGCGCACACCCAACACATCGGTGCCGGTACCACTGTTGCGGTGGAGGAGGTCGACCTCCGGCGCGAGGCCGACCCCGAGGAGGCGGCGCGGCGGTTCGCCGCGGACCGTCTTTCCTCGCCGCCGCGGGAGCCCCGTGTCCGGCTGGCTGTCGTGCGCACCGCCGAGAACCGGGTGCGGCTGCTCCTCGAATGCGACCTCGCCGTCGCCGACGGGTACACCGCGGCGCGCGTCCGCGCCGCGATCGCCCGCGCGTACACGGCACTCGTGCAGGGCCGCTCGCTCCAGGAGGACCCCATCCGCCCGCTGCGGGCACTGCTCGCCGCCGAGTCGGGCTACCTCTCCTCCCGGGACCGCGGGGAGGACGCCGCGTACTGGCGCGCCGCCGGCCTCCCGGGGCCGGCCGTCCTGCCCGGCGGCGCACCGTCGAGCGGGGCCGGCGGCCAGGTCCGCGCGCCCCTGCTGCCGGTCCCCGCGGATCTGGTCCGCAGCCTCGACGCCGAGGCCCGCGCCGTCGGCGTGCGGAACTTCACCGTGGCGGTCGTGGCCGCCGCCCTCGTCGCAGCGCGGCGCACCGCCGCCGAACGGGTGCGGGTGGACCTGCCCGTCTCGGGGCGCATCGACGAGACCGGCCTCGACACCGACGGCGCCGCAGGCACCACCATCGCGGTGCGCGTCGACCTGCCGCGGGAGGGCACGGTGCGCGCGTGCCTGCGGGCCGTCGACGCCGGGATCCGCCAGGCCTTCCTGCACCAGCGTGGCCGCCCGCTCGACGGCGAGCACGGCTCGACCGGCGTGGTGGTCAACTACCTGCAACCCGTGCCCGAGGACTTCGCGGGTGTGCCCGGCGGCACCGAGGTGATCAACGCCGGGCCCGTCCGGCACCTCGCCTTCGTCGCGCTGGCCGTGGACGGCGGCCTCACCCTCGATGTCCGCGGCCGGGCCGCGGTCTTCGACGCCCCGCAGGTCGCGGCGCTCGCGGCCGAGTGGCGCGGCGCCATCGCCGCACTCGTCGCCGACCCCGACGCGCTCCTCGGGCCGCTGCTCGAAGCCGTGCCGGAGGAGGCCGTGCTCGAGGAGATCGTGCCGGAGGCGCCCTCGTCCGAGTCCCGGTCCGTCACGGCAGCCGGCGGGGACGACGTCGCGCTCGTCGCCGAGCTGCTCGGCGGGATCCTCGGCGTGCCCGACGTGGGCCCCGACGACTCGCTGTTCGACTTGGGCGGCACCTCGCTGGTCGCGGTGCGGATCACCGACCGGCTCGCGGAGCTGCGCGGCGTGCAGGTCCCCGTGGTGGAGGTCTTCGACAACCCCACGCCCCGCGGCATCGCCGCGCTCCTCGCGACCGCGCCGCCCGTCGCCCCCGTCGCCTCGGCCGCCCTCGCCGCCCTCGTCGCGCCGGCCACCACCGATCCGACCGCCGGGGACGCGCCGGCGGCACCGTCGAAGCCCGGCCCGGCCGGACCGTCGATCCCCCCGCTGGGTGATGTCGCGGAGGCCCCCGCCTCGCACGCGCAGGCGGGCCTGTTCCGCGACTTCCAACTCGGCGGGCCCTCGCCGGTCTACAACATGCCGCTGGTCCTCGACTTCGACGAGCCCATCGACGCCGTCGCGATGGGCCGCGCGGTGCGCGACGTGGTGGCCAAGCACCGGGCACTGCGCACCGTGCTGCGGTTGCGCGGCGACGACGTGGTGCAGGACCTCACCGTTCCCATCGACGACGAGCGCCTGCTGGAGCGGCGCACCGTCGCCTCCGGCGAGCGCGACGCCGTCGCCCGGGAGTGTGCGGCGTACGCCTTCGACCTCGCCGCCGAGCCGCCCTTCCGCGGCTGGCTGCTCGAGGATCCCGACCCGGACGAGCCGCCGCGCATGGTCCTGGTGCTGCACCACACCGCCGGCGACGGCGCGTCGGTCGGGCCGTTGTTACGCGACCTCGTCGCCGCGTACGCCGCCCGCCGCTCCGGCGTCGCTCCGGACCTCGGGGCCCCGGCGGTGCAGTACGCGGATTTCGCGGCCTGGCAGGTGACGCGTCTGCGCGATCTCGGTGGGCCGGTCGTCGCGCAGCGCGACTTCTGGCGCCGTACGCTCGACAGTGCGCCGGCCGAGACGGTGCTGCCCGTGGATCGCCCGTACCCCTCCGACAGCGGATTCGAGGGCGGCACCGTCGATTTCGCGTGGCCGGCGGAGCTCGCCGAGCGCCTGAGCAGCCTCGCGCGTGAGCACGGCGCGAGCCTGTTCATGGTCCACTACGCCGCCCTCGCGGCGCTGCTGTCCAAGCTCGGCGCGGGCGACGACGTGGTGATCGGCACCGCCGCGTCCGGCCGCCCCGCGTCGTGCGACGACGTGGTCGGCATGTTCGTCAACCTGCTGCCCCTGCGCACCACCGTCGACTGGTCGGCGGAGTTCGGCGACTACCTCCGGCGCACCCGGTCGACGGTGCTCGACGCCTACGCGAACCAGGACGTGCCCTTCGGCGAGATGGTGGCGATGCAGCCGCGCGGCTCCGCCGATCGGCACCCGATCTTCCAGGTGATCCTCGGCTGGAACGAGGATCCGGGCTGGGGCGACCTGCGCGACGTGCTCGGCGCCGAGGTGGCGCCGATGGCCGCCGGGACCTCCCGCGCCGACCTGCTGTTCAGCGTCACCGAGTCCGCCGACGGCCTCACCGGCGGCGTCGAGTACCGCACCGACGTCTTCGACCGCGCCACCGTCGAGGCCCTCGTCGCGCGCTGGCGGCGGCTGCTCGAGCAGGTCGCCGCCGACCCGCGGACCCGCGTGGCCGCCCTCGACGTGCTGCTCGACCCCGAGCCCGCGACCCTCGAAGCGTGGGGCGCACCGTCGGGCCCGGAGCGCACCGCGACCGTCCCCGACCTGATCGACGAGTGGATCCGGACCACGCCCGACGCCCTCGCCCTCGCCGACGACGAGCGGACCCTGACCTACGCCGAGCTCGACCGGGAGGCGAACCGCTGGGCGCGCTACCTGCGCGGCGAGGGCGTCCGGCCGGGCGACGTGATCGCGCTGACCGTGCCGCGCTCGGCGCGGCTGATCGTGGCGGAGCTGGCCGCGCTGCGCGCCGGCGCCGCCTACCTGCCGATCGATCCCGCGTACCCCGCCGAGCGCATCGCGTTCCTGCTGGAGGACGCGGCGCCGCGCCTGGTGATCGGCGTCGACACCGCCCCCGACCTGCAGGGTTTCGACGATGCGCCGCTCACCGACGCCGAGCGCGGCGGGCCGCTGCGGACGGACGACGCCGCGTACATCGTCTACACCTCCGGCACCACCGGCACCCCGAAGGGCGTCGTCGTGCCGCACGCCGGCGCCGCCGGACTGGCCGCGGCGATCGCCGCCGGGACCGGGGCGGGCCCCGGCGCGCAGGTGCTGTCGAACTTCTCCGTCGGCTTCGACATCTCCTTCTGGGACCTGCTCAGCGCCCTCGCCACCGGCGGCACGCTGCGGATCTCCGGCGAGACCCGCGTGGGCGACGAGCTCGCGGACTTCGTCGAGGAGCACGGCGTCACGCACGCGCTCATCACCCCGTCCGTGCTGGCGTCGATCACGCCGGGCCGGATGCCCGGCCTCACCTCGCTCACCGTCGGCGCCGAGGCCGTCACCCGCGCGCTCGTCGAGACCTGGGCGCCGGGCCGGCGGCTGATCAACGCCTACGGCCCCACCGAGCTCACCGTCGCCGCGACCGTCGGGCCGCTGACCCCGGGGGAGGGCGCGGTCTCCATCGGCCGCCCCATCGGCGGCTCCCGCGCCTACGTCCTCGACGCGGGGCTGCGGCGCGTGCCGCCGGGCGTCGTGGGCGAGTTGTACGTCGGCGGGCCCGGCGTGGCGCGCGGTTACGCGGGGCTGCCCGCCCTCACCGCGTCGCGCTTCGTCGCCGACCCCCTCGGCGCGGACGGCGCGCGCGTCTACCGCACCGGCGACCTGGTGCGCTGGCTGCCCGGCGGCGAGCTGGAGTACGTGGGCCGCGCCGACGACCAGGTGAAGCTCCGCGGCTTCCGGATCGAGCCGGGCGAGGTCGAGGCGGCGCTCGCGGCGTGCCCCGGCGTCGTCGCGGCCGCCGTCGTCGTGCAGGGCGACGGGGCCGCCCGGCGCCTCGTCGGGTACGTCACCGGCACGGCGTCCGAGGCGGACGTCCGGGCCCACGCCGCGCGGCGGCTGCCCGCGCACATGGTGCCAGCCCGGGTGCTCGTTCTCGGCGCGCTGCCGCTCACCGCGAACGGCAAGGTCGACCGCGCGGCGCTGCCCGTGCCCGACGCCGGCGACGACGCCCCGTACCGGGCGCCCGGCACCTCCGCCGAGGAGACCCTCGCCGGGGTCGTCGCCGAGGTGCTCGGCCGCGACCGCGTCGGCGTCGACGACTCCTTCTTCGAGCTGGGCGGCGACTCGATCACGGCGATCCAGCTGGTCGGCCGCGCCCGCGCCGCGGGCCTCACCGTCACCGCGCACGACGTCTTCGCGCACCGCACCGTCGCGGGCCTCGCGGCCGTGGCCCGCACGGCCGACCCCGCCGAGGCCGCGCCCGACGACGGCGTCGGCGAGATCGCGCCCACGCCCGTGATGTCCTGGTTCGCCGCGCACGGCGGCACCCCCGAGGGCTTCCACCAGTCGGTGCTGGTCCGCACCCCGTCGGGCGTGAGCACCGAGACGCTGCACGCCCTGACCCAGGCGATCCTCGACCGGCACGACGCCCTCCGCGCGCAGATCGGCACGACGCCCGGCGGCGCCTCCTCGCTCGTGGTGCGGCCCGTCGGCGCCGTCGCCGCGGCCGACGTCGTGGACCGGGTCGACGCCACCGGCCTGTCGATCGACGAGGCCGGCGCCGCGATCGCCGCCGAGCACCGCCGGGTGACAGGCCTGCTGCGGCCCGGCGCCCCGTCGCTGCTGCGGGTCGTGTGGTTCGACCTCGGCCCCGAGCGGGAGGGCGCGCTGCTGGTCGCGGCCCACCACTTCGTCGTCGACGGGGTCTCCTGGCGCATCCTGCTCACCGACCTCGCGACCGGCTGGCACGCCGCCGCGACGGGCCGGCCCGTGGTGACGGCCCCGGTGGGCAGCTCCTTCCGCCGCTGGTCGACGGTGCTCGCGGACCGGGCCGTGGAGGTGGGGCCGGAGGACGTCGACCACTGGCGGTCGGTGCTCGACGGTGCGCCGTCGCTGGTCGACGGTGCCCTCGACCCCGCCCGCGACACCCACGGCGCGGCCGGCCGGGCGGAGCTGACGCTGCCGCCCGAGATCGCCGGGCCGCTGCTCGGCGCGGTGCCGGAGTCCTTCCACGCGGGCGTGCAGGACGTGCTGCTCGCGGCGTTCGCGACCGCGGTCACCGCGTGGGCGGACGAGCGTGGCCGCGGCGACGGTTCCGCGCTCGTCGAGGTGGAGACCCACGGCCGCGACGAGTCCCTGGCGCCCGGGCTGGACCTCGCGCGCACCGTCGGGTGGTTCACGAACGTCCACCCCGTGCGGCTGCGGCCGGGCGCGGACGGCCCCGCCGCGGCGGTCAAGCGGATCAAGGAGCAGCTGCGGGCGGTGCCCGGCGGCGGCCTCGGCTACGGCCTGGCGCGGTATGCGAACCCCGAGACGGCGGCGGAGTTCGCCGGGCTCCGGGAGCCGGAGATCGGCTTCAACTACCTGGGCCGCACGACCGGCGCGGGCGATCAGGACTGGGGGCCCGACCGCCGCTTCCCCGACCTCTCCCCGGCGCCCGACGCGCTCGCGCTCCTGCACGCCGTCGAGGTGAACGCCGTCGCCCGCGACGGCGCGGACGGGCCGGAGCTGGTCGCTGCGTGGACGTGGGCGCCGGCGCTCATCGACGAGGACGCCGTCCGCCGGCTCGGCGCGCTCTGGTTCGACGCGCTCCGCGACGTCGTCGCATCGGCGGGCACCGGCGGCGGGCACACCCCGTCGGACTTCCCGCTGGTCGCGCTCACGGGCGAGCAGGTCGAGCGCCTCGACGAGCGGTACCCGGGCCTGGAGGACGTGCTGCCGCTGACGCTGCTGCAGCAGGGATTCCGCTACCACGCGGAGCTCGGCGACGCCGCGGACGAGCGGCCCGACCCCTACGTCGTGCAGACGGTGATCGACTTCGACGGCGTCCTCGACGAGGCCCGCTTCGCCGAGGCGGTGCGCGCGGTGCTGGCCCGCCGCGAGGCGCTGCGCGCCCGGTTCGTCGCCGACGGGCTGGACGCCCCCGTCCAGGTCATCGCGGCGCCCGGTCCCGTGCCCTACCGCCACGAGGACGTGCGCGCGGAGGACGACCCGGACGCCCGGTTCGTCGAGCTGGCCGCCGCCGAGCGGCGCCGCGGCTTCCGCCTCGACCGCGAACCCGGCATGCGGTTCCTGCTGGTCCGGGTGGGGGAGCGCGACGTGCGGCTGGTGGTGACGAACCACCACATCCTGTGGGACGGCTGGTCGGCGCCGGTGATCCTCCGCGATCTCCTGGCGGGGTACGCGGGCATCGATCCCGACGCCCTCGGCGGCCCGCGGGCGGGCCTGCGCGACTACTTCACCTGGCTGGCGGGCCGCGACCGGGACGCCGCGCGCGCCGCGTGGGCCGCGGAGCTCGACGGCCTCGACGAGCCGACACTCGTCGCCCGCGACCGCCCGCTGCGGTCCGGAGCCGACGGCGGACCGTCGGGCGAGGGGCACGACGAGGTGCGCACGATCATCCCCGACAACCTCAACGCCGCCGTCACCCGTCTCGCGGGCACGCTCGGCACCACGCCCGGCGCGGTGCTGCAGGCCACGTGGGCGATCGCGCTGGGCGGCGCGACGGGCCGCGGCGACGTGGTCTTCGGGTCCGTCCAGTCGGGCCGCCCCGCGCAGCTCGACGGCGTCGAGGACCTGGTGGGCCTGCTCATCACCACCTCGCCGGTGCGCGTCCCCCTCGACCCGCGCGCGACGGTCCGCGAGGTTGCCCTCGGCGTACAGGAGCAGTACGTGCGCCTGCTCGACCACCAGCACCTCGGCCTCACGGAGATCGCCCGCGCCGCCGGCCGGGACGAGCTCTTCGACTCGCTGTTCGTGGTGGAGAACTACCCGTCGACGGCGGGCGCGACGATCCCCGGCACCGACGTCGAGGTCGTCGACGTGCACGGCGACGAGGCGACCCACTACCCGCTGTCCGTCGCCGTGGTCCCGGGCCGGACCATGCACGTCCGCGCGGGTTTCCGCACCGACGCGCTGGACCGCGGCTGGGTCGAGGACCTGATCGACCGGTGGCGCCGCGTGCTGACCGCCGCGGTCACCCGGCCCGACGCCCGCCTCGCCGACGTCGACGGCACCGGCGAGACCGAGCGGCTGCTCGTGCGCCGCTGGGGCGGCGCCATCGGCGGCGTCCCCGCCCGCACGCTCCCGGAGCTCTTCGCCCGCCGCGCCGCGGCCCGCCCCCGTTCCCGCGCCGTCGCCGGCGACGGCGCCCCGCTCAGCTACGCCGAGCTCGACGCGCTGTCGAACCGGTGGGCGCGACGCTTCCTCGCCGAGGGCGTGGGCCCGGGCGACGTGGTCGCCGTGACCGCGCCGCGCTCGATCGGCTTCGTCGCCGTGGTGCTCGGCGTCGCGAAGGCGGGCGCCGCCTTCCTGCCGATCGACGCCGCGACGCCGCGCGAGCGCATCGAGGCCATGTTCGACGACGCGCGCCCCGTCCTCGAGGTCGACGGTGCGCTGCTCGACGCCGGCCCGGGCGAGGCGGGGGACGAGCCCGTCACCGACGCTGACCGGCGCGCGCCCCTGACCCCGCAGGACGCCGCCTACGTCATCTTCACCTCCGGCTCGACGGGCACGCCCAAGGGCGTCGCCGTCACCCACGCCGGCCTCGCCGACCTGGTGCGGACCTTCGACGAGCTGGACCTGGGCCCGGGGACGCGGATGCTGCACAACGCCTCCGTCGGCTTCGACGCCGCGGTGTGGGAGCTGCTGTGCGCCCTCGGCACGGGCGGCACGCTCGTCGTCTCGGCGACGGTGCTCGCGGGCCGCGAGCTCGCCGACTTCGTCGAGAAGCACCGGGTCACCAACGCGGTGCTCACGCCGTCCGTGCTGGCGTCGGTGCCCGCCGGGCGGATGCGGGGCCTGACCTCGCTGGTAGTGGCCGCCGAGGCGGTGCCGCGCGCGCTCGTCGACCGCTGGGGCCCCGGCCGCCGGTTGGTCAACGCCTACGGCCCCACCGAGGCGACGATCGCCGTCTCCTTCGCGCGGATCCGGCCCGGCGAGTCCGGTCCGGTGCCCATCGGCCGGCCCGTCCGCGGCATGGCGGTCCGGGTGCTCGACGGTGCCCTCCGGCGCGTCGCGCCGGGCGTCGTGGGCGAGCTCTACGTGTCGGGCGCCGCGGTGGCCCGCGGCTACGTCAGCCGCCCGGGCCTCACGGCGTCGCGGTTCGTCGCGGACCCGTACGGCGCCGCCGGCGCGCGGATGTACCGCACGGGCGACCTGGTGCGGTGGCTGCCCGACGGCGCCCTGGAGTACGTGGGCCGCGCCGACGACCAGGTGAAGATCCGCGGCGTGCGGGTCGAGCTGGGCGAGGTGGAGGCGGCGCTGGCCGCGGTCCCCGGCGTGAACGCCGCGGTCGCCCTCGTGCGCGACGGCGCTCGCGGCGGCCGGCTCGTCGGCTACGTCGTCGCGCCCGGCCTCGCGCCTGACGAGGTGACCGCGGCCGTCGGGCGGCGTCTGCCCGCCGCGATGGTCCCGTTCGTCGTGGTGCTCGACGCCCTGCCGCTCACCCCGAGCGGCAAGCTCGACCGCGCGGCGCTCCCGGAGCCGGTGTTCGCCGCGGCCGCCGGGTACCGGGCGCCGGAGACCGACGAGGAACGGGCCATGGTCGCGCTGTTCGAATCCGTCCTCGAGGCCGAGGGCGTGGGCCTCGACGATTCCTTCTTCGAGCTCGGCGGCGATTCGCTGTCGCTGATGCGGCTGGTGGACCGCGTGGACGTCGACTTCGGGGTGCGGGTGCCGATCGCGGGACTGTTCGAGAGCGCCACCCCGGCGTCGGTGCTGGCGTCGCTGTCCGACGCCGGCGGGCCCCGGTCGGTGGAGGTCCCCGTCGACGACGTGCGGTTCGCGCCCGCCGCGCCCGACGTGGTGCCGACCGGCCACGAGGTGCTCGTCACCGGCGCGACCGGCCTGCTGGGCGGGCACCTGATCCGGGCGGTCCTCGAGGCGGACCCGGCGGCCCGCGTGCAGGCCCTGGTCCGCGCGCGCGACGAGGCGTCGGGGCTCGAGCGCATCCGCACCACGATGCGGGGCTACGGCTCCTGGTCGGACGGCTACGAGGACCGCATCACCGCGCTCCCCGGCGATCTCGCGCTACCCGCCCTGGGGATCGAGGCCGACGTCTGGGACCGCGTGATCGAACAGGTCGACGCGATCATCCACTGCGGCGCCCGGGTCAACCACGTCGAGCCCTACGCGCGGCTGCGCGCCGCCAACGTGGATTCGACGCGGTTCCTGCTGGAGTTGGCCTCGCGGCGGCCCGGGACGGTCTTCCAGTTCGTCTCCACCATCTCGGCGGCGGGCGCGTTCGAGGAGATCCCCGACGCCGGGTACACGCAGTCCAAGTGGGTGGCCGAGCGGGTCGTGGAGCTGGCGGCGGCGAGCGGCGTCCCGTCGACGATCCTGCGTCCCGGCCTCCTGACGGGCGCCCTGGACTCGGGCGCGACGAACACGGACGACGCCTTCTGGAACCTGGTGCGGTCGATCGCGACGGTCGGCGCGGCACCGTCGGAGCTGCTGGACCAGACGATCGAGATGACCCCCGTCGACCGCGCCGCAGAGGCGATGGTCGAGGTCCTCCGCACGGGCGACGAGCCGCTGCGGACGCTCGAGGTGGGCAGCGGCTCGCGGGTGAGCTGGCGGGAGATCGTCGGGGCGCTGCGCCGCGGCGGCTATCCCGTCGAGGCGGTGCCGGGGCACGTCTTCCTGGAGCGGCAGACCGCCGCGTTCCGCGACCGGCCGGAGGTGGCGGGGGCGCTCGCGCGCGCCATTCTGCTCATCCGTGCAGGTCTGGAGCGTGAGACCGTCGGCGAGGGCGGCGGCTGGACCCCGACGAGCGCCGCCGACGGGCGGATCGGGCTCGACGGTGACCGGGGCCCCGTCGGGGACGCCGGGCTCGACGTCTACGTCGACTACTTGGTGCGCATCGGCTTCCTCCCGCGCGTGGGGAAAGGGGCAGAGGTGTGATGTGAGATGTTGCACGTCACCCTCGGTTCTGTGACCTTGCCCGATGTGTGACACTGGTTCAAAGGTTCGTATGCGACTTTGGAGATGACACCTATGACGTCAGCCACGATTCCCGGCCTCGAGGGGGATTCGGTCCCCACGAAGCACGCCCAGCTCGTCGAGTGGGTGCGCGAGGTCGCCGAGCTCACGCAGCCCGACCGCGTGGTGTGGGCCGACGGTTCGGACGCCGAATGGGATCGCCTGACCGCCGAGATGGTCGCCGCGGGCACGTTCACCAAGCTGAACGACGCGAAGAAGCCCAACTCCTTCCTCGCACTGTCGGACCCGGCGGACGTGGCGCGCGTGGAGTCGCGCACCTACATCTGTTCGGAGACCAAGGAGGGCGCGGGCCCGACGAACAACTGGGTCCGTCCCGCCGAGATGCGCGCGACGATGACCGACCTCTACCGCGGCTCGATGCAGGGCCGCACCATGTACGTGGTGCCCTTCTGCATGGGCCCGCTGGGCGCCGACGACCCGAAGCTGGGCGTCGAGCTGACCGACAGCCCCTACGTGGTGGTCTCGATGAAGATCATGACCCGCATGGGCACCGCGGTGCTGGAGAAGCTGGGCGACGAGGGCTTCTTCGTCAAGGCCATCCACTCCGTGGGCAAGCCGCTCGCGCCGGGCGAGGCCGACGTGGCGTGGCCCTGCAGCGAGACCAAGTACATCACCCACTTCCCCGAGACCCGCGAGATCTGGTCGTACGGCTCGGGTTACGGCGGCAACGCCCTGCTGGGCAAGAAGTGCTACGCGCTGCGCATCGCCTCGGCCATGGCGCACGACGAGGGCTGGCTCGCCGAGCACATGCTGATCCTCAAGCTGATCTCGCCGGAGGACAAGGTCTACTACATCGCCGCGGCGTTCCCGTCGGCCTGCGGTAAGACCAACCTCGCGATGATCCAGCCGACCCTCCCGGGTTGGCGCGCCGAGACCGTCGGCGACGACATCGCCTGGATGCGCTTCGGCAAGGACGGCCGCCTGTACGCGGTGAACCCCGAGTTCGGCTTCTTCGGCGTCGCCCCCGGCACGTCGATGGACTCGAACCCGAACGCGATGAAGACCATCGACGCCGGCAACACCATCTTCACCAACGTCGCCAAGACCGACGACGGCGACGTCTGGTGGGAGGGCATGTCGGCCGCGCCGCAGCACCTCACCGACTGGCGCGGCGACGACTGGGAGAGCTCCTCCGCCGAGAACGAGGACGGCGTCGTCACCGTCGCCGCGCACCCGAACTCGCGCTACACCACCCCGATGTCGCAGTGCCCGTCGATCGCCCCCGAGTGGGACGACCCGCAGGGCGTGCCGATCTCGGCCATCCTGTTCGGCGGCCGCCGCAAGACGACGGTGCCGCTGGTCACGCAGGCACGCGACTGGAAGCACGGCGTGTTCATGGGCGCGACCGTCGGCTCCGAGCAGACCGCCGCCGCCGAGGGCAAGGTGGGCACCGTCCGCCGCGACCCGATGGCGATGCTGCCATTCCTGGGCTACAACGTGGGCGACTACTTCGACCACTGGCTCAACATCGGCAAGCAGGCCGACGAGTCGAAGCTGCCGGCCGTGTTCTACGTGAACTGGTTCCGCCGCGGCGAGGACAAGCGCTTCCTGTGGCCCGGATTCGGCGAGAACAGCCGCGTGCTCAAGTGGATCGTCGACCGCATCGAGGGCAACGCCGCCGGCAAGGAGACGCCGATCGGCATCGTCGCCACCCCGGAGGAGCTGGACCTCACCGGCCTGGACACCCCGGTCGCGGACGTCGCCGAGGCGCTGGCCGTGAACGTCGACGAGTGGCGCGGCGAGCTGCCGTCGATCGACGAGTGGTTCGAGTTCGTGGGCGACAAGCTGCCCACTGGCCTCAAGGACGAGCTGGACGCGCTCAAGCAGCGCCTGGGCTGATCCCTGACACGTACTGCGCCCCCGCCGGATTTCGGCGGGGGCGCAGTGCTGTCCGGGGACGCCTGTCGGCGGCGCGTCAGGCGCGTGACCAGTCCTGCTGTCGCAGGTCGCGCTTGAGGATCTTCCCCGCGCCGGAGACGGGGAGCGCCTCGACGAACGCGACCGACCGCGGCAGCTTGTAGTTCGCGATGTACTCCCGGGCGAAGCCGCGGAGCTCGTCTCCGGTGACCGCGGCGCCTGCGGCGAGCACGACGACGGCGTGCACCCGCTCGCCCCACTCCTCGTCGGGCACGCCGATCACGGCGACCTGCGCGACGGCGGGGTGCTTGGCGAGCGCGTTCTCCACCTCCACCGAGTAGACGTTCTCGCCGCCGGTGATCACCATGTCCTTGATCCGGTCGGCCACGAAGACGTACCCGTCGTCGTTCATGTAGCCCGCGTCGCCGGTGTGCATCCAGCCGCCGCGCAGCGCGTCCGCGGTCTCGGCCTCCTTGTTCCAGTAGCCCGTCATCAGGTGATCGCCGCGGGCGACGATCTCGCCGACCTCGCCGCGGGGCAGCTCGACGTCGTCGGGACCCACGATCCGCACCTCGGAGTGCACGGCGGGGCGCCCGCAGCTGCGCCGCAGCGCGGGGTCGTCGTGGTCCTCGGCGGTGAGGAGCGTGGCGACGGGCGCCAGTTCGGTCATGCCGTATGCCTGCGTGAGCCGGGCGGCCGGGACCAGGGCGTGCGTCCGCTCGAGCACCGCCTCGGAGATCGGGGAGGCGCCGTACATGATCCGGGTCAGGCTCGACAGGTCGGCCGCGCGGCCCTCGGGGGAGTCGATGAGCAGCTGGATCATGGTGGGCACGAGCAGGGCGTCGGTGACGCGGTGCTCCTCGATCGCGGCGGCGACGCCCGCCGGCGTGAACGACGGGACCATGACGTGGGTGGCCCGGGTCAGGCACCCGATCGTCCACGCGGCGAGGTCGGCGAGGTGGAACATGGGGGCGGCGTGCAGGAGCACGCCGCCGCGGTTGAGCATGCCGGTGGTGACCAGCGAGCCCATCGCCGACGTGAGGCACGCGCGGTGGGAGAGCATCACCCCCTTCGGGGTGCCGGTGGTGCCGCCGGTGTAGAAGATCCCGTACAGGTCGTCGCCGCCGCGCCGGGCGTCCTCGATCGGCGCGGAGGAGGTGATCAGCTCCTCGTAGCCGAGCATGCCGGCGGGGACGGTGCCCTCGCCCGCGTGGATCACGGAGGTCACGTTCGGCGCGAGCGCGCGGAGCTCCGGGACCAGCGGCGCGAAGGCGTCGTCCACCACCAGGACGTTCGTCTCGCAGTCGGCGAGGGAGTAGGCGATCTCGGCGGCGCTCCAGCGCACGTTGACGGGGTTGACCACGCACCCCGCCCAGGGCGTCGCGAGCAGGAACTCGTGGTAGCGGTCGCTGTTGAGCGACAGGATGCCGATCCGGTCCCCCTCGCGAGCGCCGAGGTCGCGGAACGCGCCGGCGAGCCGGGCCACCCGGTCGGCGACCTCGGCGGCCGTCCGGCGGCGGTCGCGGTACACCGTCACGACGTGGTGCGGCACGGCCTGGGCGGTCTGGGACAGCGATTGGGTGATCTGCACTTCAATCCTCCGGGGAGTGAACCACTACCAGTGTGATAGCGACTACAACGGGATTGACTATTGCATGTCAGGGCGGGGTCGTGCAAT
This sequence comes from Tsukamurella hominis, assembly GCF_965137015.1. Classification (NCBI taxonomy): domain Bacteria; kingdom Bacillati; phylum Actinomycetota; class Actinomycetes; order Mycobacteriales; family Tsukamurellaceae; genus Tsukamurella; species Tsukamurella hominis. The sequence continues at coordinate 97,039 of NZ_CBCRZG010000016.1, read as the reverse complement.
AAATGTGAATATCCAATCGTACGGAGGTAGAAAATGAGTCGGACATACGTCGCCGGCGTCGGGATGATTCCCTTCGCCACCCCGCGCACCGCGGAGCCCTACGACGTGATGGCGCCCGCCGCGGTCCGTGCCGCCCTCGCCGACGCGGGCGTCGAGCTCGCGGACGTGCAGCAGGCGTACGCCGGGTACGTCTACGGCGATTCGACCAGCGGCCAGCGCGCGCTCTACCGGGTCGGCACGACCGGGATCCCCGTCGTCAACGTGAACAACAACTGCTCGACCGGCTCGTCCGCGCTCTTCCTCGCCCGCCAGGCCGTCGCGTCCGGCGCCGCGGACTGCGTGCTCGCCTTCGGCTTCGAGCAGATGGAGCGCGGCGCGCTCGCCATCAAGTGGCCCGACCGGCCGAGCCCGTTCGTCGACTTCATGGCGATCGCGGAGGAGCGGAACGGCAGGAGTGAAGCGCCGTTCGCCGCGCAGCTGTTCGGCGGCGCGGGCGCGGAGTACGCCGAGCGGTACGGCGTCGCACCGGAGACCTTCGCGAAGGTGGCGGTCAAGGCCCGCGCCCATGCCGCGAACAACCCGTTCGCGGTGTTCCGGGACCCGGTCACCGTCGAGGAGGTGCTGGCCTCTCCGCAGATCTTCGGCCCGCTCACGCGCCTGCAGTGCTGCCCGCCCACCTGTGGGGCCGCCGCCGCGATCATCGTGAGCGAGGAGTTCGCCCGCGCCCGCGGCCTGCGCACGACGGTCGCGATCGCCGCGCAGGCGATGACCACGGACGGCGCCGCGACGTTCGACGGCTCGCTGATGAACCTCGTGGGCGCGGACATGAGCCGCCGCGCCGCTGATCAGGTGTACGAGGCCGCGGGCGTCGACCCGGGAGACGTGCGGGTCGTGGAACTGCACGACTGTTTCACTGCGAACGAGATCCTCTCCTACGAGTCCCTGCGGCTCACCCCGGACGGCACCGCGGAGAAGTTCATCGAGGACGGCGACAACACCTACGGCGGCGCGGTGGTCACCAACCCGTCGGGCGGCCTCCTGTCCAAGGGGCATCCCCTCGGCGCGACGGGTCTGGCCCAGTGCGCGGAGCTGTCCTGGCAGCTGCGCGGTGAGGCCGGCACCCGCCAGGTCGACGGTGCCTCCCTCGCCCTGCAGCACAACATCGGGCTCGGCGGCGCGGCCGTCGTGACGCTGTACGAGCGGGGCGACCGATGAGCATCGACCGCGACGCCGCGCTGGCGCTCGCTCTGCCCGAGTTCTCCGTGGACGTCGAGCGCGGCCGGCTGCGCTTCTTCGCGCAGGCCATTGGCGAGACCGACCCCGTGTTCACCGATCTCGACGCCGCGCGGGCCGCGGGCCACCGCGACCTGCCCGCGCCGCCGACCTTCGTCTTCGGCCTGGCACTCGAGGCACCGGAGCCCTTCGGCTACCTCGGCGCGCTCGGGATCGACCTGCGCCACATCCTGCACGGCGAGCAGCGCTTCGACTACCACTCCGTCGTCTGCGCCGGAGACCGGATCTCCGTGCGGGAGAACATCGTCGACGTCTACGCCAAGAGCGGCGGCGCCCTCGAGTTCCTGGTCAAGCGGTCAGAGTTCCTCCGCGATGGCGCGCCGGTCGCCACCGCCACCTCGACGATCGTCGTCCGTCGCCCGCAGGAGGCCGCCGCGTGAGCGCAACCATCGACGTGGGCACCGAGCTGCCCCCGCTCGCCGTCGGCGAGATCACGCGCACCACGCTCGCCCTGTTCGCGGGAGCGAGCGGCGACCACAACCCCATGCACATCGACCTCGACGTCGCCCGCTCCGCCGGACTCGACGACGTCTTCGCCCACGGCATGCTCGGCATGGCCCACCTGGGTCGATTGCTGACGGGTTGGGCCGGCGTGCAGCGCATCCGCAGCTTCGCGGTGCGGTTCGTCGCCATCACCCCCGTGCACGCCCGGCCCGTCTGCCGGGGCACGGTCGTCGCGGTCGACGATGCCGCCGGCACCGCCACCCTGGACCTCACGGTCACCCTCGCCGACGGCACCTCGACCCTCACGGGCACCGCCGTCGTCGACCTCGCCTGACCCACACCCCAAGGAGTACAACCATGTCCGCACTGAACGGAAAGATCGCCGTCGTCACGGGTTCCGGCCGCGGTATCGGCCGGGAGATCGCCCTCAAGCTCGCCGCCGACGGCGCCGCCGTCGTGGTCAACGATCTCGACGAGGCGCCCGCCGCGCAGACCGTCGCCGATATCGCGGCCGCCGGTGGCCGCGCCGTGGCCTGCGCCGGCAGCGTCACCGAGGAGGGCTTCGCCGAGCGCTTCGTCGGCACGGCCGTCGACGAGCTCGGCGGGCTCGACATCGTCGTCAACAACGCCGGGTACACGTGGGACTCGGTCGTGCAGAAGATGACCGACGAGCAGTGGGACGCGATCCTCGACGTGCACCTCAAGGCCCCGTTCCGAATCCTGCGCGCCGCCCAGCCGGTGATCTCGGGCCTCGTCAAGGCCGCCCGCGCGGAGGGGCGCGCGGTGCCGTGCCGCAAGGTGGTCAACATCTCGTCGATCGCGGGGCTCGGCGGCAACGCGGGGCAGGCCAACTACGCCGCGGCGAAGGCGGGCGTGACGGGACTGACCAAGACACTCGCCAAGGAGTGGGGCCGGTACAACGTCACCGTGAACACCGTCGCCTTCGGGCTCATCACCACGCGCCTGACCGAGGCCCCGGCCGGCGGCGACGGCAGCATCGACGTCGCGGGACGCGAGATCAAGGTGGGCGTCAATCCCCAGCTGCTCGACGCGATGGCGGCCCAGATCCCGCTCGGCCGCGCGGGCACTCCCCGGGAGGCCGCCGGCGCCGTGTACCTGCTGTGCCGGCCGGAGTCCGACTACGTCAGCGCGCAGACTCTGGTGTGCGGAGGCGGGTACATGATCTAGGCGCCCTAGTCTTGGACGCCATGGAGACGACATCGGTGGTGCGCTCGCGTCCGGCCAACCGGCGCGAGCTGATCATCGACGCCGCGGCCGCGGCGTTCGCGGCCCGCGGCTACGAGAACGTCGCGATGAGCACCGTCGCCGAGGCCGTGGGGGTGCGGCCCTCGGCGCTGTACCGGCACTTCGCCAACAAGGAGGCGATGCTCGCGGCGGCCTTCGAGGGCTACGTCCAGGGCCTGCGGGAGGCGCTCGCGGCGGGGTCGGAGGCGGACCGGTTCGGGCCCCTGATCGACCGGACGCTCGCGCACCGGGCGGCGGGCCGGCTCTGGATCCGGGAGGCACGCTACCTCCCGGCGGACGCCGTCGCTGCGGTCCGCGAGTCCCTCCTGGCGGACCTCGATGCAACGGTCGCGGTGGAGGGCGATGCCGGGGCGCGGGCCCGATCGATCGCGGTGCTCGGCGTCCTGCTCAGCACGGCGATGCACGCCACGGAGTCGACCGAGCCGCCGATGCGCTCGCTCCTGTCCGCCTTGGTGTCCCGCGCCGCGACGGGCCCGCTCGCGGCGGATTCGCCGTCCGCCGCCGCGCCGCGCGGCCTCGCCCGGATCGCCAAGCGCGAGCAGATCCTCGCCGCCGCAGTGGAGCTGTTCGCGGCCCGGACCTACGACGGGGTCGCGCTGGAGGACATCGCCGCCGCGGTCGACCTCGCGCCGTCGAGCATCTACAACCATTTCGCCAGCAAGGAGGAGATCCTCTCCTCGGCGCTGCACCGTGCCAACGGTTTCGTCCAGGTGGATCTCGACGAGGTGCTCGCCGCCACCGACGACCCCGGTGTCGCGCTCCACGCGATCGTGGGGCGGTACGCGGGCTTCGCGGTGCGCCACCCCGGGATGACGCAGGCGATCGTCTCCGAGATCGGCGAGCTCGCCGAGCGGGAGAGCGCCGTCCTCATCGAGCCCCAGCGGGCCTACGTCGGCGAGTGGGTCCACCTGTACGGCAGCGTCGACGACGCCGATCCCGCCGCGCGGCGCGTCGCCGTGATGGCGGCGATCACCGCGGTCAACCAGCTCGCGTGCACGCCGGGCGCGCCGCGCGGGGCCGAGAGGGCCGCGCTGGTGACGGCGTACGGGCGCAGGATCCTCGGCGTCGACGGCGTGCAGGACCCCCTTCCACGGGCCTGACGGCGCGGCGCCGGTTCAGAGCCGGCCGCCCCGGCCGTAGCTGCCGAACTCGAGCAGGATGAGCGCGGCCGCGACCCGGGCGACCTGGTGCGGACGCAGCATGACCGCGCGCTCCTGGTCGAAGGAGCGGTACTTGCGCAGGTAGCGGTAGAGCCGCTCGACGTGCAGCAGCGGGTCGAAGGCGTGCACGGCGCGCCGCGCCGCGGCCCGGACCCACGGGTGCCGCAGGGCCGTCGCGTCGTCGGCGAACAGGTCGGGGAAGGGCGCGAAGGCGAGCGAGACGCGCTTGTAGCCGTGGTCGCGCGCCCACGCCACGGTCTCCAGCGTGAGCCGCTCGTCCACCCCGTTGGGCGACCGCCGCGCGCGCAGCGGCAGGTCCAGGGACAGGTCCTCGGGCCCGGCGGGCAGGTACCGGTGCGCGGCGCAGACGGTGCCGTCGGGCGTCCGGGCGAGGGCGAACACCCCGTCGGGCGTGGTGCCGTCGAGCATGCGTCCCAGGATCATCGAGAAGCCGCGGGTGGGGTCGTGCCCCGCGAGGGTCTCCATCCGGCGGACGGCCTGCCGGTCCAGGTCGGCGACGTCGGCCTCCCGCACGATCTCGACGGTGACGCCCGCGTTGCGGGTGCGGGAGACCGCCTGGCGCAGGTTGCGGAACCGTCGGCCGACGAGGTCGAAGGCGCAGGTGTCGACGACGACGTCGCGGCCGATGGGCACGGCCCGCAGGCCGTGCGCCTCCCAGAGCGGGCGGTACGCCTCCCCGGCGCCGAGGACCGCGATCGGCCGGTGCCCGGCACGGCGCACGAACTCCGCGATCGCCGCGGCGCGGGCCTCGGCGGTGAGGCCGACGGGGTCGCCGCTCGCGACCACCACGCCGAGCCGGATCGCGTAGCCCACCACGGCGTCCCCGCCGGGCGCGGCCACGTGCTGCTTCTCGGGCCGGAGCGCGAACGGCGCGAGCGGATCGCCGACCGCCTTGCCGACCAGCTCCGAAACGCTTCGATGAGCGAAGGACATGAACGAATTATGCGCCTGCCCCTGCGATCCCGCGCGCCGGGGGTCAGTCGTCGAGTGGCCGCGGCGGCACCGTCGACGCCCGGACGACGACCTCGGTGCGGATCTGCGCCGGCTCCCCGGGTGGGTCCCCTGCCAGGATCGCGAGCAGCATCGCGACCGTCGCGCGCACCTCGTCCTTCACCGCCCCGGTCATGCAGGTGATCGACGGGGTCGCGGTGCGGGAGTGCTCGGAATCGGACATGGTGGCGACGAGCAGTGCGTCGGGAACGTGGATCCCGCGCTCGGCGAGCGCGGCGACGGTGCCCGCGGCATGCCGGCCCGTCATGCAGACGATCGCGTCGGGCAGGCGGCCGTGCGCGCCGCCGGCCAGGGCGGCGGCGAAGGCGCGGCCCCCGTCGACCCCGGCCCGTTCCGGCACGGTGACGACCACCGGATCGGCGCGGCCGGTCTCGGCGCACCAGCGTCGGAAGGCGTTCTCGCTGTCGATGTTCCACGCGTTCGGGTCGGTGCCGCGGACGAGCAGGATGCGCCGGGCGCCGGCGTCCGCGAGGTGGTCGAGCATCCGCGTCATCCCGGCGTCGTCGTCCGTGGAGACCCAGTCGACCCGGTCGGGGCGGCCCGGGTCGCGCCCGATGGTGACGTAGGACAGGCCGCGCTCGTCGAGTCGCCGGAGCACCGGGTCGTCGTGGTGCGGGTTCACCACGATGTAGCCGTCCATCGAGTAGGCGAGCGGCGGGGCGGCGTGCGTGACGAGGTCGCGGAGCAGCATGACGCCCCTGCCGCGCTCGAGCAGCTCGACGCTGAGCATTCCGGCGATGCGGGAGAAGACGTCCACGCCCTCGGGGTTGTAGTCCTCGAGCGCGTCCAGCGATCGGAAGACCAGGCCGACGGCGCCGAGCCGGGCGCCCTGCAGGCCGCGGGCGATGGCGTCGGCCTGGTAGCCCATCTCCTCCGCGACCTCGACGATCCGCGCCCGCGTCGCCGCCGACAGCGTGCCGGTGCCGTTGAGCGCCTGGGAGACCGCGGCGGTCGAGACGCCGGCGCGGGCCGCCACGTCCCTGATGGTCAAGCCTCGTCGCCGCATCCTCGGAATCCTACGGGCGGAACCCGTTGTATTAAACGTTTAACTTTTCTATGGTCTGGATCACAGTCGCGGCGCCGGGCGCCGCGCATGATCGAGAAGAGGACCGGGTGCAGCTCTACACCGACATCACGACGACCCCGACCGGCGCCGCGGCCGGCCGCGCCAGGGGCGCCCGCTTCGCGCCGCGGATCCGGCGCATCAGCGCGCTCTACGCGGCCCACTTCGCGGAACTCGGGATCGCCCCGGGCGTGGTCGCCGAGGTCGCGGCCGCGAGCCACGACGAGCTGGCGTCCTGGGCCCCGCACCTCGCCGCCGAGGTCGAAGGACTGGCCGCCGGCGCGGAGACGCCCCTCGCCGCGGTCGCCCTCCTCGACGCCCGCACCGAGATCCTCGCCCGCACCGCGCCGTCGCGCGAGGGGGAGTGCTCGACGATGGTGCGGGCCCTCCCCGGCGCGGCGCCCGAGACCCTCCAGACCTGGGACTGGCACGACCACCTCGCGCCCGACGGGCTCCTGCTGGCCGGTGTCGGGAACACCGGCCTGCGGTTCAAGATGTTCACCGAGTTCGGTGTGTCCGGCAAGATCGGCCTCAGCGAGGCCGGTGTCGGCGTCCACTTCAACATCCTCAACCACCGCTCGGACGGGGGCGCCCCGGGCGTGCCGGTGCACGCGGTCGCACGCCGCGTCATCGAGGAGGCGACGAGCGTCGACCACGCCGTCGACCTCGTCCGGAGCGCGCGGGTCAGCGCGTCGACGGTGCTGACCGTCGCCGACCGGCACGGCCGGGCCGCGAGCATCGAGATGTCCCCCGCGGGAACGGCGGTCGTCCGCCCGGGCGAGGACGGCTGGCTGTTCCACACCAACCACTTCCTCGACCCGGAACTGGCGGCGGGCGACACCATCCCGCGCGTGGAATCGTCGACCGACCTGCGGATGGACGACATGACCGGCCGGCGGGCGGACCTGTGCGCCGGCACCGGCCAGGCGCGCGCGAAGGCCCTCGCGGCCGACGGTACGGCGCCCCAGATCATGCGCCCCGACCTGACGCTCCCGCTCGTCGAGCAGTGGAGCACCCTCCTCACCGTCGCCCTGGACCTGGACGCCTTCGCGCTGTCCTACCGGGCCGGAACCCCCCTCGAGGCCGCAGAACTCGGCCTCCTCACCTTCTGATCGGACGTCGACCATGGCAACCCACCAGCTCTCCGCACGCCCGTCCGCGCGGAAGATCTTCACCGTCTCCGGCTTCGGCACCGCGATGGAGTACTACGACTTCTCGATCTACGGGCTCGCCGCGGCGCTCGTCTTCCCGAAGATCTTCTTCCCCGACCTCAGCCCCATGGTGGGGACCCTGGTCTCCTTCCTCACGTTCGGGGCGGGCTTCCTCGCCCGGCCCCTCGGCGGCCTCGTGATCGGCCACTTCGGCGACAAGGTCGGACGCCGGCCGATGCTCATCCTGACCCTGCTCGTGATGGGCCTGTCGACCTTCGTCCTGGGCTGCCTGCCGACGGCGGACAGCGTCGGGATGCTCGCCCCGGTGCTGCTCGTGCTCGTGCGCATCGTCCAGGGCTTCGCCGCGGGCGGCGAGTGGGGCGGTGCGGCCCTGATCGGGATCGAGAGCGCGCCCGACGACCGGCGCGGCCTCTGGGGCAGCTTCACCAGCGTGGGGATCGGGACGGTGCTCGGCATCGCCGTGTTCACTCTGGTCAGCGGGCTTTCCGGGGACGCGATCTCCGGGGCCGGGCTGGCCGGTGGTGCCTGGCGGATCCCGTTCCTGCTCGGCGGCGTGCTCGTGGTCTTCGGCCTCGTGATGCGGTTGCGTGCCCCGCAGGAGCCGGCGCCCCATCCCGGCGAAGACCGGAAGGCGCAGCCGCTGCCCATCTTCACCGTGCTGCGCCGGTTCCCCGCGGTAGTGCTGTGCGCGGTGGGCATCTCCTTCGGGTACATCACGCTGGCCTACGTGACCTCGGTGTTCATGCTCACCTACATGACCGAGATCGGCTACGGCGACACCGACAACCTCCTGATCAGCCTGGCAGGCGCGATCGCCCTGATCCCCGGGGCGGCGTTCTTCGCGCTGCTGTCGGACCGGATCGGCCGCAAGAAGGTGATGATCGGGGGAGCGGGCCTCATTCTGGCCGTCTACGTCGCGTACTTCGCGATCGTTCCGCTGCACCACCTGGCCGCGACCTACGCGATCAGCGTCGTATCCGGGTTCGTGGTCGGCGCTGCCCAGGGGCCGATCCCGGCGTTCCTCGGCGAGCAGTTCCCGCGGGAGGTCCGCTACACCGCCATCTCGGCCACCTACCAGGTGGGATCCGCGATCGGCGGCGCGACCGCCGCCGGTACCGCCACGTGGCTGCTGATCGCCTTCGACGGTCACTGGATCGGCGTCGTCGGATACCTCGCTCTCGTCCTGGGCGTGCTCGCGTTCTGCTCGTCCCGCCTTCGCGAGACCGCGTTCGAGCCGCTGCCCGAGAACCGGGACGCCGAGGGCTCGCAGTCGGCCGACGCGGACGCGACCGCGCGACCGTGAGCCGGCGTCCCGGCCGGCGGGTCCGGGGCGTCGCCGATTCGATGGGGCCGCAACGCGGTTCGCGCACCGGTCCGCCGGGGACGCAACGTCGAGACACCGAGTGGCCCGGTGTCGCACGCGCGGCGACGCGATGGTGATGGCAAAACGTACGGTGTACTGATTGGGCGGAGAATGATTGCCACAATGGTCGCCACGCGCCGTTGCGGCGTGCTGACGGGCGCGATTGGCAGGTGTGATCGGAAAAGTTATCACCGCGAAACACCCGGTTCTTCACGTTGGGGAAGAGAGTTGTCGAAGTCGCTTTCCGCGCATTGTGGTCGCGTTCACATCGTGTTGTTTTCGTTACCCGTGTTTCCTGGAATCCGCTCGCCCGGTCGTGTTTGCTCAGAGGTGGGTCGAATCGGTAGCCATAGCAACCACCTCTGAAATCTTTTTCACTCCAATGCTTCTCATCCGTGTGTCGCGGCCGTGCCGCAGGCGCACGGTGATCGGTGCTGCGCTGTGGACGCCGGATCGCCCGCCCGAAGGAATGGTCGTGCGCGATGGGAGAAGGAGAATTCATGTCCAGGTATCAGGGGCGGCACCGTAAGAACACCGGGACGGCCGCATCGGTGACGCGGATGACCGCATCGGCGGCCGCCGCCGTCGCGGTGGGTTCGATCTGGCTCGGCGCGGGCGCCGCTCACGCGGGTGGCGACCCGTCGAAGCCGCCCGCCCCCGTGCAACCGGCGGGTCCGGGCAAGCCCGGCGCCCCCGCGAAGCCCGCGGGCGCGGCGAAACCGGGCGGTCCGGCATCGACAACCGGGACGGCGGGCACGGCGAAACCCGGTGCGCCGGGGAGTGCCCCGGGTGCGGTCGCCCCCGGGGGCCCGGCTAAGCCCGCGGGGCCTGCTGCGAGCGCGCCTGCGGCCGCGGGCGGGCAAGGCTCCAGCGGCGCCGGAGCCGGCTCCGGTGCGGGCGGGAACGGTGCGGGCGCTGCAGCTCCCGGCGCCTCGGGCCGCACGAGTGGCGCGGGCGGCGGCGGTGCGCAGGCCGCCACGGCCCAGGGTGGCGGCACCCAGGGCGCCGCGGGGCAGCCCGTCGGCGCGGCCCAGCAGGGCGGCGGATCGGGTGCCGGCGGTACCGGCGCGAACACGGGACCAGGCGGCGGCACGGGCAGCACTGCCCCGCAGGGCGTGGCACCGCAGGGCACCGCTCCGCAGGGCGCGGCCCCGCAGGCGCCCTCCGCCGCGAGTGGGGGCCGTGCGGTCCCCGCCGCCACCGGCGGAGCGGGCGCCTCGGACGCCTCCGGCGGCGCGGGCTCGGGCGCGACGGGAGTCGGCTCACTCGACGCGGATTCGACCGCCCAGGTCGCGGGCTCGGGCGCGACTGGGAGTGCGTCGTCGGCCGGCTCGGAGCGCGACACCGCCGCGTCGCTCGCGGGGACCGGATCCACCGGCGCGAGCGCCGAGGGCACCACCGGCACCGCCGGCGGAGTGACGTCGACCGGGTCGGGCGGGTCCGCATCCACCGGGACGAGCGGCGCGGGCGGATCGAGCGCGGGCGGCGGGGCTTCGTCCGCGGACGCGGGTGTCTCGGCCTCCGTCCCGGGCGCGTCCACCTCGTCGGGCTCGGACTCCGGCGGCGGACTGCTCAGCGGCGTCCTCGACGCGATCCCCCTGCTCTAGCGGCGAGCGCCGCGTCCCCGAATCGGGGCGCGGCGCGACGTCGGGCGAGGGCCCTCAGTCGGGCGGCGACCAACGCTGCGCGCTGCGGAAGACCCGGTCCATCATCCGGTTCGGGGCGGCACGCATCGCCAGGTCGCGCCCGCGGGCGAGGAGCGGCGTGGGCGCCTGCAGCGCGGCGCCCAGCAGGTGCGCCTGCCGCGCGATGGACTGCGTGCGCGGCCTGCGGGCCTTGTCGTAGGCGGCGAGCTTGGTCGGGATGTCGCGGGGATCGTGATCGCGCGCGATCGGCCGGAGCAGCGAGACCAGCACGGCCGCGTCCTCCAGCGCCAGGTTCGCCCCCTGCCCCAGGGTGGGCGGCATGGCGTGCGCCGCGTCGCCGACCAGCGCCGCCGGGCCCCGCGCGTAGGTGCGCAGCGGGTGCGCGAGCCGCTCGATGGGCTGGTAGCCGATGCGCTCCGGGGCGGTCGCGGCGAGCAGATCGGGGATCGGGTCGTGCCAATCCCGGTAGCGCTCGAGGAGCTCACCGGGCTCGGGCAGGTCGTCGTCGGCGGCCGGGCGCACCGCGAACCAGTAGACGCGGCCGTCGGCGAGCGGGACGTAGCCGAATCGCTCGCCCCGGCCGAAGCTCTCCCCGCTGTCGGTCAGCGTGACGGGGCCGTCGGTGATGCCGCGCCACGCTCCGTAGCCGCAGTAGGCCGCGCCCGGGTCGCCCGCGTGGCTGCCGCGGACCCGGCTGCGGATGCCGTCGGCCCCGATCAGGACGTGCCAGTCCTCGAGCAGCCCGCTGGGCCCCAGGTCCAGCGTGCCGCGACTCAGGCCCTCCACCCGGATCCCGGGCCGGACGGTGTCGGGGGCCAGGTCCCGGAGCAGGGCCTTGTGCAGGTCGGTGCGGTCCACCACCCGAAGCTCGGCGAGGGTGGCGGGCGAGAAGAGGCTGAGCCGGGTGCCGTCCGCGCGGCGGGTGCCGTACGGGACGGACGGCGGACCGTCGGCCACGACGGCCCGCACCCGCTCCTCCAGCCCGAGCGAGCGGAGCGCCGCGAAACCGTTGGAGAGCAATGAGAGTCCGGAGCCGCGGGGCAGGAAACGGGCGGCCTGCTCCAGGACGATCACCTCGGCGCCGGCGCGCTGCAGGCCGGAGGCCACCGCCAGCCCGCCGATCCCGGCGCCGACGACGGCGACGCGCAGTGAGTTCGTCCTCCACATGCCCTCGACGCTAGTGCCGAACGAGCGCCGTGTCACCGAGGCGGGCGCCACGTGACACGTCGTGTTGTCACAGGGCTGTGCTGGGTTTGGGATCGCACCCTACCTGTGGTTATCCTTGTGCGTCCCTCCACCGCTGAACGAGGGCAGAGCCCTCGAGGAGTGACCGTGGCCGTCGCCGACGAATGGGAACTGTGGTTCCCTGATGCTTACGAGATCGGCGCGGAGACGGTGCGGTCGTTCGCCCGCGCGACCCGCAGCTGGGACGTGCCCTACGCGGTCAGTCGCCGCCTTCCGGACGACGTGGCCGTACCGGCGACCATGCTCGGCGCCCCCATGCTGCAGGCCGCGTCCGGGGTGGTCGGGAAGGCGATCCCTGGCTGCAACCTGGCGGCGATCCTGCACGCCGGCCAGGCCTTCACCTACCTGCGCCCGCTGCACGTGGGCGACGTTCTCAGCCTGGGGGTGCGGTTGGCGTCGCACATCGTGAAGGCGGACACCGACATGATCGTCGTCGAGTGCATGGTCTACGCGGGCGACGAGCCGTCGCTCGGCGGGGAGATCTTCCTGGTCCACAGCCAGCGCGAGACCGGCATCGACCTCGAGGCCGCAGACCGGCTCGCCGACGAGGTCATGATGACCGGCACCGGGCCCTCGGACAGCGACGCCTACGCCGCGAACGTCGCCGCGTCCCGGTAGCGACGGCCGGATCAGACCGAAGCGCCGAGCACCCCGTCGAGCGCCCGCGCCATATCGGCCGCCTCGATCCGCATGAGCATCGCCTCGTCGACGCCGGCCAGATCCAGGCCCGAGTCGGCGAGCCGTAACTCCCGCTCCTCTTCGGCGGCCTCGATGACGTTCCGCACGAAGCGCCCGTTGCCCAGGCGGTCCAGCCGGTCGGCGACGCCGGCGCAGCAGGTCTCCAGCACCTCGGCGGCCCCGCCCGTGAGCAGCGCGTCGCGCGAGCGGGCCATCGCGGCGCCGATCTCGGCGAGCTCGCCCGGGCTGTACCCGGGGAACCGGATGCGGCGCGCGAACCGTGAGGCGAGGCCCTCGTTCGAGCCGAGGAAGCGGTCGATCTCGGCGTCGTAGCCCGCCACGATCACGACGAGGCGATCGCGGTCGTTCTCCATCCGCGCCAGCAGGGTGTCGATCGCCTCCTGCCCGAAGGCGTCGCCGCCCGTGAGGCCCTCCTGCACCAGCGTGTAGGCCTCGTCGATGAACAGCACCCCGTCGAGCGCGGAGTCGATCACCGCGGAGGTCTTCTGCGCGGTGGCGCCGAGGTACTGGCCGACGAGATCGCGGCGCGAGCACTCGATCACGGTGTCGGTCGCCAGCAGACCGAGGCCGCGGTACATCCGCGCGACGATGCGCGCCACCGTCGTCTTGCCCGTGCCGGGCGGGCCGGTGAACGCGAGGTGCAGCGAGCGGCTCCCGCTCGACAGTCCGCGGTCGGCGCGGACCCGCGCCAGCTGCATCGTCGTGCGCAGGCGGGTGACCTGCTCCTTCACCTCGTGCAGCCCCACCTGCCGCTCCAGCTCGTCGGCGGCCGCGGCCAGCAGCGCGTCGCCCGCGTCGCCGTCATCCTCCGCGGCCGGTCCGGGGGTCTCCGGCGCGTCGAGTACCAGGCGGTGGCCCGGGTCGCGCAGCGCCGCCTCCGCGGGCGGGTACGACGGTGCCGCCCGCTCCAGCAGCTCGCGGGCGCGCTCCTCCTCGCCCTGCTCGCGCAGGACGAGGGCGTGGCAGTAGCGGGCCGCGGCCGCCGCGCCGGGCACCGGCCCCTCGGCGGCGGCGGTCAGGAGCCGCGCGGCCTCGCCGAACCGGCCCAGCTGCGCCGCCGCGGAGCCCGCGATCGTCGCCGCCGCGGCCGCGAGGACCGCGTCGTCCCAGTCCCCGTGCCCGTCGAGCGCGGTCAGGGCGTCCGGCCACCGTCGGGACCGTACGGCGACCACCGCGCGCTGATACCGCGCGACGGGGCACGACGGCGCGGCGTCGAGGACGCGCTCGGCCTCCTCGGGCGCACCGTCGGCCAGCAGGCGCGCGGCGTAGGCGACGTGCGCGGTGGCGGCGTCCCGCAGCGGGTAGTCGACGTAGAGCCCGGTGGCGAAGGTGCCGGTCAGCGCGCCCGGCGGCAGCCCGACCCGGCGGGCGGCGGCCCCGATCGCGTCGGCGGTGCGGTGCAGTGCGGCGAGCACCTCGGCGGTGTTCTCCCCGGCGGCGGCGCGGCCCAGCCAGGCGTCGGCCATGCCCGGATCGGCGGTGGTGGCCGCCTCGAAGGCGCGGCGTGCGAGCGCGGCGTCGCGCGGCATCGCCTCGAACTCGCCGATCCCGATGCCCAGAGCGGCGATCCCCGCCTGGAATGCGCGGAGCGCAGATGTGCCCATGTGGTCCCCCCAGACCCCGATGTTGCGATCACCCTAGCGAGGCGGAGCGCGGCGCGGGCGGGTTCGGGGAAGGCCGCCGGGTCAGCGGGCCAGTTCGGCGATCGCGCGGATCTCAGCCAGGTCGGGGCCGTACTCGGGCGACGACCAGAAGCGCAGGCGCCAGCGATCGTCGCCCTCGCCGGCGTGCCGCGCGGCGGCCTCGACCTCGTAGTAGCCGCGCGCCATGGGGAACTCCAGCACCTCGCCGGGTCCGTCCGCGGTGGGAGAGAACCACTCGACCGAGCCCGACGTGTCGACGCACAGCTGGGTGCGCAGCACGGTGTCCCAGTCACCGTCCTCCGGCGGCACGGCGTCCCAGTGCTCGAGCTCGACGGGCATCGCCGCCTGCGTCCGCGACGGCGACGCGAAGCCGGCGGTGGCACGGTTGGTCGCGGCGCCGTGCACCGTCACGGCGGCCAGCAGGTCGTCGGGCACGCGGTGCCCGAAGCAGCTGCCGAAGAACTTCCCGTCGCGCAGGTCGAGCACGCCGGAGAGCTGCGTGAGGATCCGAGGTTCGAGGCGCATCGGTCCATCATGACGGATGCCGACGGGGGCCACCCGGGGTGTCCGGTTCGGCGTGGGGGATCACCCTGATGCCGCAGGTCAGAGATTCTGGCATTCTCGTTGACATGTCACAGACTCCGTTCGCACCGGCGACGCTGCCCACGCCCGAGACGGTGGCCGCGCGGGCCGTCGGCGTCACCAAGGTCTACGGCGAGGGCGACAACGCCGTGCACGCCCTCGCGGGCGTCTCGGTCGACTTCCGGGCCGGGGAGTTCACCGCCATCATGGGCCCGTCGGGCTCGGGCAAGTCGACGCTCATGCACTGCCTCGCGGGCCTCGACGCGGCGTCGGGCGGCTCGGTGCAGGTGGGCGGCACGGAGCTGACCTCGCTGAACGACAAGCAGATCACGCAGCTGCGGCGCGACCGGATCGGCTTCGTCTTCCAGAGCTTCAACCTGGTGCCCACGCTGACGGCGATCGAGAACATCACGCTGCCGCTGGACATCGCGGGCCGCAAGCCCGATCAGCAGTGGCTCGACGCGGTGATCGACCGGCTCGGCCTGCGCGACCGCCTCGACCACCGCCCCACCGAGCTCTCGGGCGGCCAGCAGCAGCGCGTCGCGTGCGCCCGCGCGCTCGTGGGGCGGCCGGAGATCATCTTCGGCGACGAGCCCACGGGCAACCTGGATTCGCGCTCCGGCGCGGAGGTGCTGTCCATCCTGCGCGCCGCCGTCGACGACTACCGGCAGACCGTCGTCATCGTCACGCACGATCCGCGCGCCGCGTCCTACGCCGACCGGGTGGTCTTCCTCGCCGACGGCCGCATCGTCGACGAGATGCGCAGCCCCACCGCGGAACGGGTGCTGGAGAAGATGATCCACCTCGACGAGCTCGTCGCCCGCTGATGGCGAACCCGATGCGCCGGGTGGCGCTGCGGAACCTCCTGGCGCACAAGGGGCGCCTCGTCCTGACGGTGCTCTCCGTGCTTCTCGGCACGTCGTTCATCGCCGGATCGATGGTCTTCACCGGCACCCTGTCGAAGGCCTTCGACGGGATCTCCGACCGCATCGCGGTCGGCGTCGACGCGCGGATCTCGCCCGAGAACGCCCAGGGGCAGGGCGGATTCGGCCCCTCGGGCCCCGGCGTGCCGCTGTCCGTCGTAGATCAGGTGAAGGCGGTGCCGGGCGTGCGCGTCGTGGTCCCCGCCGTCACCGGCACCATCGCCCTGCGCGACGGGAACGGCGACGTGGTCTCGCCCACCGGTGCGCCCCAGGTGGGCGGCGCCTACCTCCCGCCCGGCGAGAACCTCGACCCCGACGGGCTGAAGATCACGGCGGGCAGGGCACCGTCGGGCCCGAACGAGATGGTGCTCAACGAGTCCGCCTCAAAGCGGCTCACGCTGCCGGTGGGATCGAAGACCACCATCGTGGCCCCGCACTCGCCCGGCCCGACCGACGTCACGATCGTCGGGCTGTACACGATCTCCACCGACTCCGGCGGCTACCTCGGCGCGCTGTTCGCGAAGGACGAGGCGCAGAAGCTCTTCGGTGACGGCGCCACCGCGCCCTACATCGAGATCGGCGCCGCGCCGGGCACCTCGCCCGAGCAGCTGCGCGACGCCCTCGCCGAGCGGCTGCCCGACCTGAACGTGCAGACCGGCGCGCAGGTGCGGCAGGAGTTCGAGGACACGATCAATCAGGGTCTGAGCTTCCTCAACTACTTCCTCGTGGCCTTCGGCCTCATCGGGCTCCTGGTGGGCGTCTTCATCATCTACAACACCTTCTCGATGCTCGTCGCGCAGCGCCTGTCCGAGCTCGCCCTGCTCCGCGCCATCGGCGCCGGCCGGGAGCAGGTGCGCAACTCCGTGGTCCTCGAAGCGCTGGTCGTGGGCGTGGTCGGCAGCGCGCTCGGGCTCGCCGTCGGCATCGGCCTCGCGGTGCTGCTGCGCGCCGGTGTCACCGCCGCGGGCGCGGGCTTCCCGGACGGCGGCCTCGCGGTGAGCCCCTCGGTGGTCATCACGGTGATGGTGGTCGGCACCGTCGTCACGGTGATCTCCGCCCTGATCCCCGCCGTGCGTGCCTCCCGGGTGCCGCCCGTCGCCGCGATGCGCGCGCAGGACGGCGGCTCGCCGCAGTCGCTGCTCGTGCGCGGGGCGATCGGCGCGGCCCTGCTGCTGTGCTCGCTGGCGCTGCTGTTCGTGGCGACCACCGAGGTCGGCTCGACGGCCGCGATCGAGGTCGGCATCGCCGGATTCGGGCTGATCCTCGCCATCGTGATCGGCGGGCCCGCCCTCGTCGGGCCGCTGCTCGGCGGCATCGGCAAGGTCATCGCCGCGCCCTTCGGCCCGGCGGGACGGCTGGGCCGCACCAACGTGATGCGGAACCCGCAGCGCACCACCGCCACCGCCTTCGCGCTGGTGATCGGCGTGGCGCTGGTCGGCGTCATCGGCACGCTCGGCGCATCGATGCAGAAGTCGATCGACGCCCAGGTGGACAAGGGGATCCGCTCCGACCTCATGCTGCAGGCCCCGTCGCTGGGGATGCCGCCGGCCGCGCTCACCGCCATCAAGGACGTGCCCGGCGTCGGCGCGAAGACCATCCTCTACGGCGTGCCGGTGCGGCTCGGTGGCGACCGGCTCAGCGCGCTCGGGGTCGACGGTGACATCACCACCGCGTTCAACCTCACCCGGACGTCCGGTGAGTTGGCGCTGAAGCAGGGCGGGCTCCTCGTGGACGACCGCACGGCACGTGAACGCGGCTGGGACGTCGGCTCGGTCGTCGAACCGATGTCGGCCGTCGGTACCGCGAAGGCGAAGCTCACCGTGACCGGGATCTACGCCGGCACCGGCGGATCGCTGTCCGGGCCGGTGATCGCGGCGGCCGACATGAACACGCTGTACCCGCCCGCGAGCGGCGCGTCGACACCGCTCGTCACGCCGCAGTCGGTGTTCGTGAACGCCGCCGACGGCACGTCGGTCAGCGACCTCAAGGAGCGCCTGCGGGAGGCCGTGAAGCCGCTGCTGGTGGTGAACGTCGACGACCAGGACGACCTCAAGGATCAGGCGGGCCAGGCGATCACGGCGCTCATGGGCGTGCTCTACGGACTGCTCGGCCTCGCGGTGGTGATCGCGATCCTCGGCATCGTCAACACCCTCGCGTTGTCGGTGGTGGAGCGGCGCCGGGAGATCGGCATGCTGCGCGCGATCGGCCTGATCCGCTCGCAGGTGCGCCGCTCGATCTACCTGGAGTCCATGCTCATCGCCGTCTTCGGCGCGGCGCTGGGCCTGGTGCTCGGCGTGCTGCTGGGCGTCTCGCTCGTGCACGCGCTCCGCGACGAGGGCCTCGGCTCCGTGGTGGTGCCCTGGTCCACGGTGATCGTCATGCTGGTGGCGTCCGCGTTCGTCGGCGTGGGCGCGGCGATCCTGCCGGCCATCCGCGCCGCGCGTACGCCTCCGCTGGCCGCCATCGCGGAGGGATGAGTCGGCTTTCGGAGTGCGTGTCACAGATGGCGCGCGGCCGGTGTCCCATGTGCGGAAGACTCGAATCCGCATGAGGAGGCAATCATGAAGGTCGTCGTGATCGGCGCGGGCTACGCGGGCACCATCGCCGCGAATCGGCTGGTGAAGAAGGCGGACGCGGAGGTGACCGTCGTCAACCCGCGGCCCGGGTTCGTCGAGCGGGTGCGGCTGCACGAGCACATCGCGGGCAGCGGCTCCGCGGTCACCCCGCTGACGGACATGCTGGACCCGCGGATCCGGCTGGTCGTGGGCACCGTCGACAAGATCGGCGACGGTTCCTTGCTGCTGGCCGACGGGACGACCCTGCCCTTCGACCGCGCGATCTACGCCGCGGGCGGGGCGCCGACGGCACCGTCGGGCACCCACGTGGTGGGCTCGCTCGAGACCGCGGAGGAGGCGCGCCGCGCGCTCGCCGCCCTGCCCGACGGGGCCGCCGTCACCGTCGTGGGCGGGGGCCTGACGGGCATCGAGACCGCGGCCGAGGTGGCCGAGGCCCGCCCGGCCCTGCGGGTGCGGCTGCTCAGCGAGGGCGAGGTCGGAGCGTCGCTCGGGCCCGGCGCGCGGGCGCGGGTGCGGCGCGAGCTGGACCGGCACGGCGTGGCCGTCGAGCGCGGGCGGTACGACGGTGCCGGCCGCGCCGACCTGGTGCTGTGGGCCGTCGCGACGCAGGTCAGCGACCTCGCCGCGCGCAGCGGCCTGGCCGTGGACGAGGCCGGACGCGTGGTCGTGGACGAGTTCCTGCGGAGCGTGTCCGATCCGCGGATCGTGGCGGTGGGCGACGGCGCCGCCGTCCCCGGCGCGCGGCTGAGCTGCCAGACCGCGTTGCCCCAGGGCGCGCACGGCGCGGACAACCTCGCCCGGGAGCTGGCGGGGAGGCCGGCGAAGCCCTTCTCGATGGGGTACACCGGGCAGAACGTCTCGATCGGCCGGAAGCGTGCGGTGATCCAGGCGGCGCGGCGCGACGACACCCCCACCCGGATCCAGTTCGGCGGTCGCTCGGCGGCGCTGGTCAAGGAGCAGGTCTGCCGGATGGCCAAGGGGGCGGCGAAGACGGCGCGCTACGCCTGGCTGCCCGCGCCGCGATGAGCGCCGAGGAGCTGTTCGCCGAGCACCGCCCGCTGCTGTTCTCCGTGGCGTACGAGATCCTGGGCAGCGTCGCGGATGCGGAGGACGTGCTGCAGGAGAGCTACCTGCGCTGGCGGGACGTGGACCTCGGGTCGGTCGAGAATCCGCGGGCGTACCTGGCGCGGATCGTGACCCGGCAGGCGCTCAACGCGTTGCGCACCGCGTCGCGGCGGCGCGAGGAGTACGTCGGGCCGTGGCTGCCGGAGCCGTTGGAGGCACCGTCGGGCGACGGGCCCGTCGAGCACGTGCTCACCGGCGAGGCCGTGACCACCGCGATGCTGCTGGTCCTGGAGTCGCTGACGCCCACGGAGCGCGCGGTCTTCGTGCTGCGCGAGGTCTTCGACTTCGGCTACCCCGAGATCGCCGATGCCGTCGGGAAGAGCGAGGCGACGGTGCGCCAGACGGCGCACCGCGCCCGCGGGCACGTACGGGCGCGGCGGCCGCGCGAGGTCGTGGACCCCGTCGCCGCGCAGGGCGTGGCCGAGCGGTTCGTCCTGGCGGCAGCGACCGGCGACGTGCAGGCGCTCATGGACGTCCTTGCGCCCGACGTGGTCTACCTCGGCGACGGTGGCGGCGTCGTCTCGGCCGCGCGGCGGCCGGTGCAGGGGGCGGACCGCGTGGCCCGGTTCGTCGCGGGTCTGTTCCGCAAGAGCGCGACGATGGGCGAGCTCGGGCTGCGCTTCGCCGTCTACAACGGCATGCCGGCGATGGTCGTGTCGTTCGACGGGGTCGTCGATCAGGTCACCTGCATCGAGGTCCGCGGTGCTGCGGTCACCGGCGTTTACACGGTCCGCAATCCGGACAAGTTGCACCGAGTCATCGGATGACTAGCCTTCAGGGCGTCGAGCTGTGGATCTGCGTCCAAACGTATGGGACGGTTCATTAACTTCGCGATTCGGTAGCGTCCCGGGGGTGCAACCAGGGCGGAAAGTGCTGCTAACGAAGTGTGAAATTGCAATGATGGGACTGACGCGCAACTCAGCTATTGAGCTCTGACCTGGGCGTATCGCGTACTCGCAAGCACATATCACGATATGGTAACGGTTGCATTTCGAAACGGATTTGCTACTGCCGAGTAGCGAATCCTGTGATTAATCTTCGCGGTGATCGAGCGCACTCACAGCCCCCTCTGTGACGGCACACACGCTCAATCATCCGATCGCCGCTCCTCCGCAGGGCGTGCTGATCGTCGTCACGTGAAGACATCAGGAGAGACCCATGCGTGCTGCCACCCTGCCCACGACCGCCACCCCCGGACGCGCCACGTTCAGCTGGAGCCGGACGGGGGTGATCACCCAGGCGATGGCGGCCACCGTCCTCGCCGGCTCGCTGACCCTCACCGCCCTGCCCTCGTCGAGCTTCTCGCTGCCCACGCCCGCGCAGGTGCTCGCCGTGCCGGCCGCCGCCGCGCCGCTGCGCATCGAGGTCAACACCGTCGGCCTGATCGACCTGCTGCCCGACGCGCTGCTCGTCGCCGAGCTCTCCAGTGCGAATCCCGACAAGCTGGCGCGCGTCCTCGCCCAGGTGCCGCCGGACAAGGTCGCCGCCATCATGGAGAAGATCCCGGCCGACAAGACCGCGAAGATCCTCGAGGCGATGCCGCCCGAGAGCGTGGTCGCCATCATGAACGCGCTCGACGAGAGCAAGCTGACCGCCATCGTCAACGGCCTCCCGCAGGACAAGCTCAACACGATCGTCGCCGGGCTCTCGCAGGAGAAGCTCAACGCCGTCGTCAAGGCCATCCCCGAGGCCAAGCTCATCGAGGTCGTCAAGAGCCTCGACGATGCGACCCTCGGCAAGATCGTCGGCGCGCTGCCGACCGATCGCCTCGTCACCATCGTGTCCGGCCTGGACCAGCAGAAGCTCCAGGACCTGGTCGGCGGCATTCCCGCCGAGGTCCTCGGCCCCGTTGTCGGCGGCCTGCCCAACGACAAGCTCGCCGCGCTCGTGGCGCAGATCCCCGTCGACAAGCTCGGCGCGGTGGTCGCGACCCTGCCTCCCGCCACGATCGCCAAGCTCGTCGAGGGCCTGCCGACGTCCGTGCTCACCGAGGTGATCGGCACCGTCGACCCCGCGAAGATCGGCCCCGCGGTGGCGGCGCTGCCCACCGACAAGCTCAGCGCCCTCGTCGGCTACATCCCCACCGACAAGCTGGCCGCCGTGGTCTCCGGCTTCGACGAGAAGAAGCTCGGCGACATCGTCGGCCTCATCCCGGTCGAGAAGCTCGGCCCCGTGGTCGCCGGCCTGCCCGCCGACAAGCTCACCGCGCTGGTCAAGCAGATCCCCACCGAGAAGCTCATCACCGTGGTCTCGGGCCTCGACGACAAGGTCCTGGCCGACCTCGTCAACGGGATCCCGGTCGAGAAGCTCGGGCCCATCGTCGCGGGCCTGCCCACCGAGAAGCTCATCGCGCTCGTCGGTTCCATCCCGACCGACAAGCTCAAGGCCATCGTCGGCGGGCTGCCCGACGACAAGCTGCTCGGCATCATGGACGGCCAGCTCATCGGCCGCGTCGTGTCGCTGGTCGTCGCGAGCCTGGGCACGCCCGGCGGTATCGCGAAGCTCCCTGAGCTGCTCACCGGCGTCGTCAGCGGTGCGGTCTCGGGCGGCGCGCAGCTCGTCCCGAACCTCGTCGCGAACATCCCGCTGGTCGGCCCGATCGTCGCCGGACCGATCGAGTTCGTGGCGAACACCGTCGTGGTGCCCGCGGTGAACTTCGGCCTCAGCCTGCTGCAGCCGGTGTTCTCGCTGATCTCCACCGTGATCTCCCTGCCGGTCTCGCTGGCCACCTCCGTGATCGGCAGCGGCGGCCTCACCGACCTCTTCGGGAACCTGACGAAGGGCCTCGCCGACCTGGGCGGCGCGAGCAAGGACCTCACCGGACTGGCGCAGGGCACGTCGGCGCTCGCCGGGGCGGACGCGAGCGGTGCCCGGACCCAGTCGGCCCTGTCGTCGCTGTTCTCGGCGCCGAACGACACGGAGACGGAGGACGCCGCGGCGGGCGACTACGTCGGCAAGCACCGGGTCACGGAGACGGAGGGCGCCGAGCCGACGACGACGGCCGACGCTCCGACCACCGCGGTCGAGCCGACGAAGACGGTCGAGCCGACGACGGTGGATCCGACGAAGACCGCCGACCCGACGGCGGTCGAGCCGACGGGCACCGTCCCGCCCGAGACGGACGAGCAGGCGCCCGCCGACGAGACCTCGGAGGCGCAGACGCCCGCCGCGGACTCGACCGAGACGCCGGCAGCGGATGAGAGCACGGACGCCTCCGCCGACGACGCGCCGGCCGACGACGCCCCGACGGTCGCCGCCGACGCCGCCTGATCACCCCCGGTCTCCGGCCCCCTCCGCGATCCGCGGCGGGGGCCGGAGCCGTGTGCGGCACCGTCGGGCGGCTAGCGCTTGCGGAAGACCAGCACCAGGTTGGAGACGAGCAGCTCCCGCAGGCCCGGCACGCGGACCAGCCACCACGCCCACGCCGGGTGGTAGCGCGGGAACGCGGCCACGAGCTCCGCGTTCTCGACGGTGGCCGCCCACCGCAGCCCGTCCGCGGCGCCGACCTTGAACAGCGACGTGCCGTAGAGGTTCTTCGGCGGATGCCCGTGCTTGCGCGTGTACATCCGAGCGGCGCGCTCGCCGCCGAGATAGTGCGTCTGCCCCATCTCGTGGCCGCCGAACGGGCCGTACCAGAGCGTGTAGCTCAGGATCACCATGCCGCCGGGCCGGGTGACGCGCAGCATCTCGTCGCCCATGGTGCGCCAGTCGCGCACGTGCTCGGCGACGTTGGACGAGAGGCAGACGTCGACGGCACCGTCGGCGATGGGGAGCGCGAGGCCCGAGCCCCGCAGCCCCCGCGAGGAGGTGATGCCGGCGGCGTGCGCCTCCGACGGATCGGGCTCGACGGGGATGTACACGGCCCCGTGCTGGGCGAAGGCGTCCTCGAAGTAGCCGGGCCCGCCGCCCACGTCGAGGACGAGGGCGCCCTCGAGATCCCCGAACAGGTCGCCGGTCAGCTCGACGGTGTCGCGCGCGAGCGAGCCGTAGAACCGGGCCGGCTCAGACTGCTCGAACCGGAAGTCGGACAGCAGCCCCACCGAGCGGCGCAGCGTGGCGCGGCGGCGGAGGCGTTCGGTGGCCTTCTTCCAGGTCGCGGGGTACACGCAGACGGACGGTACCCTAGGAACCGTGCGTGAAGTCCTCCTGCTGTGCTGGCGTGACACCCGCCACCCGCAGGGCGGCGGCAGTGAGCTGTACCTCGAGCGCGTGGGGGAGGAACTGGCCGCCCGCGGCGTGCGGGTCACGCTGCGGACCGCGATGTACCCCGGCGCAGCCCGGTTCGAGACCGTTCGCGGCGTGCGCATCTCCCGCGGCGGCGGACGGTTCACCGTGTATCCGCTGGCGCTGCTGGCGATCGTCCTCGCGCGGTTCGGCCGAGGCCCGCTGCGCGGCATCCGCCCCGACGCGGTGATCGACACGCAGAACGGCATCCCCTTCTTCGCGCGACTCGTCGCGGGCGTACCCGTGACGGTGCTCGTGCACCACTGCCACCGCGAGCAGTGGCCCGTCGCGGGCCGGCTCGTCGCGCGCGTCGGCTGGTTCATCGAGTCGCGCCTTTCGCCGTGGCTGCACCGGCGCTCGCAGTACCTCACCGTCTCGCTGCCGTCGGCCGAGGAGCTGGCGCTGCTCGGCGTCGGCCCGGAACGGGTGGCCGTGGTGCGCAACGGGATCGACGCCGTGGCACCCGGGGTCGCGGACGTGCGGTCCGCGTCGCCGCGGATGGTCGTGCTCTCGCGGCTCGTGCCGCACAAGCAGATCGAGGACGCCCTCGACGTGCTCGCCCGCTTGCGGCGCCGCGTCCCCGACCTGCACCTCGACGTCATCGGCAGCGGCTGGTGGGACTCCGAGTTGTACGCGCACGCCGCGAAGCTCGGTGTGCTCGACCGCGTGACCTTCCACGGCCACGTCACCGAACAGCGCAAGCACCGCCTGCTCTCGCGGGCGTGGGTGCACGTCATGCCGTCGCGCAAGGAGGGCTGGGGCATCACGGTGATCGAGGCGGCCCAGCACGCGGTGCCGACCGTCGGGTACGTCTCGTCGCGCGGGCTCACCGACTCCGTCGTCGACGGTGCCACCGGCCTGCTGGTCCGCGACCTCTCCGGGCTCACCGAATCGGTGTACACGCTGCTCAGCGACGCTCTGCTGCGGGAGGAGCTCGGCGCGAAGGCGCAGGAGCGGGCGGGGGAGTTCTCCTGGCCCGCCACCGCCGACGGCGTCTCCCGCGTGTTGTCCGCGTCCGTCGCAGGGGAGCGCGTGGGCGGGCTCGTCTAATCGCGACGCGGTGTGCCCCATGAGCCGGCGTCCTTCGTGCGACCGGTTGCGGGGCCTGTGGTCGTCGCGCGAGCCATTCGTGCCGCGCATGGCTCGGATAGACGCAGGTCAGATCGATTCCTGCGGGGTCGGCTAAGCGTCGCACGCATGACGGCTAGGGCTGGCCGGGGCTGCTCGGTCACCGGCGACGCTGAGCTAGGCGGGACGCCGTGCGGTGGATTCTTGCCGCTGAGCGGGCACTATCCACCGCACGGTGCCCGGCGGAGGCGGCGGCACGGCGAAGAGGTCGCGGCGGGCGTGCCACCGTATCGAGCCTCGCGGGCAATCTTCGGTGGGAATCTGCGGCGGAGCATCGGCGTGTCGTCGCCGACTCGCACCGAAGGTCGCCGAGGGCTCGACCCGATGCGTTCGCTCACAGCTGCACTCGCCGACGCGGAGGCCGCGACCGCCGTAATCTGAAACGGTGGCTGAATCCGAGAAGCGGCGCCCTGCGATTCTGACCGTCGACGACGATCCGAGCGTGTCCCGCGCGGTCGCCCGTGACCTGCGGCGCAAGTACGGCGACGAGTACCGCATCGTCCGCGCGGAGAGCGGCGAGCAGGCCCTCGAGGCGCTCAAGGAGCTCAAGCTCCGCGGCGACCTGGTGGCCGCGATCCTCGCCGACTACCGCATGCCGCAGATGACGGGCCTGGAGTTCCTCGAGGCGGCGATGGACGTCTACCCCGGCGCGCGTCGGCTGTTGCTCACCGCGTACGCGGACACGGGCGCCGCGATCGAGGCGATCAACGTCGTCGACCTCGACCACTACCTGCTCAAGCCCTGGGACCCGCCGGAGGAGAAGCTCTACCCCGTCATCGACGCGCAGCTGGAGGCGTGGCTGTGCAGCGACCACCGGCCCGTCCCGGAGACGAAGGTCGTCGGGCACCGCTGGTCGGCCCGCTCGTCCGAGGTGCGGGAGTTCCTGGCCCGCAACCAGATCCCGTATCGCTGGTACACCGCCGAGTCGCCCGAGGGGCAGCGGCTCCTCGCCGCGGCGGGCAGCGACGGGCAGCAGCTCCCGCTCGTCGCGGCGGCCGACGGGACCGCGCTGTGCGCACCGTCGGACAGCGAACTGGCGGCGCACGT
The DNA here is from genome assembly GCF_965137015.1 of Tsukamurella hominis. Lineage (NCBI taxonomy): Bacteria > Bacillati > Actinomycetota > Actinomycetes > Mycobacteriales > Tsukamurellaceae > Tsukamurella > Tsukamurella hominis. The sequence continues at coordinate 71,408 of NZ_CBCRZG010000016.1, read as the reverse complement.
GGGACTGAACACCACCCCGTCGGAGGAGTTCTACGACCTGGTCGTGGTCGGCGCGGGCCCGGCCGGCCTCGGCGCCGCCGTGTACGGCGCCTCCGAGGGGCTGCGGACGGTCCTCGTCGAGCGGTCCGCGACCGGCGGGCAGGCGGGACAGAGCTCGCGCATCGAGAACTACCTGGGCTTTCCCGACGGGGTCTCGGGGACTCAGCTCACCGACCGGGCGCGGCGGCAGGCCACCAAGTTCGGCGCCGAGATGATCACCGCCGCCGACGTCGTCGAGCTCGAGGTCACCGGGGCCGGGCGGCGCGTGCGGTTCTCCGACGGCACCGTCGTCGGCGCCCACACCGTCATCCTCGCGACGGGCGTCGCCTACCGGCAGCTGGACGCCCCCGGTATGGAGCGGCTGACGGGTGCCGGGATCTTCTACGGGTCGGCGATGACCGAGGCGCCGGCCTGCGCGGGCCAGGACGTCTACATCGTGGGCGGCGCCAACTCCGCGGGCCAGGCGGCGGCGTACCTGTCGAAGGGCGCCCGCTCCGTGACCCTGCTGGTGCGCGGCCCGTCGCTCGAGGCGTCGATGTCGTACTACCTCATCCAGCAGCTCAACGCGATCGAGAACGTGCACGTCAAGCCCCACACGCAGGTGATCGAGGCGCACGGCGACGACCACCTCACGCAGCTCACGCTGCGCGACACCCAGTCGGGCGAGACGGAGCAGGTCCCGGCCGACTTCCTGTTCGTCTTCATCGGCGCCGAGCCGCGCACCGACTGGCTCGACGGTGTCGTCGCGCGGGACGGGCGGGGCTTCCTGCTGACGGGTCCGGACCTCACGGTCGACGGTGCCTCCCCGCGGGGATGGGAACTGGACCGGCCGCCGTTCCACCTGGAGTCGAGCGTCCCCGGCATCTTCGTCGCCGGCGACGTCCGTTCCGAATCGGCGAAGCGCGTCGCCTCCGCGGTGGGCGAGGGCGCGATGGCCGTCATGTTCGTCCACCGCTATCTGGAAGGAGTCGACTCGTGAGCACTCATGACCCGTGCTTCGTCGACGAACTGCGCACCCTGTTCCTGTTCGAGAAGCTCAGCGACGAGCAGCTGGAATGGCTGTGCGAACGCGGCCACGTGGAGACCTACCCCGCCGGCCCCGTGTACTCGACCGGCGACCCCGCGGACTGGCTGTACGTCCTGCTCAAGGGGACGATCGCGCTGTCGCAGAAGGTGGGGGACGCGGAGGTCGAGACCACCCGCTCCGACCAGCGCGGCGCCTACTCCGGCGCGTGGTCGGCGTTCCTCGGCAAGGGCGGCCCGGCGCAGACGCAGTACAACTCGTCCATGCGCGCGGCGACGGAGGCGCAGTTCTTCATGCTGCCCGCCGCCGACTTCAACGAGGCGATGCACGACTGGTTCCCGATGGCGGTGCACCTGTTGGAGGGCGTCTTCTACGGCGGCCAGCGCAGCCGCCAGATGATCGAGCAGCGCGAGCGCCTGCTGGCGCTGGGGTCGCTGTCGGCAGGCCTCACCCACGAGCTGAACAACCCCGCCGGCGCGGCCACCCGCGCGGCCACGGAACTGCGCACGCGCGTCGGCGGCATGCGGCACAAGCTGGCCGGCATCGCCAGCGGCAAGCTCGACCGGACGCGCCTCGTCGACCTCGTGAAATTCCAGGAGGAGGCCGTCGAGGCGGTCGCGAGCGCCCCCGATCTCGGCCCGCTGGAGGCCTCGGACCGGGAGGACGAGCTCATGGACTGGCTCGACGATCACGACATCGGCGACGGCCACGTGCTGGCCCCCGTCTTCGTGGCGGCGGGCCTGCAGACCGACTTCCTCGACCGCGTCGCGGGCTCGCTCGACGACGTGCAGACGCTGTCGGGGGCGCTGCGCTGGCTGTACTACACGGTCGAGACCGAGCTGCTCATGAACGAGATCACCGACTCCACCAACCGGATCTCCACGCTCCTGCAGGCGGCCAAGCAGTACTCGCAGATGGACCGTGCGCCCTTCCAGGTGCTCGACGTGCGCGAGCTGCTCGACAGCACCGTCGTCATGCTCAGCCGCAAGCTGGGCCAGGCGGACGTCACCGTGGTTCGCGACTACGACCCCGACCTGCCCGACATCCAGGGCTACGGCGCCGAGCTGAACCAGGTGTGGACCAACCTCATCGACAACGCCGTGCAGGCGATGGACGGCCACGGGACCCTCACGCTGCGGGCGCACCGCAAGGAGGACTCGGTGGTCGTCGAGGTCGCCGACACCGGCTCCGGCATCCCCGCCGACGTGCTGCCTCGCATCTTCGAGCCCTTCTTCACCACCAAGGGCGTCGGCGAGGGAACCGGCCTGGGCCTGGACATCTCGTGGCGGATCGTGGTGAACAAGCACCAGGGTGATCTGGCGGTGCGGTCCGAGCCGGGGAACACCGTGTTCACCGTGGAGCTGCCCATCGCCGGGCCGCAGCGCGAGGCCGAGATCGACGATCCCGGCGACCCGGGAGAAGGACTGGAACCATGAGCGAGCCGACCGATCCGATCGATCCGACGGTGCCGCCCAGCGGCGCCGGCTGTGTGGAGTGCGACGCTGCCGGCGGCTGGTGGGTGCACCTGCGGCGCTGCGCGAAGTGCGGCCACGTCGGCTGCTGCGACTCGTCGCCGTCGCAGCACGCGAGCGGCCACGCCCGCGCGAGCGGTCACCCCATCGTGCAGAGCTTCGAGCCCGGCGAGGACTGGTTCTGGGACTACGTCTCCGAGGACTACTACGACGGTCCGCGCCTCGCCGATCCGCAGAGCCGCCCCGTCGACCAGGCCGTGCCCGGCCCCGCGGGCCGCGTGCCCGCCGACTGGAGGAACCACGTGCACTGAGCCCGAGTTCTCGTCGGCCCGATCAATGCGAGGATGGCAATAGCCGTATCCGGACCAGGAGGTAAGTCGTGCCGCAGACCGTCAGAGGAATCGTCGCCCGCGCGAAGGGGGAGCCCGTCGAGGTCCTCCCGATCGTGATCCCCGATCCGGGGCCCGGTGAGGTGGTGGTCGCGGTGCAGGCGTGCGGCGTCTGCCACACCGACCTGCACTACCGGGAGGGCGGCATCAACGACGAGTTCCCGTTCCTGCTGGGCCACGAGGCCGCGGGCGTCGTCGAAACCGTGGGCGAGGGAGTCGATCACGTCGCGCCCGGCGACTTCGTCGTGCTCAACTGGCGGGCCGTGTGCGGGCAGTGCCGCGCCTGCAAGCGCGGGAAGCCGCAGTACTGTTTCGACACCTTCAACGCCACGCAGAAGATGACCCTCGAGGACGGCACCGAGCTCTCGCCCGCCCTCGGCATCGGTGCCTTCGCGGAGAAGACCCTCGTGCACCAGGGCCAGTGCACCAAGGTCGATCCCGAGGCCGACCCCGCCGTCGTGGGCCTCCTCGGCTGCGGCGTGATGGCCGGCCTGGGTGCCGCCGTGAACACCGGCGGCGTCTCCCGTGGCGACACGGTGGCCGTGATCGGTTGCGGCGGTGTGGGAGACGCGGCGATCGCGGGTGCCCGCCTGGTCGGCGCGCGCACCATCATCGCCGTGGACCGGGACCCGAAGAAGCTGGAGTGGGCCCGCGAGCTGGGCGCCACGCACACCGTCAATGCAGCGGAAACCGATGCAGTGGAGGCGATTCAGGAGCTCACGGACGGCTTCGGCGCCGACGTCGTGATCGACGCCGTGGGCCGCCCCGAGACCTGGAAGCAGGCGTTCTACGCCCGCGACCTGGCCGGCACCGTTGTGCTGGTGGGCGTGCCCACCCCGGACCTGACGCTGGACATGCCGCTCATCGACTTCTTCTCGCGCGGTGGGGCTCTCAAATCGTCCTGGTACGGCGACTGCCTGCCCGAGCGGGACTTCCCGCAGCTCGTGGACCTGTACCGGCAGGGCCGCCTGCCGCTGGAGAAGTTCGTCACCGAACGGATCGGCCTCGACGAGGTGGAGCAGGCCTTCGCGACCATGCACCGCGGCGAGGTGCTGCGCTCGGTGGTGGTCCTGTGACGCTGCGCGTGGAACGCGTTGTCACGTCGGGCACCTTCAGCCTCGACGGCGGCACCTGGGACGTCGATAACAACGTCTGGGTGGTCGGCGACGATAGCGAGGTCGTGGTGATCGACGCCGCGCACTCCGCCGATCCGATCGTCGACGCCGTCGGCGGCCGGACGGTGCGCGGAATCGTCTGCACCCATGGGCACAACGACCACGTGACCGTCGCCCCGGAGCTGTCCGAGCGGCTCGACGCACCGATCCTGCTGCACCCCGGCGACGACGTGCTGTGGGACATGACGCACCCGGGCGTCGGGCACGAGGACCTCGCCGCCGACAGCCGGATCACCGTCGGCGGCACAGAGATCCAGGTGATCCACGCGCCCGGGCACTCGCCGGGATCGGTGTGCCTGTACCTCCCGGAGGCGGGGCAGCTGTTCAGCGGCGACACCCTGTTCGCCGGCGGGCCCGGCGCCACCGGCCGCTCGTACAGCGACTTCACCGTGATCATCGAGTCGATCCGCGACCGGCTGTTCGCGCTGCCGCCGGAGACCGTGGTGAACACCGGCCACGGCGACGGGACCACGCTGGGCACCGAATCGCCCCACCTCGAGGAGTGGATCCGCCGGGGTCACTGATCCCCGCCCGAATCGGAACCCGGGTTGTATCTTCTTTGCATGACCAGGGTGCAGGTGGGGCCGCGGGCGAGCAGGTGGTGGATCGCCTACCTGCTCGTCTTCGGCGCCGCACTCCTCGGTGCGCTGTCGGACCGGCGATGGGGCACCGCCGCGCTGGTCACGGCGATCCTGATCGCGGGCCTCGTCACGACGGCCGGCTCCCTGCTGCTGCAGCTCGCCGTGCACGTCGTGGCCTGCGCCTTCGCGGCGCTGTCCGCGGAGATCGCCTTCGCCGTGGGCGACGTCTTCTGGGGCGTCTTCGGCCTGCTCGCGGCGGTCGTCCTGGCCGCCCTCGTCCCCCTCGCGCTCCGCGAGGGCTCGGGCGGCCGGATCCGCACCGAGGAGCTCGTCGGCAGGTCGGTGCAGCAGGCCGAGCGCCTGCTCGGCTATCCGCGCGACCGCCAGCCCGGCGACCTCGGTGCGCCCGTCCTCGTCGCCGTCCCCTTCGGTTCGCTGCCCGACGGTGCCGATCGTCGCCGCGGGCTCGTGGTGACGTCGGTGGCCGTCGATCCCGCCGGCCCGTGGATCGCCTTCGGCGTCGCGCCGGCCGCGACGGTGCCCGAGCTCGACCGCCGCATGCGGGATGTGCTGCAGGCCGAGCTGCACGCCCGCATCGGCGGCTTCCCCGCCGACCTCCGCCCTGGCCGCACCGTCGCGCCGGTGCGGGCGGAGACCGCTACGCCGAGATGAGGGCGGGGGAGTGGTCGGCGACCTCGATGATGCGGTCGCGGAGCAGGCGGAACACGGTGTCCACCGAGCGGGTCGCCTGCGTGGTGTCAGGGTGCATGGCGTTGAAGTCCAGCCCCGACTCGTCGCGGTTGATCCAGGTGAACACCTCGCGCGAGGGCGTGGCGTTGGCGAACACCGAGAAGTCATGGTGGCGAGCCAGTTCCGCGCCCGGCACCCGCGTGACGTCGATGTAGGAGAGCATCGGCGCGGTGAAACCGTGCTCCACGGGGAACTCCGGATCGTCGGCCAGCAGGTCGATGACCGGGAAGACGGGGGTGCGGTCCAGCTGCTTCGCCGTGGCGACCGCCTCGTGGGCGTTGCGCGCGACTTCGTCGAACGTGCCCGACGCCGAGAACTGCACCGGCACCAGGGTGACGTACCAGCCGACGGCCATCGCGTCGCCCGTCGCGGACCGGTCGGCGCGCGGGATGAGCATGGTGAACAGCTCGTCGCCGGTCAGGTTGTTGTGCACCTGCCCGAGCACCGCGAGGAGCGCGCTGCTCATGTTCGCGCCGGCCCGCTTCGCCGCTGCGCTGAAGCGGGCGGTGCGGTCGGCGTCGATGAACGAGGCGTGCACGGCGATCCGGCCCGGTGCCGCCTCGCCGTCGGCGAGCCCCAGCGGCAGGGGGAAGCGCGGCATGCCGCCCGCGCGGCGCAGCGTCTCGCGCCACTGGACGACGTCGGGGTGAGTCGGCGTCAGCGTGGCGGCCAGCGTGCGCTGCTCCCGGGTGAACTCGCGGTGCGGGCGGACCGGCACCGGCACGTACGGGGTGCCGCTGCGCGCCGCCGTGTACCGGGAGACGAGCTCGAAGAAGCTCACGGCCTGCGAGACGCCGTCGGTGTACAGGTGGTCCGAGCAGACCACCACCTGGAAGTGCGGGTCAGCCGCGCCGGGGCGTGCGTGCTCCACACCGGTCACGGCGAAGGCGAAGGCCGCCCACTCGTGCAGCTCGGGCACCGACTCCATGAGGTAGTCCTTGACGGTCGCGCCGGGATGCGTTTCCGACGAGGCCTCGACGGCGAGAGCGATCTGCTCCGGAGAAAGCGTGCGTCCGCGCGGATTCGGGTCCGTCGACACCGGAAAAGCGGTGTGGAAGACGCCGTGCCCGCGCACGAATTCGGTGAAGACCGATTCGACGGTTCTTTCATCGAAAACATCGTGGATCGTGAATGTGGTGAAGACGAGACGGCGGGTGCAGGCCTCGCCGTCGATGCCGCTGCGCAGGTGGTCGGCCTGCACGTAGGACGTGCAGACGTCCTGGTCAGGGGCGGTGCGCATCGCCTCCTTGGTGGTCGCGTCCGGAGCCCAGACGGTCCACTCTCCCGCCGGGCACTGCCACTGCTCTGAGAAACCCGAGATCATGAAGAACATGATGGCGAAGTCCATAGCGCGGCAAAAGACGCACGAACAGTGAGAAACCCGACAATTGCCGGGGGTTCACATTTCGTCGTGCATGACGCATCATGCGCATCGCTAATTACAGAACGAAGTAATGGGGGATGTCGTGCCGTGCGGGATGCAAATGAACAGCAGATTTCCTGCACGCCGTACGGGAATTCGGGTCACTGCGAGGGGGTCGGCGCGCCGGCGCCGTCGGCCCCCGAGATCCGCCGCGCGCGGCCCGTCGCGGCCGTCGTCGCCCCGCCCAGGAGCACCGTCGTCCACAGCAGGTGCGCCGCCCACGCCCCGGCCCGCTCCGCGCGCGAAGCGGAGGCGGTCGCGATCTCGCCGGGCACCCGGTAGAGCCGCAGGTCGGGTGTGTCGACGGCGAGGGCGAGGCCGGGAAGCGGTACCGTCGGGAAGACCGTCTCGCCGTCCACGAGCACGGCCTCCACGAGCACCCAGCCGACGCCCAGCTCCGCCAGGCGGCCCGCCAGGGCGTCGCCGCCGGCGGCGAGCGCGTCCTCCGCGTCGGACGCGGCACCCGGAACGCGGTCGACGGAGCGCCCGCCGACGCGGAGTTCACCCGTCTGCAGGACGGGCGCCCGCAGCATCCGCGGCGCGGGGTCGAGGACCGGCGCGTCCGGCCCGTACGCGAACGTCCGGAACATGCCCGGGGGCAGCACCGCGACCGATCCGCGGTCCGCGGGCACCGCCTCGGCCACGGTCCGCCACGACTCCGGGTAGGTCACCGGCGCGAGCGCGCCGCCCACGCCCCACGCGAGGCCCGGCAGCACGGCGATCGGCGCCGCCACCGCCACGACGGCGCCCGCGGCCCGCGCGGCGACGGGCAGCGCGGCCACCAGCGCCGCGGCGCACGCCGCGTACAGGGGCACGGCCAGGGCCACCCATTTCTGCCCGTCGCGCAGCAGCCCGCTCCCGGGGATCGCCTGCACCACGGCCTCGAGCAGCGCCGTCCCGGGGCCCGTCGCCGCCACAGCGGGCAGCACCACGGCGCACAGCGCCAGCAGCGCGAACCGGCCCAGCGGCGAGGCGAGCAGCCGCGCGCGGAGCACCAGCACCCCGCCCGCCAGCAGCGCGAGGGCGAGCGCGGTCCAGAGCCAGGGGGCACCGTCGGGCACGGCCTGCCGGTTCCAGATGCCCCCGAGCCCCAGCAGGGACCCGAGCGTGCCGAGCCCCGGCTCGGCGCGGGCGGCGAAGACCGCGACGCTCGCCGGGTCGGCGCGCACGCCGCTGCCCGAGACCAGCGACGGGTACAGCCACGGCGCCGCCGCGCAGACGAACAGCCCCAGCTGCCAGGCCCACCGCCGCGGGGCCGCGACCAGGCCCGCGATCAGCGCGAACACGGCGCCCGTCGGCGTCAGCCCGCCCGCCGCCAGGCACGCCGCGAAGCCGCCGAGCTGAGCCCGTCCCTGCATGCGCAGGCCGACGACGACCGCCCAGCCGATCGCGGCGTACCCGGCCAGCAGGCTCCAGTGCCCCTGCAGGAGCCGCTCGGCGACGAACGGATTCCACAGCCCCGCCGTCGCGGCGGCCAGGCCCGCGCCGAGGCCCGCGTCGCGGCCCACGGCGGCGAGGATCGCCAGGGCGCACCGACCGAAGCCCCACCCCGCCGCCACCAGCGCGACGAACAGCAGGGCCGTGACCAGGAGGCCACCGTTGACCACCTGCGAGCCGACGGCCAGGAGCCAGTCCTGCGGCGTCGCCCGGGCGGCGTTGTCGCCGAGCCCGAGCGCGGTGTCGGTGAGGTACGAGCGGGGCGTGGAGACCGCGTCGCGCAGCAGCAGGTAGCGGCCGCCGGCGGCCAGCGGGCCCAGGATCACGGCGGCGAGCACGGCGGACCAGGCGGCGAGGGCCAGGTCGCGCGATCTCATCGACCCGAGCCTACTGACACAATGGCCGGGTGCGAGGTTTGGCGTGGGTCACGATCGGCTCGATGCTGGCCAACCTCTGTTCGTACCTGGTGCACCTGCCCGCGAGCCGCTGGCTCGGGCCCGCCGGGTACGGCGAGTTCGCCTCCCTCCTGCAGCTGACGCTGATCCTCGCCGTGCCAGCGCTCGCGCTGCAGACCGTCGTCGCGCGCCAGGTGGTCCGCGGCGCCGGGGCCGCCCAGATGCGGGCGCTGGGCTACCGGATCGCGCTGGGCGCGGGCGTGCTCGCCGCGATCGCGGTGCCGCTGGCCGCCGCCGGCCTGCACACCCGGGCGATCACGGCCGCCGCCGCGCTGGCTGCCGCGCCCGCGCTCGTGCTGCTGGCCGTCGAGCAGGGCCTGTTGCAGGGCGAGCGGCGCTTCGGCCGGCTCGCGGCGCTGCTCGGACTCGCCGGGCTGGGCAAGCTCGTCTTCACCGTGCCGGGGCTCCTGCTGGGCCCGGGGCCGGCGCTCCTCGGCACGACGGTGGGCGCCCTGGTCGCCGCCGCGGTCGGCCGGGCGCTGGCCGGGGCCCCGGCGGGGCACGAGGCCGGGCCGGACGCGGGGGTGCGCGCGGTGCTCGGCGCCAGCTCCGTGCAGCTGGTGCTCGTGGTCTTCGCCTCGCTCGACCTGTTGCTGTCGCGGCCCGTCCTCGGCGCGGCCGCGGCCGGCACCTACGCCCTCGGTGCGGTGGCCTCGAAGGTCGCGTTCTGGCTGCCGCAGGCCGTCGGCGTCGTCTTCTACCCGCAGCTCGCGACCCCGGGCCGGGCTCGCGGGGCGCTGCGCACCGTCGTGGGGCTGCTGACCGCCCTCGGCCTGGCCTGCGTCGCCGGGGCGGCGGTGTGCGCGCCCCTCGCGACGCTGCTGGCCGGCGAGGACTACCGGCCCGTCCAGGGCCTGCTGTGGCTGTTCGCGGCACAGGGCGCGCTCCTGGCCCTACTGCAGGGCCTGCTGCTCTACGCCATCGCGATCGAGCGCACCCGCATGGCGCTGTTCGCGTGGGCGGTGGTCGCGGCCGAGGCGGCGATCCTGCTGACCGTACCGCGCACACCCGCCGAAATGATCACCGCCGCGGCGCTGTGTGCGCTCGCGGCGGTGATGGTGATCGGTGCGGTCGTGACCGTCAGCGCTCGTCGCGCTTCCGGAAGTCGATCGCCTCGGTCCGGGACTCGTCCGGCCGCGGCTGAGCGCTGAAGGCCTCCGTCGCCGGGTCGCCGCCCGCATCGGGTGCGGTGATCGGATCCTCGTCGAGCGGGGCCGTGGGAGCGGCATCGCCGGAGCCGGCAGCGGCCGCCCGGCCGCTGCCGCCCGTGCCGGGACCACCCGCGGTGGCGGGGTTGCGGCCCAGGAACAGGGCGAAGACGCCGAGGCCCAGGGCGATCAGGCCGAGGACGCCGCCCGCGACGGGCGCCACGTACTTCGCGACCGCGATCTTGTTCTGCGCCGACTTCGCAACCTCCGCCTGCGAGCGGACCGTCGCATCGACCCAGCGCTGCTTGGCGTCGAAGACGTCGAGCTTGAAGTCGCGGACCTGCTTCGGCGTGTTCGGGGCGACCTGGCCCGGCAGGCGGAACTGCTGCGTGTAGTGCAGCGACTGGTCGACGATGACGCCCGAGGTCGGGTCGACCCACAGGTCCACATCGGTCTTCGCCCAGCGGTTCAGCGTGATGTCGTCCTTGGGGTCGACGCCGCCGATGCCCCACCAGCCGGCGGGCATGGTGAGCACGGTGCCCAGCGTCGGGTCGTTGCCGTCGCGGATCGTGGAGAGGTCCACCCAGTCCTGCTGGCCCTGGAAGTGCAGCGTCTTGGTGCCGCTGACCTCCTTCTCCTCCACGAACTTCAGGCCCACGTTGCTGCGGGTGATGAGGTCGAAGAACTCGTACTTCCCGTCCTCGGTGGTGCCGGCGGGGAAGCGGTACTGCAGGCCCTTGCGGTCGTCGATCTTCACGGCCGGCGTGCTCTCGCCGGGCTGGTACGTGGCCTCCGACGTCTTACCGGTCGGCTTGCCCGTCTCGCGGTCGAGGGAGACGCGGTCGAGCCACGCCTGCACCAGGCCGTCGTCGCAGGGACGCTTGTCCTGCACGGCGCCGGTCAGCTGCGGGTGCCGCGGCTCGCCCTTGGTCTTGATCGACGGGACGACCATCGAGCTACCGGACTGCACCGTCATCGTCGACTTGTCCGACGGGGTGGTCACCAGCGTGCGGGTCTGCGTCGTCACCGAGACGTCGTTGACCACGGCCTTGTCCTTGTTGATCGAGCACATGTCCAGCGACTTCGCCGGGAACTCTGCGTCGGCCTGGGAGTCCGCGGCCTTCTCCGACTTCGCCACCGTCGTGGTGTCGATGTCCAGCGGGATCGTCGTCAGCTTGCCCGCGACGTACGCCGGTCCGGCGATCGCGGCCGTGATCAGCAGCGCGCCCAAGAAGATCAGGATCGGACCGATAACGCGCGCCAGCCGGCTACGGCCTACCGCCATCGAAGTGTCTCCTCACAGCTCTCGTGGAGCGCGTGCGAGCTTCGCACACGCCGTCGGGGCACGCGGTCGCGCTCCCTTCCAAGTACCCGAGCCTACAGGTGGTGTGGGGGTGGCATGGGCCACGCGCGCGGGCGGGGACCGAATCGCGGGTAGATTCGGTGGACGATGAGCACCGTCGGGACCAGCGAATTCGCATCTGCAAAGCCTGCGGGTGCGGCCGGTTTCGTGCCCGCACTCGAGGGCATGCGCGCGTGCGCCGCGATCGCCGTGATGCTCACCCACACCGCCTTCCAGACCGGTCAGGTGGGTCATTCGGTGATGGGCCGGGTGTGGGGCCGGTTCGACATGGCCGTCGCCCTGTTCTTCGGGCTCTCCGGGTTCCTGCTGTGGCGCGCGCACGCCCGTGCCGCCTGGACGTCCTCCGGCGGCCCGTCGACGGGGCGGTACTACCGGTCGCGATTCGTGCGGATCATGCCCGCCTACCTCCTGGTCGCCGTGGTCGCGCTCGCCCTGCTTCCGCGGTCGACGGCCCCGTCGGGCTCCACCTGGCTCGCCAATCTCTCGCTGACCCAGGTCTTCGTGCCCTACTCCCTCACCGACGGGCTGACCCAGATGTGGTCGCTGTCCGTGGAGATGCTCTTCTACCTGCTGCTGCCGTTGGCCGCGCTGGCGCTGGTGCGGCTGCGCGGTGCGGCCGCGCGGTGGCGGGTGCCGGTGTTGCTCGTGGTCGCGGCGGTGTCACTGAGCTGGGCGTGGGTCGGCGCGGCCCTGCCCCTGCCGCCGGGGGTGAACCACCACAACTGGCTGCCCTCGTACGTGCCGTGGTTCGTCGCGGGCATCGTCCTCGCCGAGATCGTGAGCGCTCCGGTCGCCCGGTTCGCTCCGGTGCGGCGCCTGGCGCGCCGTCGCGTGTGCTGGCCGGCGGCGCTCGTGGTGTTCGCGGTGATCTGCACGCCGCTGGGCGGGCCCGTCACGCTCGACACCCCCGAGGCCTGGCAGTTCGCCGTGCGTATGGGGCTCGGTGGGTTGCTCGGCTTCCTGCTGCTGGCGCCGCTCGTGTTGGCGCCCGCCTCGGAGCCCTCGCGGTGGCTCGGCTCGGGGTTCATGCTGGCGCTCGGTCGCTGGTCGTACGGCATCTTCATCTGGCACCTCGTGGTGCTCACCGCGATCTTCCCGCTGTTCGCGATCGTGCCCTTCAACGGCGCCTTCCTGAAGGTGACTCTGCTGACGCTGGTCTTCTCCGTCGCCGTCGCGGCCCTGAGTTACGCCTGGGTGGAGGAGCCGGCCCGCCGCTGGCTGGCCCACCGCGAGGCCCGACGGTCCGCCGCCTCCTCGCCCGCCGAGGCCGAGCAGGCGCGGATCGAGCCGTCGGAGCCCGTCGCGCCGGTGGGGTAGTCCCGCGCGGAAGCGATGCGCGCCGCGCATACCCCTCGTCGTCGCAGGTCAGCGACTGTTCACGAGATCGGGCGATTCGCGCCGCGCATGCACGGCTGCTCCGCGCGGGCATCGTCGCTATTCCGGCGGCAGTGCCGCGAGAAGTTGCTCCGTGAACGCCTTCATGTCCGTCGTCGTCTTTCCGCCGACGAGGACCTCCACGATGTACGACCCCCGGACAGCAAAAGTGTGCAGGCGCTTGAAGGTGGTCGAATCCGTCTGTTGGCTGTTCGCGAGCACGATATTGGGAGCCGGGCCTGTGACGTCGGTGACCATGAATCCTGAGGTCGCCTGCTCTCCCATTTTGTAGATCTTGTTGACGCAGAGGCGCCAGTCCTTGGCGGTGGCGTCGAACAGCCGTTGGGCGACTTCGGCAGATGTTGCCTTCACCACGCTCTGCGTGACGTAGACGGGGTCCCCCTCGGGTACGTCCGAAGCGCTCAGCGTTCGTCGCGCGGACGTTGACCAGTTGGTATTGGCGTAGGTTCGCGCTTCCGCGGAGTACGCGAGCGAAGTGCAGTCCACAGGGGAGACCGTGTGGGTGGTGTCAGTGACGTAGAGCCCGCTCTCGGCGCGCGCTTCGGCCATCGTGTGCCCCACGAGGGCCCTCACACGGGCGGCGTCGAAGAGGACGGGCTTCAGGAGCGGTTGACGAGCCGAATCTGTGGCGGGAGCGTTGCGCGTGATGCGCTCCGCCAGTTGATTCGCGATGGTTGCGGATTGCCCCTGCACGCCGTCGTAGCAGGTGGACACCTGGATGAGGTAGTTGAACTTGTGTGCCAACGCGAACGTGCACGACCACCCCTGTGGAGTCTCCTTGATGAACCGCGCGACAGTCGCGGTCGCGCCGACCACGTCCATGTTGCTGAAACGGACGGTGTACCGGGATCCGCCGTCCTCGACTCTCGTGATGTCCTGATCGAGGCACTCCCGCCACTGTGCGAGCGACCGATCGAACAGACGCTGCGCGGCTTCGGGCGAAACAGTGTCGATCAGGTTCTGGCTGACCCACCGTCGGATCGGGTCGGGCGGCGGGATTTCGGTGAGGAGGCCGCGGTACTGGCGAACTTCGGATGATGTCCTGGCATCGCTGATCAGGCCGCCCGTCGTTCTGCAGCGGTCTGGTGTGACCTGCAGGCCCGTCTCCTCCGCGGACTCGTCGTGATCCGCGCGGTCGGACACCACCAAGTCGGTCCGTGACATGATCCGGTTGAGTTCGGCGACCCCCAGGAAGAGGCGGTCGATCTCGATCGGCTTCGGAGTTGCGCTGCTGGACGCCGCCGCGGATTGAGATTCGGGGCCACTGCCGAAGGTGAAGATCGCGCCGAGGACCATCACGACGACGACCGCGATTGCGGCGCCGGACAAGATGATGTTCCGCCGCCGTGACGGGCGATAGCCGGGTGAGCCGGCGGGCGCCCCGAACGCCTGCGATGCGGGGGAGAAACGTCCAACCGCGCCTGCGGCCACGGTCGAGGTCCACGATCCGCCGGGACCGGCGGCGCCAGGGACGATTGTCGGAGCGGACAGGGTGTTCCCGGCCGGGGTGACGGCACGGAGGGCCGCGACGAATTCGGCGCAGCTGGTGTAGCGATCCGCGGGGTTCTTGGCGAGGGCCCGGGCGAAGACGGCGTCCAACGCCGGCGGCAGGTTGGGGTTGAGCTCGGAGATTGATGGAACCGGGTGGCTGACGTGCGCCATCATCAGCGCGGGCAGGGTCTCGGCGGTGAACGGCGGGCGCCCGGCGAGGAGGGCGAAGGCCGTCACGCCGAGGGAGTAGATGTCGGCGCGGTTATCGAGAGGGCGTCCCTCGACGGCCTCGGGCGCGATGTAGGTCATCGTGCCGACGGTGACGCCGGTGCTGGTCAGGGAGGTCGCTTCACCGGCGGCCTTGGCGATGCCGAAGTCGGCGAGTTTGACCGCGGTGATGCGCCCGTCCGGACTGAGGCCGAGGAGGATATTGGCGGGTTTGACGTCGCGGTGGGTAACGCCGTGCTCGAAGTAGGCGTAGTCGAGTGCGGCTCCGGCGCCCGCCACGATGTCGGTCGCGATGTCGAGCCGGAGGGCGCCGCCGACGCTCTTCGTGAACGCCGCAGTGTCCTGGCCATCGATGTATTCCATCGTCAGCCAGAGTCGGCCTTCGAAGTCGCCGCGGTCGTAGACGGTGATGATGTTCGGGTGGTGGAGTTTCGCGAGGAGTCCGGCTTCGCGATCGAAGCGGTTGCGGAATTGCTCGTTGCGGCTGACCGCGGCGTCGAGCAGTTTCAATGCGTCATAGCGTGGCAGGCGGGGGTGCTGCACGAGGTAGACCTCGCCCATTCCGCCCGAACCCAGCTGACGTAGCACCTGGTAGGCGCCGATCTGTGTCCCGTTCCCCTCCATGTCGTGAGTCTTGCACACGCATTGATGCGCGCGGCGCATCGCCCTGCGACAACGAATGTGTCTTGACCTGGGGTTTCAGGGGTATGCGTGGCACGCATCGCTTCTCTGCGCGACTACACCCCAGCTCCGCGGCCTACTCCGTGCCGCCGCCGGCCCCGCGGTCGTCCTCGCCGGACGCGGCGCCGCGGCGGCGGAGGAACCGGGCGGGCGGCACCGTCGACCAGGCCATCAGCAGCACGCCGACCAGGGCCAGGCCCTGCGGCCAGGGGCCGTGGCCTACGTAGCCGGCCTCGGCGTGCCACGGGCCGGTCGCCAGCAGCAGCATCCCCGCCAGCACGAAACCGGAGGCGCCGAACACCCGGATCGCCGCCCGACGGTCCGCCGACACGTGCAGCCCGGAGACCACCCACGTGGCGAGACCGGCGGCCGCCCAGAGCGCGAGGCCCGGCCAACCACTGAGCACGAAGGCGACCGCGCCGATCCCCAGCCCCGCCGCGACGCCCGGCTGCCAGGCGCGCACCGGCCCGCCGTCGACACGCGGCCGCGAGCCCGGGACCAGGGCCAGCGCCGCGAGGATCACCAGCAGGACGAGCCCGCCGAAGAGCCCGATCCGGTACGGCGCGTTGAGCGCGAACCGCAGGGTCACGGCACCGTCGGTGCCCTTCGGGACGACCCAGCCCTGCTGCCACCCGTTGACGGTCACCGCCTTCAGTGGCGCGCCGTCCGGCCCCGTCGCGGCCCAGCCGGAGTTCCGGCTCTCGGGGACGACGAGCACCTGGTCGGCGTCGGCACGGCTGACCGTCACCACGCGGCGGTCCGGGGTCCAGCTCTGCACCTTCACGCTCTCGTCCCGGCGCGATGCCTCGGCGGCCGCCGGCGTGTCCAACGACAGCGAGTCCACGCTGAAGGCGAGCCCCGGCGACGCCACGACCTGCGCCTTCCCGGCCGGCAGCGGCACCGGCGCGGGATCGCAGGCCACCGCGCGGACGGGCGCACCGTCGCGCAGCTCCCGCGCTCCGGCCTCGATCCGGAAGCGGAGCAGCCGGTCGCCGATCCGCACCGTCGGGCCGGTCTCGCACGGCACCACGACCGGACGGTCCGCCGGCGCGGGATCGGATCCGGGGACGGGCGCCCCGTCGGGGCCGACGGCCCGCACCTCGGCGAGCCCGGGCGCCATCTTCTCCGGGAAGCCGAAGTCGTTGATGTTGATCCGCTCGTCCCAGTCGAGCAGCGAGATCGAGATCGAATCCGTCACGGTCGGTTCGACCTTCACCGTCACCTCGTCGCCGGAGCCGGAGCCGTCCGGGAGTTCCCGCACCTGCCGGCCCGTGCCCAGGTCGACGCCGATCCGCGTGGGCCGCGCGGGTGCCTCGCCGCCGGGCAGCCGCAGCGTCAGGCCGCCGACGACCTGCGGTGACGGCAGCCGCAACCGCAGCACCGGCTTCGGCGACGTCGGTTCGGTCACCGACTGCGGCGCCGACCAGACCGTGTTCGGGTCCCCGTCGACGGCAGCCGCGGAGCTCGCACGACCATCGGTCACCGCCGATTCCGCGAACGCCGACGGTGCGCCCGGCGCTCCGAGCAGCGCCGACAGTGCCTGGCCCGGGCGCGCGCGGACCGTCAGCGACGGCGTCACCGCGGCCGCCCCGGGCCCGTCGACGGTGCGCCGCAGCGGCCCCGGCTCCTCCGGCCCGATGGCGATGTCGGCGCACTGGACCGGTCCCGGCGCGCCGTTCTCGCCGGGCGTCACGACGCAGCCGGAGCGGCCCATCGTGTCCTGACCGAAGACCCAGCGCTGCGCCGGCCCGGACGCGGGCAGCGCGACGTCGTGCCGCGCCGGGATCGCCTGCTTCGACCGGGTGTCCGTGAGCTCGGCCTCGGTGATCGCGAACTGGTTGCCCCAGGTGCGATCCGCGGTCTCGGCGGCGGTGATCCGCACCCAGCGCGTGGCCTCGGACGGAGCGACCAGCGTGATCGGGGTGCCCGCCGTGACGGGATCGGAGTAGACGGTCCCGGCCTCGGTGGTGATGAGCAGGCGCGTGACCGCGGGGCCCAGCGCGCGCCCGACGGTCACCGTCACCGACAGGTCCGCCCGCGGCTCGGGCAGCGTGAACTGCAGCCACTGGTTGATCGCGTGGTCCAGCCCGGAGGAGACCCACGCGGTGTTCTTGTCGCCGTCCACCGCGGCGGCGGTCCCCGCGCCGGGGAGCACGGTGCCGAGCTGCGTGGCGTCTGCGGCCGAGCTGGACGCGGAGACCGTCGCGCCCGGCCACGTCCCGTCGACCAGTCCCGCCGCCGGGTAGTCGGGCAGCCGGTTCAGCGTTCGACGGGGATCGGAGGCGGTGCGGATCGCGGAGCTGTGGTCGTCGACGCGGCCGTAGTCGGTCTCGCGGCGTTTGGGGGTGTCGGTGACGGTCAGCGGACCGTCGGGCAGGCCCGCGTCCTTCGCGTCCGAGGCGAGCAGCGCCGCGCCCAGCTCGCGCCTGCCGGACGCGGCGGCGTCGGCCTGCAGCCCCAGCAGCGCCTCCGGCCCGCCCGCGACGCGCGGCATCGTCGCCAGGTCGGCCACGTACGGGCCGGTGGGGGCGCCGCCGTCGACCCGGTAAATCGTGATGGCCGGCAGCGGCGGACGCAGCCCCGAATCGACGACCACCTTCTCGACGGTCGGCGGCGCGATGTCCGCGCCGAACCGTGCGACCTCGCTGATCCCGGGCGAGCCCTCGATCGCGGCGCGGGCCAGCGCGGGCCGGGCGGAGCGCGACGTGCCGGGGTCGAGGTCGGCCCGCAGCACGAGGTAGGAGATGCCCTGGCGGCGCAGCGTCGCGGCCAGGCCGGCCGACGGGGTGCCCGCGCTGAACAGGCGCTGCACGGAGTCGAGGGCGCGGATCGCGCCGGGCGGGTTGAGCGGGATCGCGTCGCGCACGGCCCACGGTGTCTCGGCCAGGGGCTGGATCGGCTCGTCGCGGGTGAGGCCCCACAGCTGCGCGCCGAAGGGCGCGCCCGGGACGACGAGGGCGCGCTCGGCGCGGGCCTGTCCGGGCGCGGTCCCGGCGGCGTGCGCGGACAGCCAGTCGGCGGCCTGCGACCAGTAGTCGGGGATCTTCTCGTACGGCCCGCGGGGCGCGAGCTTGCCCGTCCACGCCATGCCGCCCGCGAGCGCGAGCACCACGACCACGGCCAGGGCACCCGCCGCGAGCCGATCCTGCTCGGGGTGCGCCAGGGCCCGCCGGACCTTCGCGAGGCCGACGGTGCCGGGCAGCGGCGCCCGGGCCAGCAGGTGCGCCATGCCCAGGACCAGCGGCAACCGCAGGAAGGGCTCGAGCTTGTAGACGTTGCGCAGGGGCGCGCCGACGCTGTCGAGGAAGACCCGCACAGGCTCGGCGAACGGGGAGCCGAGGCCGCTGGCGTAGCCCGCGCCGATCCCCGCCAGCCCGACCAGCAGCACCGTCGCCCAGACCCCGCGCTTGGGCATGCGGCGCATGGTGAGCCCGGCGATGCCGGCGCACGCGACCAGGCCGGTGACGACGACGGCGGCGGGGGAGGTGGTGAGCATCGCGCCGGCGCCGCGTTCGTCCGAGATGAACGGGCTCCACGACGTGGTGCCGCGCAGCACCTCCGGCACCGACGCCCACTGCGTGGTCGCGCGGGAGGACTCGATGAACTCGAGGAACGGCGGGCTGACGCGGCCCATGATGAGCAGCGGCACGATCCACCACGTGGTCGCCAGCGCCACACACACCGCCCACCAGGCGCTGAACCGCCAGAAGCGGCCGGTCCCGGCGCCGAAGCGCACGTGCAGCAGCCACCACAGCGCGGCGACTGCGCACGCGAAACCCGTGGCCACGGCGTTCACCGCGCCCATCAGCGCGACCGCGACCGCCGAGCGGGCGGCCAGGTTCCGCAGCGGCACGTCCGCGCCCTGCAACAGCAGGACCAGGGGGAGCAGCACCCACGGCG
The DNA here is from genome assembly GCF_965137015.1 of Tsukamurella hominis. Taxonomy (NCBI): domain Bacteria; kingdom Bacillati; phylum Actinomycetota; class Actinomycetes; order Mycobacteriales; family Tsukamurellaceae; genus Tsukamurella; species Tsukamurella hominis. The sequence goes on along the minus strand of NZ_CBCRZG010000016.1, from coordinate 52,457 downwards.
CGAGCATCACCGGCGCGGTCTCGGAGCTGATCGCGCCCAGCGTCGTGAGCACCTGCGGGGCCAGCACGAACGCGGCCGCGGCCACGGCGCGGCTGCCGCGCGAGCCGGTGCTCAGCGCCTCGGCGAGCCGGACGATGCCCCAGAAGCCCGCGAACAGCAGCAGCGCCCACCACAGGCGCTGCGTGATCCACGGCGGGACGTGGAGGAACTGGCCCAGCGCGAAGAACGCGCCGTGCGGGAAGAAGTAGCCGTAGGCCTGGTTCTGCACCTGGCCGAGCGGGGACTGGCTGGACCAGACGTTGGCCGCGCGCGCGAGGAAGCCGATGGGGTTGGCCGTGAGGTCGAGCTTGGTGTCGGCGACGACCTTTCCGGGCGCGCTGAGGAAGCTCAGCGCGAGCAGGGCGACGAACGCCCACGCGCCTGCGCGGCGGGTCAGGGGTTCGTCGGAGAAGTGGGGGCTATTTGTTGGCACCCGAGTCGTCGCGCTCGCCGTAGTTCGACGAGCCCTGCAGGAAGCCCTTGTCCTTCGACACGGTGTTGACATCCGTGGTCGGCGACGTCTGCGCGACGGCCGCGCCGCTCACCAGTGCGAGGGCCACGGCGACGACGATGCCGGCGAGCGCGGCGGTGGCGCTGGCGATGATCGAGGTGCGGTCCATGCGGGAAAGTCTACAGGTCCAGCTCCGCGCAGCCCGACGGCACGATCATGACCGGCCGCTTGCATCCGCGCAGCACGTGCTCGGAAACGGACGAATGCCACAGCGACCGGATGCCCGAGACGCCGCGGCTGCCGGACACGATGACGTCGACGTCGAAGGTGTCCGACGCGGCGATGAGCGCCGTCCACACGGTGGTGGAGACCTCGATGAGCTCGCCGTGCGCCGTGAAGCCCGCGGCGGCCGCCAGGTCGACGCCCTGCTGGTTGGTCTTCTTGGCCTCGGCGTGCACCACGTCGCTCTCACGGGTGAGCGCGGTCTCGGCGGCGCCGGCCCCCGCGACGCCCGACATGGCGGACAACCGGGCGGCCTGATGGATCGTGGACTCCCACGCGGTGACGACGATCGCCTCGGCGTCGCGGCCCTGCGCGAGCACCTTGCTGGCGTACTTGACGGCGCGCTGGGAGGACTCGGAGCCGTCGTACGCGATCAGAACCTTGACGGGGACACTCATGCGGATCACCTCGATCTTCACGGTTACCTGATGCCTCCAGGCTACGCCGAAACGCCTCAGTTGCAAGATGCAAGTCCGGGCGAGTCCGGCGCGCCGCGGACGCACCCCCGGGCTGGTTTTCCCCCGCCTGCCAGACTGCGCGCATGCGAAGAAGCCGCACCCCGCTCCGTCCCGCCGCCCTCGCCGCGGCCGTGCTCGCCGCGGCCGTTACTCCCGCGACGGCGGGAGCGGCACCGTCGAACCAGGCCTGCGGAGGCTGGCGCACGACGGTCCTGCGGTCCGGGATGGGCACGCTCGAGAACCTCGCCTTCGACGGTGCCGGCACCCTCTACCTGGCCCGGCAGAACGTGGTCACCGGGAAGGGGAGCCTGCTCGCGGGCACCGCGCCCGGCGCGCTGCGCACCGTCGTCGACCTGCCGAACCCCGGCGGGATCGTGGCGCGCGACGGCGCGGTGCACGTCGCGACGGCGAACAGCGCACCGTCGGGGCTGCTCGGGAAGACGGACGGCACGGTGACCGTCGTGGACCCGGCCACCGGCGCGGCGCGCGTCGTAGCGTCCGGGCTGACCATGCCCAACGGCCTCGCGCTCCTGCCCGACGGCCGCGCCGTGACCAGCACCGTCCTCGGCCCGCGGCAGGGCATCGTCGTGACCGCGCCCGGCGGCGCGCCCGTGCCCTTCGCGCTGCGCGGCGAGCCCGTCAACGGCCTCTGGTTCGACGGTGCCTCCGGCCGCCTGTGGGCCTCGACGGCCACCACCGCGACCACGCGGCTCTACGCCATCGATCCCGCGCGGCCCGACCGGCCGCGCCGCTACGAGGTGCCCGGGTTCGGGCCGGGGCACTTCGCCGACGACCTCACCGTGGGGCCCGACGGTGCCGTCTACGCCGCGCTGGACCTGCCGGGTACCGTCGTGCGGCTCGATCCGGCGACCGGCGCGCAGTGCACGATCGCGACCGGACACCGCGGCGTGACGTCGGTGCGGTTCGGCCGCGGTCCGGGCTGGGACGGCGCCGCGCTGTACGCGACGACCCTCACCGGCAAGCTGCTTCGACTGTCCCGATAGCCGACCCGATCTGACAGACTGGCCCCGATGCAGAAGTTTCGGAACCTCACGATCCTGGTGATCGCCGCGGCCGCCGTCGCGGCGTGCGGCCCGTCCACCCCCGATGCCCCGCCGTCCACGACGACCGCGGCGCAGGCCCCGTCGGCGACCATGTCGGCGGCGCCGTCGTCGGGCGCGGGACGCTCGGCGACGTGCGGTACGGACTTCCTCGCGAAGCTCTCGGTGCGCGAGAAGGTCGGGCAGCTGCTCATGGTCGGCGTGCGCGACGCCGCCGACGCCCGGCGCGCCGTGCAGCAGGGCGTGGGTGGCGTGTTCATCGGCAGCTGGACCGATCGCGCGGTGTTCTCGGGCGGGACGCTGCAGGCGGTCGCGAAGGCCGGGAAGGTGCCGGCCATGGTCTCCGTCGACGAGGAGGGCGGCCGCGTCTCCCGCGTACCCGGTGCGAACCTCGTCTCGGCGCGCGAGCTGGCGAAGACGATGACGGTGCCGCAGGCGCGCGCCGAGGGCGCGCGGATCGGGAAGCTGCTCAAGTCCAAGGGGATCACCGTGGACTTCGCGCCCGACGCCGACGTCTCCGCCCAGCCCGACGACTCCGTGATCGGCGACCGCTCCTACTCGGCGGATCCCGCTGTGGTGGTGCAGTACTCGCAGGCCTTCGCCGCGGGCCTGCGCGACGGCGGCGTGTACCCGGTGTTCAAGCACTTCCCGGGGCACGGCAGCTCGTCGGGCGACTCGCATCAGGGCGGCGTGAGCGTGCCGCCGCTGAGCCGGCTCAAGCAGAAGGACCTCATCCCGTTCCGCGCCGCCGTCGACACCGGTGACGCTGGCGTCATGGTCGGCCACCTGACGGTGCCGGGGCTCACCGAGCCGGGCCTGCCGACCAGCCTCAGCCCCGCGACGATGCGGCTCCTGCGCGACGGTGTCGGGTACGGGGCGAAGCGCTTCGACGGCCCGATCTTCACGGACGACCTGTCGGGCATGAAGGCGATCACCGACCGGTTCAGCGTGCCGCAGGCCGTCGCGAAGTCGCTCGAGGCCGGCGCCGACGTGGCGCTGTGGATCTCGACCGATCAGCTGAGCGCGGCCATCGACGCCGTGGAGGCGTCGGTGAAGGCGAAGCGGATCACGGCGAAGCAGCTCGACGATTCGGTGCTGCGGGTGGCGCGCGCGAAGCACGCCGTACGCTGCTGATTCCGAACGGATTTCACCGGAACTTACTTGCGAGTAACCTCGTGGGCTAGGATCTGACTCGAGAGTAAGGAGGACGCCGATGGCCGGTGGGACGAAGCGTTTGCCGCGCGCGGTGCGCGAGCAGCAGATGCTGGACGCCGCCATCAAGGTGTTCTCGCGCAACGGCTTCTACGAGACGTCGATGGACGCGGTGGCCCGCGAGGCGCAGATCAGCAAGCCGATGCTGTACCTGTACTACGGGTCGAAGGACGAGCTCTTCGCCGCGTGCGTCACGCGTGAGGCCGGCCGGTTCATGCGCAGCATCGAGTTCGACGCCAGCCCCACGCTGCCGCCCCTGCAGCGCCTGCGCTCGGTGATCGCCGGCTTCCTGAAGTACGTCGACGAGAACCGTGACGCCTGGCGGGTCATCTACCGCGAGGCCACCGGTCAGGCGGCGTTCGCCGCGCTCACCGAGGTGAACCGCGAGCGCGTGGTCGAGATGACCGCGGTGCTGCTCCGCGAGGCCGCCAAGTACGCGCCGGAGGACACCGATTTCGAGCTCTACGCCGTCGCCCTCGTCGGGTCCGGTGAGGCGATCGCGGACCGTCTGGCCACCGGCAAGGTCGAGCTCGACCGCGCCGTCGAGATCATGACCTCGTTCCTCTGGGGCGGCATCCGCGGCGAACGCCCGGAGTAGTCGCCCGACGGTGCCCGGCCCGGCCCGGTGGGCGGGTGCCCGGGTACGGCGGGTGTGTAGTCGCTCCGCGAAGCGATGCGTCCGACGCATACCCCGGTAGTGCCAGGTCAGAAGCTGTTTCTGGGCGCTGGTAATGCGCCCGGCGCATCGCCTCGGGGTGCTGAAAGTGGCACTGACCTGGTGCGATGAGGGGTATGCGTGGCACGCATCGCTCTTCTGAACGACTACCGCCCCCGCCCCCGGCGCGCACGACCGCACCCGGAGACGACGATGCCCGCCGCGGCCGAAGCCGGGCGGGCACCGTCGGAGAACAGGACTACAGCGGGGTGACGGTGGCCGTCACGTGCGGGAACCCCTTCTTCAGGTCCTTCGCGACGATCTCGGTGCCGCCGGTCGCCTCGTCGCGCGAGACGTAGAGGCCGATCTTCGCGGGCAGGATGACCGGCTTGCCGAAGCGCACGTGGTGCACGACCGCGTCGGGGATGTGGCCCTCGACGACGCGCAGCATCGCCGCGGCCGTCCATGCGCCGTGCGCGATCGACGACGGGAAACCGAACGCCTTGCCGCCGATGGGCGACATGTGGATGGGGTTCCGGTCGCCGCTCACGCCGGCGTAGCGGCGGATCAGTCCGCCGTCGGCCGAGAGCAGTGCGTCGGGGGCGCCGGGCCGGCCCTCCTTCGGCGCAGGACCGGACGGCTCACCGGACAGCGAGGTCCGCTGCTGGATCAGCATCGTCGACACCTCGGATGCCACGGACGCGCCGGCCGCGTCCGTGAACTCGGTGGTGAAGTCGATGAGCATGCCCTTGCGGTGCTCGCGCAGGTTGCCGACGGACGTGCGCAGCGTCAGCTTCTCGCCCGGCTCCACCCGGCGGCGGCGCGTGATCGTGTTCTCCACGTGCACCGACCCCACCGCCGCGGCGGGGAAGTCGTCGGCGAGGAACAGGTCCATGATCAGCGGGAAGGAGAGCACGTAGAGGTACATCACGGGCACCTCGCCGGTGTTCTTCAGCCCGACGACCTCGCAGTACTCGCCGACTCGCGCGGGATCCACGTCGACGGTGAGCTCGACGGTCCGGTCCGGCAGAGCCGTCTCCGGCTTGAGCGGTCCCTGCTTCCCGATCACGGGCAGGATGCCGCGCAGCCCGCGCGTGAGCACGGAAAGGCTCGACGGCGGCGCCTGCAGCACGGTGGTCTTGGTCGCCATGATCAGGCCCCCAGCAGGCTCTGACCGCACACGCGCACGACATTGCCGGTCACGGCGGCCGAGGCGGGCGCGGCGAAGTAGGCGATGGTCTCCGCGACGTCGACGGTCTGGCCGCCCTGCTGCAGCGAGTTCATGAGGCGGCCGGCCTGGCGGGTGGCCAGGGGGATCGCGGCGGTCATGGCGGTCTCGATGAAGCCGGGCGCCACGGCGTTGATGGTGATGTTCTTCTTCGCCAGGACCGGGGTGTAGGCGTCGACGATGCCGATGACGCCGGCCTTGGTCGCGCCGTAGTTGGTCTGGCCGCGGTTGCCCGCGATGCCGGCGATCGACGAGACGTCGACGACGGAGCCGCCCTCGTTCAGCGCGCCGGCGGCGAGCAGGTCGTCGACCAGCTGCTTCGGGGCCTTGAGGTTGACCGCCATGACCGAGTTCCACTTGCCCTCGTCCATGTTGGCGAGCAGCTTGTCGCGGGTGATGCCGGCGTTGTTGACGACGATGTCGAGGCCGCTGTGGCGCGACTTCACCAGCTCGGCGATCTTCGCGCCGGCGTCGGGCGCGGTCACGTCGAGCGGCAGAGCCGTGCCGCCGACCTTGTTCGCGACCTCGGACAGGGCCTCGCCGGCGGCGGGGATGTCGGCGGCGATGACGTGGGCACCGTCGCGCGAGAGGACCTCGGCGATGGTGGCGCCGATGCCGCGGGCGGCGCCGGTCACGAGCGCGACCTTGCCGGCGAGCGGCTTGTCCCAGTCGGCCGGGGCGGCGGCGTCCTTGTCGGTGATGCGGATGACCTGCGCGTCGACGTACGCCGACTTGCCCGACAGGAGGAAGCGCAGCGTCGAGGCGAGGCCCGAGGCGCCGGTGGCGGCGTCCGGGTGCACGTACACGAGCTGGGCCGTGGCGCCGTCGCGCAGCTCCTTGGCCACCGAGCGGGTGAAGCCCTCGAGGGCGCGCTGGACGATGTGCTCGTCGAGGTCCTCGATCAGCTCCGGGGTGGTGCCGAGCACCACGAGGCGGGCGCTGTTGCCCAGGGAGCGGATCTGCGGGCCGAAGAACTCGTACAGGCTCTTGAGATCGTCGATGTTCGTGATGCCGGTGGCGTCGAAGACCGCGCCGCCCAGCTTCTCGGCGCCGCGGGCGCCGCCGTTGTTGACGACGAGGTCGTAGTCGGCGAGCAACTCGCGGACGGGCTCGACGAGGCGGCCCTTGCCGCCGAGGAGGACGGGGCCGGCGAGCGCGGGCTTGCCGGCCTGGTAGCGGCGCAGGACCGGCGGCTGGGGCAGGCCGAGGCGGCTGGCCAGGAAGGAGCCGGGGCCCGACTTCACGAAGGCCGCGTAGAAGTCCGTGCTGGGTGCATCAGGCATGTGGGGTACCTCATCCGTGTGGGGTTCCGATAGGCTATCGACAAGCAACTTACTCCAGAGTAAGAATACTCGGTAGTAGCAACCCTCGATCACTGGGAGAAACCCGTGGCAAACATCGAAACCCGTCCGGTCGCCATCCTCGGTGGAAACCGGATCCCCTTCGCGCGTTCGGACCGTGCGTACGCGAAGGCCAGCAACCAGGACATGTTCACCGCCGCCCTCAATGGTCTCGTGAGCCGCTTCAACCTGCAGGGCGAGCAGCTGGGCGCCGTGGTCGGCGGCGCCGTGCTCAAGCACAGCCGTGACTTCAACTTGATCCGCGAGTCGGTGCTCGGCAGCCCCCTGAGCCCGTACACCCCCGCCTTCGACGTGCAGCAGGCCTGCGCCACCGGCCTGCAGGCGATCAACGCCGCGGCCCAGGGCATCCAGCTCGGCCGCTACGAGGCGGCCGTCGGCGGCGGCGTCGACACCACCTCCGATGCCCCGATCGGCGTCTCCGAGGGCATGCGCAAGGTGATGCTCGAGCTCAACCGCACGGGCAGCACCGTCGACCGCCTCAAGCTGCTCGGCAAGCTCCCCGCCAACCTCGGCATCGACATCCCCCGCAACGGCGAGCCCCGCACCGGCATGTCGATGGGCGAGCACGCCGCCATCACCGCCAAGGAGATGGGCGTCTCCCGCGCCGAGCAGGACGAGCTGGCCTACCTCAGCCACACCAACATGGCGGCCGCCTACGACCGCGGCTTCTTCGAGGACCTGGTCACCCCGTACCTCGGCCTCACCCGCGACGACAACCTGCGCCCGGGCAGCACCGTCGAGAAGCTCTCGACCCTCAAGCCCGTCTTCGGCGTCTCGCTGGGCGACGCGACCATGACGGCCGGCAACTCCACGCCGCTCACCGACGGCGCGTCGACGGTGCTGCTGTCCTCCGACGAGTGGGCGGCCGAGCGCGGCCTGCCCGTGCTCGCGTACCTCAAGGACGTCGAGTACTCGGCCGTGGACTACGTCGGCGGCAAGGACGGCCTGCTCATGGCGCCGACCTACGCGGTGCCGAAGCTGCTGGCCCGCAACGGCCTCACGCTGCAGGACTTCGATTTCTACGAGATCCACGAGGCCTTCGCCTCCGTGGTGCTGGCGACGCTGCAGGCCTGGGAGTCGCCCGAGTACTGCAAGGACCGCCTCGGCCTCGACAAGCCGCTCGGCTCCATCGACCGCAGCAAGCTCAACGTCAACGGCTCGTCGCTGGCGGCGGGCCACCCGTTCGCCGCGACCGGCGGCCGCATCGTGGCGTCGGCCGCGAAGCAGATCAAGGAGAACGGCGGCGGTCGCGCGCTGATCTCGATCTGCGCCGCCGGCGGCCAGGGCATCACCGCCATCATCGAGGGCTGACGCCCCGGGCCCGAGGCCCGGAGGACTGATGCAGCCGGCCCCGGCCGCCTAAGCTGGTGTCATGACCGCGACGGACGATCTGATCGAGAGGATCCTGCGCGACTACGACACCATCACGGTGGTCGGGGCCAGCGTCGATCCGGCGAAGGCGGCGCACGACGTGCCCGCGTACATGCAGCACCGGGGCTGGCGCATCATCCCGGTCAACCCGCACGCCGACGAGATCCTCGGCGAGCCGGTCTATCGCACGCTCGCCGACGTTCCCGAGCAGGTCGGTCTGGTCGACGTCTTCCGGCCCGCGGAGTTCACGCCCGACATCGCGAGGCAGGCCGTCGCCGCCGGGGCGACGGCGCTCTGGCTGCAGCTGGGTATCCGCTCCGCGGAGGCGCGCGAGATCGCCGAGGCCGCGGGGCTGCTGTACGTCGAGGACCGCTGCCTCATCATCGAGCAGCGCCGCACCCGCATCTCGAGGAGGAGCGCATGACCTTCGGCATCGCGGTCGTCGCCGTAGTCGCGGTGGTGGCCGTGCTCATGCTCATCGGCGTGATCTGGTTCCTCCGCGACTCCAACAAGCGGATCAAGGATTTCGCCAACTCCGGCGATCTCATCCCCGGCCGCCCCGGCCGCGCGCCCGCGGAGTGGGCGAACGCCACCTCCACCGAGGCGCTCCTGCATCAGCGCACCCGCTACGCCATCGCCGACGTGCACCGCGGCGCCTTCGCGCCCGCCGTCCCGCCGCCCGCCGACTCCGCGATCGACGGCCCCGAGTCCGACCTCGCCGCTCTCGACGACGCCGTCTTCGCCCTCGACGACCGCATCATCGCCGCGGCGCAGCTCTCGGGTGAGGAGCGCACCAAGGCCCTGGGCGAGCTGGAGCCCAAGGTCGCGGCCCTGGAGGGCCTGACCGGCAAACTCTGGGACGCCCCGTCCGCCCAGCGCCGCACCCTCATCGACGGGGTGACCGCGACCCTTCTCCGCTGAGCCCGTCGCTCGCGCGGGGCGGGGTGTTGTTCGGAGCAGCTATGCGTCCCACGCATACCCCCCGTCCTCCAGGGAATCAGCGCCCGCCCGCGACCGCCGCCGCCCGCGGGCGACTCACCGCCGCGCGGAACCGCTCCACCCCGACGTGCAGCCCCCACGACAGCACGATCGTGATCGCGGTCGTCACGACGACGATCGGCCACGTGGAGCCGGTGAACAGCGACCAGCCGAAGAGGTCGAGCACCACGAATTCCATGACGATCACGTGGATGAGGAAGAACTCGTAGCTGATGGAGCCGAGCCACACCATCGGGCGCGAGCCCAGCACGCGCGCCGGTCCGGTCGCGAACGCGGCCACCAGCAACCCGCCGATCAGTGCCTCGAGCAGGAACTTCGTCACGCCCTGCGCCGGCGTGGGAAGCCGCAGGTCGATCGGCCCGGCGAGCGGGGTCAGCAGCACGCCGTAGGCGACCGCCGCGGCGAGCAGCAGCGGCCCCCGCGGCAGCCGCACCCGATCGACCAGCAGCGCCACCACGATCCCCGCGGCGAACGCGGCCGCGAACGCGGGCGGCCACGACCGCGCCGTCTTCCCGAAGATCTCCGTCGCGGTCACCAGCACCAGCCAGCCCACCGAGACCGCGACCATCGCCGCCGGAACCGTCCACGCCCGACGGGCGCGCACCAGCCACAGCCCCAGCAGCGGAAGCGCCAGGTAGAAGGCGACTTCCACGCACATGCTCCACATCTGCGTCAGGCCCGTGTGCACGTGGCCGACGCCGTAGATCTGCGTGAAGGTCAGGTGCCGCAGGTAGTCGCCCCACCCGTGCCCGTGCGGCGAACCGTCGGGCCGCCACAGGTAGATCGCGTAGACGACGGTGACCACCACCCAGTACGCCGGCAGGATCCGCCAGGCCCGCGCGACGGCGTACCGCCGCACGTCCGGCGACGCGCCTTCGGCCCGCGCGCGGATCCACGGCCGCACCAACAGGAATCCCGACAGTGCGAAGAACACGGGCACCGCGGTCTCGAGCCGCGCGTAGGCGGCGCCGAGTGCGTCCGGGGTGAAGTCACCGCCCCAGAACGCGGCGTGGGTGACGCACACCCCGAACGCCGCCAGCGCCCGCAGCCCGGTGAGGGCGGGGACGTGGCCGGAGCGCGGGGCGGTGTCGATGGCGGCTCAGATCTTGATGGCGGGGATGAGCCGGTCGAGGTTCCACAGCCGGTTCCGCCGGGCGGACAGGCACGACACCGTCACGGACGCGACCCACAGGAACACCAGCACCGCGATCGCCTGCCACAGGCGGTTGTCGATGCCGCCCAGGATCAGCTGCCGCAACCCGTTGACGCCGTAGGTCATCGGGTCGTACTTGTGCAGGATTTGGAAGGGTCTGGCGGTGGTCTCGACGGGATACATGCCGCCGGAGCTCACCAACTGCAGCATCAGCAGCGCCATGATGAGCACGCGGCCGACGGCGGGCCCGACGAAGGCGTTCACCGCCTGAGTGAACGCGATGAAGGACAGCGACACCCCCATCATGAAGAAGACCATCGCGATGGGATGGGCCACCTCGAGGCCCAATCCGAAGCGCACCACGCAGTACAGGATCGCGGCCTGGAACAGGCCGATCGCGGCCGCGGGCAGGTAGCTCGCCATCACCACGCGGATCGCCAGCACCTCGGCGGCGATGGCGCGGTTCTGCAACGGCCGGAACACCATCCACAGCACCAGCGCGCCGAAGAACAGGGCCAGCGTGAGGAAGAACGGCGCCATGCCGGTGCCGAAGTTCGGGGCGCGGTTCTCGTGCTGCGCGTCCAACTGGACGGGCCCGCCGATGGTCTGCGCGACCTGCGAGGTCTGCTCCTGCGACCACTTGGGCACGGCGCCCGCGCCCTCGCGCAGCTTGGTGGACAGCTCCTGGCTGCCGTCGCGCAGCTGCACCGTGCCGGCCGAGAGGCGGGTGGCACCGTCGGACAACTGCGTGATGCCGTCGTCGAGCGTGGCGTTCCCCGCGGCGAGCTGCTGCGCGCCCGACCGCAGTTCGGTGAGCTTGGCGGTGAGGTCGCCGCCGGTGGCGCCGACCTGGGCGAGCACGGTCTGCAGCGGGCTGCCCGGCGTGCGGAGCTGCTCGGTCAGGGTGGCCGCGGCGTCGGTCGCGGCGATGATCTGCTGCTTCGCCGCGGGCGTCACGGACGCCTGGGCGAGCTGTGCCCGCACCGCCCGCAGGCCCTCGGCGGACTGTCGCGCCGCGGGATCGGGGCTGACGGCGAGCTGCCTGATCGCGGCGTCGATCCCGGCCAGCGCGGTGTCCTGCGTCTTGACGAAGACGCCGGCCTTGTCGGCGGCCTCGACCAGCGCGGCCGCGCTCTGCTGCAGCTGCGCGGTGTTCCCGCCCAGCCCGGACAGCGCCTTCGTCACGGCGAGAAGCGGATCGGTGGCCTGGGTGATGCCGTCGGAGAGCTGCTGCGAGCCCGCGCGCAGCTGCGCCGAGCCGGTCTTCGCGGTCCCGAGGCCGGTGGCGAGCTGGGCGGCACCGTCGTTCGCGGTGACCAGGCCGTCGTGGAGCTTCCCGGCCCCGTCGGCGGCCTGTTCGATCCCGGAGCCGGCGGTGATCATCATCGACAGCACCTGGTTCACGGCCTGCCCCGAGATGCGGGTGGAGACGGCGTTGAGCACCTGCGACATCGCGGTCTGGCCGATGGTGGAGCTGATGTAGTTGTTGGCGTCGTTGTAGACGGCGCGCAACTGCGCCTTCTCGGGCTTGCCGGTCATGGGGGAGGCGATGGCGGAGGAGAAGTTCTCCGGCAGCTCCAGCATGAAGTAGTAGGTGCCGTCCTTGACGCCCTGTTGCGCCTCGGCGGGGGAGACGATGTTCCAGTCGAGGCTCTTGTCGTCGGCGAGGGACTTCTCCACCTCGGCGCCGGCGTTGATCTTCTGGCCCTTGACCTCGGTTCCCTTGTCGGCGTTGACCAGCGCGACGGGCATCTTGTTGACGTGGCCGAACGGATCCCAGAAGGCCCACAGGTAGAGGGCGCCGTAGACCAGCGGCAGCAGCATCATCACGACGATCGCGGCGCGCGTGAGCCGACTGCGGCCGAAGCGCTTGATCTCGGATCCGAAGGCGAGGCCGGCGGCGATGGGGACCAGGCTGCCCTTCGAGGAGGCCTTCTTCGCGGGCGTCTTCGCGGGTGTGTCGTCGGAGTTCTTGTCGGACATCGGGATCAGTCCTTCCGGGTCAGGGCGCGGCGGTCGTGCAGGGTGTGCTGCGGGGCGGTGCCGCCGAGGGGGTTGGTGACCCCGACGATCACGGTGTAGCGGGTGGAGACCGCGCCGAGCCGCTGGACGGCCTCGGCGCGTCCGGGGTTGTCGCGGACCTGCTCCAGGTCGCCGACGATGAGGATCGGCCGGTTCCCCAACAGCGCCAGCGTGATCCGCAGCAGGAACAGCTGCAGGTCGCTGAGCTCGACGATGCGGGTCTTCGGCCCGGGGCGGTCGACGTCACCGAAGACCTGGTCCATCTCGAGGCTGCCGGCGCTGAGCGGCACCATGGAGTACCAGGGCGCGAGCCAGCGCCGCTGCTCGGCGAGCACGGTCTCGACGGTGACCGAGTCGTCCAGGTCGTCGATGTCCTCGAAGGCCGCGATGGCGCACTTCTTCCGGATCGCGCCCGGGGTGGTCGCCCCGAGGGCGTTCACGGTGCCGTGGTTCGGCTTGAGCCGCCCGGCGAGGGTGAGGAGCAGCGCGTCCTGGTCGCGGCCCGCGGGCATCTGCACGGCGTGCAGGCCGGGGCCGAACTCCAGGTCGATGCCCTGGAACAGAGGGCCGTGCTCCCCGTCGACGCCGATGTTCACCGCCGTGAGCTGTACGTCGTTCGGCTGGTCGTCATCCATGCGGGGCTCTCCGGAGGTCGTCGGCGCAGGTCGGTAGCAATCCTACGGTGGCTGCCCGACGGTGCCGCGCCCACGTCGGGCGCACCGTCGGCGTACGTCGGCGGCACCGTCGGGCCCGGGAACGGGCGAGGGCGCCCCGACCGGTGGTCGGAGCGCCCTCGGGGTGCTCGTGGTTACGAGGCGACGATCAGAACGCGGCCTCGTCGAGGTCCATCGCCTGGTTGTCGATCGCGGCGATGATGTCCTTGGTGCCGGTGAGCTGCGGCAGCATGTTGGCGGCGAAGAACTTCGCGACGCCGACCTTGCCCTCGTAGAAGGACTTGTCGGCACCGGTGGCACCGCCGTCGATCTTGGCCTGCGCGATGACGGCCTGGTGCAGGAGGCGCCAGCCGACCATCAGGTCGCCGAAGGCCATGAGGAAGCGCACCGAGCCGAGGCCCACCTTGTACAGCTCCGACGGCTCCTGCTGCGAGGCGAGCGCGAAACCGGTGAGCGTGGCGGCCATGGCCTGCACGTCCTCGGCGGCGGTCTTCAGCAGCGCCACGTCGGCGGCGAAGGCGCCACCGGCGTTGGCCTCGATGAACGCGGTGATCTGGCCGGCCACGTGGCCGAGCGCGGCGCCACGGTCGCGGAGGATCTTGCGGAAGAAGAAGTCCTGCGCCTGGATGGCGGTGGTGCCCTCGTACAGCGAGTCGATCTTCGAGTCGCGGACGTACTGCTCGATCGGGTAGTCCTGCAGGAAGCCAGAGCCGCCGAAGGTCTGCAGCGACTCGGTGCCGAGCAGCGTGAACGCGCGCTCGGAGCCGACGCCCTTGACGATCGGGAGCAGCAGGTCGTTGACCTTGTAGGCCATCTCGGCGTCGGCGCCCGAGACGGGGGTCGCGGTGCGGACGTCCTGGTGCGCGGCGGTGTACAGGTACACGGCGCGCAGGCCCTCGGCGTACGCCTTCTGCGTGAGCAGCGAGCGGCGCACGTCCGGGTGGTGCGTGATGGTCACGCGCGGCGCGGTCTTGTCGGCCATCTGGGTCAGGTCGGCGCCCTGGACGCGCTGCTTGGCGTAGTCGAGCGCGTTGAGGTAGCCGGTCGAGAGGGTGCCGATGGCCTTGGTGCCGACCATCATGCGGGCGTGCTCGATGACCTTGAACATCTGCGCGATGCCCTTGATCTCCTCGCCCACGAGCCAGCCCTTGGCGGGCTTGCCGTGGCCGCCGAAGGTGACCTCACAGGTGGTGGAGGTCTTGATGCCCATCTTGTGCTCGACGCCGGTGACGTAGACGCCGTTCTCCTCGCCGAGGTTGCCCTGCTCGTCGAAGTGGTGCTTCGGCACGAAGTACAGGCCCAGGCCCTTGGTGCCCGGGGCGCCGCCCTCGGGGCGGGCGAGCACGAGGTGGAAGGTCGACTCGAACATGCCGTCCATCACCGCGGAGGTGATGAAGCGCTTCACGCCCTCGATGTGCCAGGAGCCGTCCTCCTGCTTGATGGCCTTGGTGCGGCCCGCGCCCACGTCCGAGCCGGCATCCGGCTCGGTGAGCACCATGGTGGCGTTCCAGTTGCGCTCGGCGGCGATCTTCGCCCACTTCTTCTGCTCGTCGGTGCCCTCGTCGAAGAGGATCTGCGCGAAGCCGGGGCCCGCGGCGAACATGAAGACGGGCGGGTTGGCGCCCAGGAAGAGCTCGCCGATGCCCCAGTACAGCGAGCGGGGCACGTCGGTGCCGCCCAGCTCGTCGTTCAGGCCCAGGTAGGCCCAGCCGCCGTCGGCGAAGATCGCCTGCGACTTCTTGAATGCCTCGTTGATCGTGACCTCGTGGGTCTCCGGGTTGAAGACCGGCGGGTTGCGGTCGGCCTCGGCGAAGGACTCGGCGATGGGGCCCTCGGCCTGACGGGCCGCCTCGCGCAGCATCTCCTTGGCGGTGTCCTCGTCGAGGTCGCCGTACGCACCGGAAGCCAGCACCTCGCCGACGCCGAGATCCTCGAAGAGGTTGAACTCGATGTCGCGGACGTTGCTCTTGTAATGGCCCATGGGGCTGTTCCACCTTCTCAGATCAGGCTGTCGGACTGTTACCTGCCGGTAAGTTACCGCTCGGTAATATGCATAGGATAACGCGCCCGCGGCGTGCGAACAAGTGCAAGCACCCCTAGGGCGTGATCGCCTCCTCGCGGCGACGACGTGCACGAACCGCCAGGTCAGTACCCGTGCCGTGGTACGGATCACTCTCGCGCCATTCCACGTGCTCCACCACCATGTCGTCGGGGAGCGCCTCCGACAGCTCGGCGGCCCCGAACGTCGGCAGGCCGGGGTGCGCGTCCGCCTTCTCGTGGGCCAGCAGAAGCAGTAGCCCGCCCGGTGCCAGCGACTGCGCGACCTTCGCGATCGCCGCCGCCCGGTCCTCCGGATCGGGATGCACGTACGCCCACACGGCCAGGTCGTAGGGCTGGTCGGGGATCGCGTCGGTGGTGATGTCGAGCGGGGTCCAGTGCAGCCGGGCGCGGACGGTGCGCGGCGACCGCGCGGCCACCGTCGCCGCCTTGTCGAGGCCGACGCGCGAGTAGTCGACCGCGGTCACGTCCCACGCGCGGGTCGCGAGCCACAGCGCGTGCCGGCCCTCGCCGGCGCCCACGTCGAGGGCGCGGCCGGGCGGCAGCACGGTCACCTGCTCGACGATCCACGGGTCGGGTGGCGTTCCCCACACCAGCTCGGTGGCGCGGTAGCGGTCGTCCCACTCCCGCGCTCCGCGCAGCTGCTTCTCCTCGTGCGCGAGCGCCGCGGGGGAGAGGGGGCCGACGGTGCTCTCCTCGCGCTCCTGATCGGTCCGGTCGATGCCGTCCGGGGTGGCGTCGGGCGTGCTCACAGCAGGGCCTCCTTGAGGTAGGCCACGTCGTCGGCGAGGCCGTCCGACGGGGTCTCGAGGATGATCGGCGCCCCGGCGGCGCGGGCCACGTCGGCCAGCAGGTCGGGGTCGATGGTGCCGTCCTGCAGGTTCGCGTGCCGGTCGCGCGCGGAGTCGAACTCGTCGCGGGAGTTGTTCAGGTGCACCAGGTCGATGCGGCCCGTGATCGCCTTGACCCGCTCGACGATGCCCATCAGTTCCTCGCCGCCCGCCCAGGCGTGGCACGTGTCCAGGCAGAAGCCCGCGCCCTGGTCGCCGACCGCGTCCCACAGCCGATCGATGGTCTCGAGCTGCCGCGCGATCGCCCCATCGCCGCCCGCGGTGTTCTCGATGAGGATCGGCACGCCGAAGCCGCCCTTCTCCTCCTGGCGCGTGAAGAGCTTGCGCCAGTTGTCGATTCCGGCCTGCAGGTCCTCGCCGTCGCGCAGGTGCCCGCCGTGCACCACGAGCCCGAAGGCGCCGAGGTCGGCGGCCGCCGCGGCCTGCTGCTCGACGGCCTTGCGGCTCGGCATCCGGAGCCGGTTGTTCAGGCTCGCGACGTTGATGACGTAGGCCGAGTGCACCACGATCTCCAGCGGCGAATCCTTGAGCGCCTGTGTCTGCGGGTGCGGCTCCGGCTTCTTCCAGCTCTGGGGGTCGGAGACGAACATCTGGATCACGTCCACCCCCAGCTGTTCGGCCGTTTCGACGGGGTGGGTGTCACTGCGGACATGGGCTCCGATGCGCATGCGTCCAGCGTAGTGGCTCGCCCGCCCGCGGGTCGGCGGGTCGGTGTCTCTCCTGCGGAAGCCATGCGTGCGACGCATGGCCCGGTCTTCGCAGGTAGAAGGCGAATCCGTGAGGCAGGCCACGCGTCGCACGCATGCCCCGGTCTCGGTGGTCCGCCGTCGTGCCCGGGAGGAGCGGCGTCCGGTGGGGGAGGAACCGTCCCCCACGCCCCGTCGACGCGGCGCGGGGGATGATCGCTGTGGCCGCGCTGTCTCGGCGTGCCTGTGGAGGACCGCGGTCCTGTGGATGACGGCGCCCGCGCACCCGGTTCGCGGCCCGATCGTGGGGGCGCGGCGGCCTAGCGTGACGCCATGATGGTCGTGCGGACGACGGCGTGGCGGGGCGGACCCGCGGACGCGTACGAGCGCTGGGCGGGGCTCGAGGCACGCGCCGCGGAGGAACTCGACGCGGCGCTCGACCGCGCGGCGGCGGAGATCCGCAGTGGAGGTGGCGAACTCGCGGCCCGCCTCGCCGCGATCGAGCTCCCCGCCGCCGTGCCACTCGCCGGCGCGCGGGCGCCGTCGACCCCGGTGCGGGCGCCGGGCCGCCCGGCGTCCGCCGCGCAGCGGGACCGGGAGAATCGCGCCCGCCTCGCCGCGGATCTCGCAGCCGCACCGCCCGGGCCGCGGCGCCGGATGCTCGAGACGATCGACGCGCGGCTGCGCGAGCTGGGCCGCGGCGGCGAGACGGTGCAGCTGTTCGAGTACGACCCGGACGCCTTCGACGGCGACGGCGCGGTGGCGGTCGCGATCGGCGACCTCGACAGCGCCCGCGCCATCGGCGTCGTGGTCCCGGGCATGGGCACGACGGCGGCGTCGATCGGGGCGGTCACCCGCAACGCCGAGAACCTGCAGGCCGCCGCCCGGCGCGCGGACCCGGCGACGTCGACCGCGACCCTGGCGTGGATCGGGTACGACGCCCCGTCGGGCCGGGCGGCCGTCGCGCAGGTCCTCACCGGCGCCCATGCCCGACGGGGCGCCGCCGAGCTGCGGGCCGACCTCGACGACCTCGCGCGGATGCGGCCCGACGATCCGCGGGTCGTGGTCTTCGGCCACAGCTACGGCGCGACGACGGCGACCACGGCGGGCGCGGGAGGGGCGCTGGCGGGCACCGTCGACGCGATGGTGTTGCTCGGTTCGCCGGGCGCCGGACCGGTGCGCTCCGCGTCAGAGCTGGGGATGCCGGTGTACGTGGCGCGCGATTCCGACGATCCGATCCCTCGGGTCGGCGCCACCGACGGCGCCGCGCAGGGGCTTCGCCGGTGGTTCGGCGTGGAGCTGGGGCTCGGGATGGACCCGGCGGCACCGTCGTTCGGGGCGACGGCGGTGGACGCCGAGGGGCCCACCGGCTTCGGCATGGGTGCGCACTCGGGGTACTTCGACGAGGGCTCGCGGGCGCTGGACGCGTTCGCGACGATCCTGGCGGGAGGGGGAGCGGATGTCCGGTGACGAGGTGGACATCGGGGAGCTGGAACGCGTCGCCGCGGGGTGGGAGGACGCGGCCGAGGGGTTCGCCGAGCAGGCCGCGCGGTGGCGGGCGGCGACGGGACCGCCCGAGGTGCTGGCCTTCGCGGCCCGCGCGGCCGCGACGCTCACCGCCCATGAGGAGGCGGCGAGCGCCGCGGCGCGGCGGCTGCGGGACTACTGCGCGACGGTCGTTGCGACCGACGAGGACGGCGCCCGCAGCGTGCGGTGCGCGATCCAGGCCGCGGCCAGCATGAGCACCACGCCGATCGCGGAGGTCACCGAGACGCCCGCGTCGAAGGCCTGACCGGCGGCCCGGACCAGGCCGTCGGCGGCCTCGGCCGGCAGCTGTGTGGCGACGTGGTGGGCCCCGGCGAGGGTCTCGCCGGCGTCGGCCGCTTGCTCGGCGGTGAGGCCCGCGGGCAGCGCGAGCTTCGCGGCGTAGGCCCCGGCGAGGATCGAGCCGAGGACGGCGGTGCCGAGCACGGAGCCGAGCTCGTACGCGGTCTCCGAGACGGCCGAGGCCGCGCCCGCCTTCTCGGCGGGCACCGACGAGACGATGAGGTCGTTCGACAGCGTCTCGGCGGCGCCGATGCCCACGCCGAGCATCGCGAAGGCGATGAGCACGGCGAGCGTGGACTCCGGCGAGGCGAAGGCCATCACCACGGCGTACGCGGCGGCGGAGACGAGCATGCCGCCCACTACCACGGTCGACGGGGCGATCCACCGCACGACCCGCACCACGTACAGGCCTGCGACCATCATCATGATCAGACCGGGGACCAGCGCCCAGCCGGCGTCCATCGGGCTCATCCCCACCACCAGCTGGAGGTGCTGCGAGACGAAGAACATGAAGCCGACCAGCGAGAAGACGCTGAGCAGGTTCACCGCGACGGCGCCCGAGAAGCGACGGTCCGCGAACAGCCGCACGTCCAGCATCGGGTCCGGGCGGCGCAGTTGCCGGCGCAGGAACAGGCCGGTGGAAACCACGCCGACGACCAGCGCCACCGCGACGACCGCGAGGTCGCCGCCCTTGGCGAGGGTCTTCACCGCGTAGACGATCGGGGTCAGTGCGAGCAGCGAGAGCACGATCGACACCGGGTCGATGCGGCCCGGGTTCGGGTCGCGCGACTCGGGGACGAAGATCGGCGCCAGCACCAGGAGCGGGATCAGCACGGGCACGGCCATGAGGAAGACCGAGCCCCACCAGTAGTGCTCCAGCAGGAAGCCGCCCACGATGGGGCCGAGCGCGGCGCCGCCGGCGAAGCACGACGCCCACACCGCGATCGCGAGCCGGCGCTGCTGCGGATCGGTGAAGATGTTGCGCAGCAAGGAGAGCGTCGACGGCATCAGCATCGCGCCGAAGAAGCCGAGGCCCGCGCGGGCGGCGATGAGCGCGCCCGCGGTGGGGGCGTAGGCCGCGACGACCGACATGGCGGCGAAGCCCGTCGCGCCCAGCAGGAGGAGGCGGCGACGGCCCAGCCGGTCGCCCAGGCTGCCCATGGAGACGAGCAGGCCCGCGAGCACCAGCGGGTAGACATCGATGATCCACAGCTGCTGCGCCGCGGTCGGGCCGAGCGTGGCGGCGATCGAGGGCAGCGCGAAGCCCAGCACGGTCCCGTCGATGGACACGAGCAGCACCGGGAGCATCAGGACCGCGAGCGCACCCCAGTCGCGCACCGTGGCGCGCGGGGACGCGGTCGTGGTGGGGAGCGTGGTGGTCATGGCGGCACTTCCTGGGGTGTCGTGGGTTCGAGGACATCGTTACTGTACCAGCTGGACGGTATAGAAACGAGAGACCGCGATCACCCCTACGATGCGAGATGTGCCACCCCCTCCCGCTGCCCGCGCCAAACTGCTCGACGCCTTCGTGAAGATCCTCATCGAGCACGGCGAACGCGCCGCGACGCTCGAGGCCGTCGCCGCGGAGGCCGGCGTCAGCAAGGGCGGGCTGCTCTACCACTTCGGGTCGAAGAAGGCCCTGGTCGACGGGCTGTGCGACTGGCTGGACGAGCTCGTCGCCGCCGACGTCGAGCTGATGGCCGCCGCGCCCGAGGGGGCGGTGGAGTACTACGTGCGCACGTCGAACTACGACGACTCGCAGCTCGACCGCGCGATCGTCGCGGTGCTGCGGCTGAGCCAGGCCGCCAACGACCGCGCCGAGCGCGCGATCCGGTCGATGCAGGACCGCTTCCTGGCGACGGTGCAGGAGCAGGTGCCCGACGAGGCCACCGCCCGCGCGGTCCTGCTCCTCGGTGACGGCCTCTACTACGACGCCGCCCTCAGCGGCGGCCGCCGCCGCGCCACGGACGAGCAGATGGCCGGCCTCCTCGCCGTCGTCGCCCGCATGGTCGACGGGGCGCCCTGACAGCGGACGCGGATCAGCGCGCTGTGGCGGTCGCGTCCTCGACGGGATCCCACACGTCGCCGGGCAGGTCGCCGGGGAGGTTCGGATTGCCGCGCCCGACGAACCTGTCGTCGACGCCGCGCTTGGTCATCGCGTCGTAGTCGCGCAGCGCACCGAAGGCCCACTTGCCGAGCAAGGCGATCGCGATCAGGTTCACCGTGGCCATGAACGCCATCGCGACGTCGGCGAGCATCCAGACGGTGTCGAGCTCGGCGAGGGTGCCGACGCCGACGGCGGCGAGCACGAGGGTCTGCAGGACGCGCAGGCGCTGCCCCTCCAGGCCGAGGAAGTTGAGGTTGATCTCGGCGTACGAGTAATTGCCGATGATCGACGAGAACGCGAAGACGAAGACCAACAGGGCCATCGGCACCGTCGTCCAGGTGCCGAGGACGGCCGAGATCGAGTCCTGCGTGAGCACGGCGCCACCGGATTCGGGCTCGCTGCCCGGCGTGTAGACGCCGGAGACCAGCACGATGAACGCGGTCGCGGTGCACACGACGATGGTGTCGACGAAGACGCCGAACGACTGGATCAGCCCCTGCTTCACCGGATGCGAGACGGTCGCGGTCGCCGCGGTGTTGGGCGCGCTGCCCATGCCGGCCTCGTTCGAGAACAGGCCGCGCTTCACGCCGTTGAGCAGGGCGGCCAGGATGCCGCCGGCGGTGCCGGCGAGGGCCTCGTCGAGCCCGAACGCCCCGGCCACGATCTGCCGGATCACCTCGGGGAAGGCCGTGATGTTGAGGGCCACGATCACGAGCGCGATGCCGACGTAGGTGAGCGCCATGACGGGCAGGATCACCTCGGCGACCCGCGCGATGCGGCGCACCCCGCCGTAGAGGATCGGCGCCGTGATCACCATGAGGCCGACGGCGATCCACGCGGTGTCGACGTGGAAGGTGGCCGCGAGGGAGCCGCCGATCGTGTTGGCCTGCACCATGTTGAAGGCGAAACCGAAGGCGAAGATCAGCAGCACGGCGAAGACCATGCCCCACCGGCGCGAGCCGAGTCCGCGCTGGATGTAGTACGCGGGCCCGCCGCGGAAGCTGCCGTCGGCGTTGCGCACCTTGAACATCTGCGCCAGCGTCGCCTCCACGAAGGCCGTGGCCATGCCGACGAGCGCCACCACCCACATCCAGAACACCGCGCCGGGCCCGCCGAGCACCAGTGCCACGCTCACGCCGGCGATGTTGCCCGTGCCCACCCGCGACGCAAGGCCCACGCAGAAGGCCTGGAACGACGAGATGCCGCCGTCGGCGTCCGAGCGGGACGAGCCGATCGCGCGGATCATCTTGGGCAGCAGTCGGACCTGGACGAACCGGGTGCGGATCGTCATGTAGGCGCCGACGCCCAGCAGCAGGTAGATCAGCACGTAGTTGTACAGGTTCGTGCTGAGCCAGTCGATGCCGGTGTTGACGTGGTCGAAGAGCGAGGTCATCCGTTCCTCTCGTGAAGCGTGCGGTGGAACGATGGTTTCACGCGCGCGCCGACGGCCCCGTCGGGCCTCCCGTGCGCGGGCCGACAGCCGGTACGCACGGCTAATTGAGTGACCCTCAGTAGGGTCTTTACCCCGGCCTGACCAGCGGGTAGGTTGGACGCCATGCCATCGATCTTCATCTCCGGCGGTGCCCAGGGCATCGGCCGGGCCACTGCCCTGCGCTTCCTGTCCGAGGGGTGGACGGTGGGCGTCTACGACGTCAACGCCGCCGCGCTGGAGGAGCTGAAGGCCGAGCATCCGGCGATCGTCACGGGCACGCTCGACGTGACCGACTACGACCAGTGGGAGGCGGCGCTCGCCGACTTCACGCAGCACACCGGCGGCAGCCTGACGGTGCTCGACAACAACGCCGGCGTGCTCTTCAGCGGCGACCTCGACGAGATCACGCCGCAGCAGATCAAGCTGCAGATCGACATCGACGCCCTCGGCGTGACCTACGGCGCGAAGGCGGCGCTGCCCTATCTCAAGGGGCAGCCGGACGCGCACCTGGTGAACATCAGCTCGGCCTCGGCGATCTACGGCCAGCCCGGCATCGCGACGTACAGCGCCGCCAAGTTCTACGTCTCCGGCTTCACCGAGGCGCTGGAGTTGGAGTGGGAGAAGCACGGCGTCCGCGTCGTCGCCATCTGGCCGCTGTGGGCGAAGACGGCCCTCGCCGAGACCGACGCCAAGAGCACGCGGACCCTCGGCGTGAACATCACGCCCGAGGAGGTCGCCGAGCAGGTGTGGAACTCCGTGCACCCGGGGATCCAGGTGCCCTTCCTGCCCCGGATCCACTATTCCGTCGGAACCCTGACCACGCTGCTGTCCAATTCGAGTAAATTCGCCCCGAGGTCGGTCGTGCGGCTGATCAACCAGATCACCAGCCAGTAGTCCCCGCCGGCTGCATTTCCCATCCGAGAAGGAGTCTCCACCACCGTGATTCAGACCACGATGCAGGACGGCGAGCTGACTATCGCCCGTCTCGTCGAGTACAGCCGCCGTGTCTTCCCCGAGGCCAAGATCACCACGTGGACCGGCGAGGGCCTGCGCGATCTCTCCTTCGCTGAGGTCGGCGACAAGGCGTCCCAGCTGGCCCACGCCCTGACCAAGCTGGGCGTGCAGCGGGGCGACCGCGTGGCGACGTTCATGTGGAACAACAACGAGCACCAGGTGGCCTACGCCGGCGTGCCCGCGATGGGCGCCGTCCTGCACACGCTGAACCTGCGCCTCTCGCCGGAGCAGGCCGTGTTCATCATCAATCAGGCCGACGACAAGGTGATCCTCGTCGACGCCTCGGTCGCACCGCTGCTCGGCAAGTACCTGGCCGCGACCCCGAATGTGCAGCACGTCATCGTCGCGAACGGCCCGAAGGAGGCGCTCGAGGCGCCCGAGGGCATCACGGTGCACTCCTTCGACGAGCTCATCGCGGGCGAGCCGACCACGTTCGCGTGGCCCGAGATCTCGGAGCGCGACGCGGCCGTCATGTGTTACACCTCCGGCACCACGGGCGACCCCAAGGGCGTCGTCTACAGCCACCGCAGCATCTGGTTGCACTCGATGCAGGTGAACTCGTCGTCGGGCATGGCGCTCGGCAACGCCGACTCCGTGCTGGCGATCGTGCCGATGTTCCACGTCATGTCGTGGGGCCTGCCCTTCGCGGCGATGATGGGCGGCATCACGCTGATCATGCCCGACCGCTTCCTGCAGCCCGAGCCGCTGCTGCAGATCCTCGACGCCACGAAGGCCACCTTCGCCGCGGCCGTGCCCACCATCTGGGCCGGCGTCGCCGCGCAGCTCGCCGTGAAGCCGCAGGACATCTCGCACCTGCGCGAGGTCGTCGTCGGCGGCGCGGCGGTGCCCCCGTCGATGATCCGCGCCTTCGACAAGCTCGGCACCCGCATCGTGCACGCGTGGGGCATGACGGAGACCTCGCCGCTCGGCTCGGTCTCGCGCCCGCCCTTCGGCATCGAGGACGAGACCGAGGAGTTCGCCTACCGCGTCACGCAGGGCCGCTTCCCCGCGTCGGTGCAGGCCCGCCTCATCGACGACGAGGGCAACGAGCAGCCCTGGGACGGCGAGGCCGCCGGCGAGCTCGAGGTGCGCGGCCCCTGGATCACCGGCGCGTACTACTCGCCCGAGGGCAACGTCTCCGACGAGTCGAAGTTCCACGACGGCTGGCTCCGCACGGGTGACGTGGCGTCGATCAGCCCGGACGGCTTCATGACGATCCGCGATCGCACCAAGGACATGATCAAGACCGGCGGCGAGTGGATCAGCTCCGTCGAGCTCGAGAACACGGTCATGAGCAACCCGACCATCGCCGAGGCCGCCGTCGTCGGCGTGCCCGACGAGAAGTGGGACGAGCGTCCCTTCGTGCTGGCCGTGGTCAAGGACGCCGCCGACGCGGACGCCGAGAAGCAGCGCGCCTTCCTCGCCGACCTGCTGCCCAAGTGGCAGGTGCCCGAGCGCTGGGCCTTCGTCACCGAGGTGCCCAAGACCTCGGTCGGCAAGTTCGACAAGAAGCTCATCCGCGCCGAGTACGCCGACGGCACCTACACCGTCGTGGAGTCGCGCGGCTGAGAGCCGTTGAAAAATCACGGTCGAAAGGGGGCCGTCGCGGGCATCATGTCCGCGACGGCCCCGTTTTCGCGGTGATCCTTCAATGAGGTGGGTGCCGGGGCGGATTCTTACGGATCCGTGAGGTGTTGCCGCGACCCTCCCGGACAGGGCTTCTGCGTGCCACGCTGGATCCATGACCGAGGAGACCGCGAGCCGCACGACCGCCTGGGCCGCCGCCCTGGCGGGCGTCCTGGCCGGTGCCGCCGGGCTCGCGGTGGCCGAGCTCGTCGCCGCCGTCGTCGCGCCCGGGGCGAGCACGCTGTTCGCGGGCGGGGCCGCGGTCATCGACGCCGCGCCGCCGTGGCTCAAGGACTTCGCCGTCGAGTCCTTCGGTACCGCCGACAAGGCGGTCCTGCTGGGCTCGATGGGCGTGGTGCTCGCCCTGGGTGCCGCGGCCGCGGGCCTGCTCGAACTGCGCCGCCCGCCCTGGGGCGCAGGGCTGTTCGGCCTCGTCGGGATCGTCGGCGCGCTGATCGCGATCCTGCGCCCGGACGCCACGGCGCTGTGGGCGGTCCCGAGCCTCGTGGGCATCGCGACGTCGATCCTCGTCCTGCGCCTGGCGATCCGCCGCCTCCGCCCCGCGCCGGACGCGCCGGAGGACGCCGCCGGGATGGACCGGCGCGGCTTCCTCCTCGTCGCCGGCGCAGCCGCGGGGACGACGGTGCTGGCCCTCGCCGGGGCCCGCCTGCTCTCGGCGGGCGCGACGGCAGTGCAGGCGGCGCGCGAGACGCTCCGCCTGCCCGCGCCGCGGACCGTCGCGCCACCGGCCCCGGCGGACCCGCCGATCGCCGGGCTCACCCCCTACGTCACGCCCACGGCGGACTTCTACCGCATCGACACCGCCCTGCGCATCCCGCAACTCGACCCCGCGGACTGGTCGCTCCGCGTCCACGGCATGGTCGACGCGCCCTTCACCCTCACCTGGGACGAGCTGCTCGCGCTGCCGCTGGAGGAGCACCACGCCACGCTCGCCTGCGTCAGCAACGAGGTGGGCGGCGACCTCATCGGCAACGCCCTCTGGCTCGGGCACCCGATCCGGAATCTCCTGGAGCGGGCGCGGCCCCGAGCAGGCGCCGACATGGTGCTCTCGCGCAGCAGCGACGGCTTCACCGCGGGCACCCCGTTGGAGGTGCTGCGCGACCCCGCCCGCGCCTCCCTGCTCGCGATCGGCATGAACGGGCAGCCGCTGCCCGTGATCCACGGCTTCCCCGCCCGGCTCGTCGTCCCGGGCCTGTACGGCTACGTCTCGGCGACCAAGTGGGTGACCTCGCTGAAGGTCACGACGTTCGCGGAGGACCAGGGCTACTGGACTCCGCGGGGCTGGTCCGCGCTCGGGCCGATCAAGGTCCAGTCGCGCATCGACGTCCCGCGCGGCTCCGTCTCCGCCGGCGCGGTGACGGTGGCCGGGGTCGCCTGGGCGCAGCACACTGGCATCGGCGGCGTCGAGGTCCGGGCCGACTCCGGCGCGTGGGTGCCGGCCCGCCTCGCCGACACCGTCGGCCCCGATACCTGGCGGCAGTGGAGCGTCTCCCTCCCGCTCGACCGCGGCGAGCACACCCTGGAGGTGCGCGCCACCGACGCGAACGGGACGGTCCAGACCGACGCGCAGGCGCCGCCCGCCCCCGACGGTGCCACCGGCTGGCACCGCGTCGTCGTCACCGCGCGGTGAAAGACCGGGAGCCTCAGTCCCCCAGGGGCTTCAGCGCGCACAGGCTGGACGGGTCCTCCATCACCACGCGCACGCCGTAGCCCACGTCGGAGGCGAGCTGGGTCAGCAGGTAGGCGGACACCGTCGAGATCCGGGTGACGTCGGTGAGGTCGAGGACGATGGTGCTGCCGGACTGCGCGCGGCCCAGGCTCAGGGCCTCGTGCACGACCTCCTCCACGGCGACGAAGTCCACCTCGCCGCGCAGCCGCAGCACCGTCCGGCCCGTCGACGGGTCCGTGGTGACGGAGGCGACGGCGCTCACCGGGGTGATCGACCGGTTCAGCAGGTGCAGCCCGAACTCGCTGCTCATCCGCTGCAGCACCGCGACGCCGCGGCTGGAGTTGCCGGCCTCGTCGAGCGGCGGGCTGAACACGCAGATGCCGTACTCGCCCGGCGTCGCCGCGACGATGCCGCCGCCCACGCCCGACTTGGCGGGGATGCCCACGGACACCATCCAGGCCCCCGAGCGGTCGTACATGCCGCACCCCGTCATCACCGAGAGCGTGTGCTGCGCGACCGCCGCGCTCACCACCCGCTCGCCGGTGACGGGGTTGACGCCGCCGTTGGCGAGGGTGCCGCCCATCACCGCGACGTCGTGCGCATCCACCAGCAGCGAGCACTGCCGGAAGTACGGGTCGAGCGCGTCCTCGATGGGGACGCGCAGCGCGTCCGTCGACCGCGCGAGCGCGGCGAGGGCGAGGTTGCGGAAGCCGGTCTCCGACTCCGACCGGTAGACCGCCTCGTCCAGCTCCAGCTCGCGGCCGGCGAAGCGCGACAGTCCCTCCCGGATCGCGGCGAAGCGCTCGGCACCGTCGGCCCCCGGGATCAGCGACGTCGAGACGATCGCCCCCGCGTTGATGAGCGGGTTCTCGGGCCGGCCCGAGGGGTCGAAGCTGATGCCGTTGAAGGCCTCGCCGCTGGGCTCGACGCCGATCCGCTCCAGCACCGCCTCGGTCCCCAGCGCCTCCAGGGCCAGCGCGTACACGAAGGGCTTGCTCATCGACTGGATGGTGAAGGGAACGCGGTAGTCGCCGGCGCCGTAGCTGTGCCCGTGCACCGACACCGACGCCACGCCGAAGGCCTCCGGGTCCGCCGTCGCCAACTGGGGGATGTAGTCGGCGACGGCGCCCGGGTGCTCCTCGCGGCGCACGTCGTCGAGCACGCGGGCCATCGCCGCGTTGACGGGGTTGTCGGTGAACCCGGTGAGTCCGCCGGGCTGTCGGTCCGTGCTCGTCTGGCTCATACTGCAAAGCTATCCGACGGTGGCCGCTCCCGCCGCTTCGCCGATCCAGGGCAGTACCGCGCCACGGACGTCAACCCGCCGGGGCAGCAGGCCACCGGTGACGAACAGGTCGGCGGCGCGCTGCTGTTCGTCGAGGAAGTCCTCGGTCACGGGGCCGACGCCGAAGGGGCGGCCGCGCACCGCGGCCTCCCAGGCGTCGAGATCCGCGGGCAATCCGCGCGCCGCGGCGTCGTCGGCGAAGTACGCGGCCGCCTCTCGCGGGTTCGCGGTGACCCAGGCGTCGGACTCGGCGAGCGCGGCCAGGACGGCGCGCACAGCCTCCGGGTTCTCCTCGGCGAGCCGGCGGGAGGTGAACCACAGCGACGGGTGGCTGAACACCGACGCGGTGTCCACGAGCGTCACCAACTCCGCCCGCGCCTCCACGGCGGCGAGACCCGGGTAGGCGCCGACCCAGGCATCGATCTCGCCGGCCAGCAGCGCCTCGCCGCCCGCGTGCACGTCGACGTCGACGGGCTCGATGTCGGCCCACGTGAGCCCGGCGTCGTCGAGCGCGAACAACACGAGGGTGGTCTGCCACGACCCGTGCGCCACGCCCACGCGCTTGCCCCGCAGGTCCGAGGGGGAGGTAATCCCGCTGCCGGCCAGCGCGACGATCCGCCCGTTCTCGACGCGCGGCCCCGAGATGCCGAGGTAGACCACGTCGTGTCCGGCGCCGAGCGCCGTGATCGGCGGCGTGAAGCCGGTGCCGATCACGTCGTAGCCGCCGTCGGCGAAGAGCCAGTCCGAGTGCAGCGTCGGCAGGCCCGACCGCGGGTCGACGGCCGGCGGCTCGGGGAGGTCGCGCAGGTCGACCCACTCGACGTCGGGGATCGACCGTTCGAGGATGCCGCGGTGACGCAGGACGAACAGGGAGTTGTTGTGCGGGAAGTATCCGACGCGCAGCGTCATGGTGTGTGCTCCTTGGGTTTCCGGGTCAGACGAGGCCGTGCGCGCGGGCGCGGTCGAGGAGGCCGCTGCGGCCCCACTGCGCGACGAGGTTGCTGGGATCGAACTCCTGCGTGCCGCCGACCGCCTCGCCGATGGCCTGGTACTGGGCGCCCTCCTCCAGCAGTACGACAAACTTCGCGAGCGCCAGGAGGCCGTCGCGGCCGATCACGTTGACGCCGCCGTTGGCCTCGAAGATCGCCGCCAGGTGCGGGTCCCGCTCCAGCTCGCCGAGGATGAACTCGCCGGCGCCGATCGTGCGGTCGATGTGCGGTGGGATCGAGCGCGAGAGGGTGAGCCGCTGGGACGCGGCGTAGCGGATCGGGAGCGGACGGTGGGTCTGCGCGAAGCCGCCGAGCCACGGCGTGTGCACGTGCACGACCGACGTGATCTCGGGATGCGCCCGGAACAGGTCCGCGTACGCGGTGACGAAGCCCGCGCCGCCCTCGCCCTGCAGGACCTCGCCGTCGAACGTGGCGACGACGGGGCGGGCGATCGGGTCGTCGGCCCACGGGCCGGGCTCGTTGAGTGCGACCGCGGCCTCGGTGCCGGGGATGCGCTCGACGAAGTTGACGGTGCCGTTGGCGGAGACGGTGCCGGTCTCGCGGAAGACGCGGAAGGCCTTCTGCGCGTCGCGGGCGGTGGCGTCGACGAAGGCGAGCGCCGTGTCGTCGAGGGGGAGCACGGTGGTCATGACGGTCCTTTCGGTGGTGGTCATCCGGCGCGCAGGGCGGGCGCGCGCAGATCGGTGGGAACGCTGCTGCGGAGCAGGGGGAGGACCTCTTCGCCGACCCGGTAGGCCTCCTCGAGGTGCGGATTGCCGGCCAGGATGAAGGCGTCGACGCCGAGCTCGCGGAGCTCGTCGAGCCGCTCGGCGACCTGCTCGTAGCTGCCGACGAGGCCGAAGGCCGGGCCGCCGCGGATCAGGCTGAAGCCGCACCACACGTTGGGCTGCACCTCGAGGTCGCGGTAGCCGGTGATGGTGGTGGGCACCCAGCCGGCGATCCGGGCGGCGCCCACGGAGTCGCCCTGCGCGGCGCGCTCGGCGGCGCCGCGGTCGACGAACGCCCAGCCCTTCTCGATCTCGGCCCAGGCGGCCTCCTCCGTGTGGCGCGCGACGACGTCGATCCGCACCGCGAACTTCGGTGTGCGGCCGAGCTTCTCCGAGTGCGCGCGGACCCCGTCGAACTTGGCGCGGAGGTCGGCGTAGGGCTCCAGCCAGGACAGGTAGTAGTCGGCGTGCCTCCCCGCGGCCTCGACGGCCGCGCCGGAGGAACCGGAGAAGTAGACCTCGGGGAAGGGCTGCTCCGCGAGCAGGGGCGGCAGCGCGGCACCGTCGGTGCGGTAGAACCGGCCGTCGTGGTGGAAGGGCTCGCCCCGCCAGACCCCGCGCAGCACGTCGAGGAACTCGCTGGTGCGGGCGTACCGGTCGTCGTGGTCCACCTTGTCGCCCCACCACAGCTGCGGGCGGCCGCCGCCCCCGCTGATGATGTTGTAGACGAGCCGGCCGCCGGTGGCGCGCTGCAGCGTCGCCGACATCCGCGCCGCCTGCACGGGATGCAGGAAGCCCGGCTGGAAGGCGACCATGAAACGGTAGGTCTCCGACTCGGCGGCCAGGGCCGACGCGAAGGCCCACGGATCCTCGGTGACGGGGAAGCTCGGCAGCAGGCCGCCGACGAAGCCCGCCCGCTCGGAAGCGCGCACCACCGCCGCGGCGTGGTCGATGTAGGCGTAGCCGTCGGGCTCGCCGCCGCGGATCGCCGGGGCGATGTTGCCGGGGCCGATGCCCTGCGCCTCGCCCCGGTTGTAGCGGCGCGGCTCGCGCAGGGAGGCGTGGTCGCCCTCCATGCCGATGCGCCAGTAGAAGTCGACGGTCACGCGTTCGCCTCCTCGGGACGGGGCGCGCGGAGCAGGCGCGCCGACGGGTCGGTCAGGTGCAGCAGGTGCTCGCCGACGCGGTGGATCTCCTCGATGTGCGGGCGGCCGGTGAGGATCACCGTGTCGACGCCCGCCTCGGCGTACTCCCGCAGGCGGTGCGCCACCGTCGAATACGAGCCGACGAGCCCGATCTCGTCGCCGAAACCGGCGGCGCGGAAGCCCGCCCAGCGGACGGCGTCGAGGCGGTCCGCCGCGTCGGGCTCCGCGCCGGCCTGGCGGGTCAGCCGGTCGGCGCGGTGCCAGGCCTCGTCGTCGGTCTCGCGGGCGATGACGGGCACCTCCAGCGCGACGCCCACCGTGCGTCCCGTCGCCGCGGCGGCGGAGCGCAGGGCGATGAGCCGGTCCTCGAGCGGTGCGTCCCGTCGCTCGGTGAAGACGTGCACGTCGCCGAAGCGGGCGGACAGGGCGAGGGCGGCACCGTCGTCCCCGGCGATCTCCACGCGGGGGAAGGGCAGCCCCGAAAGGATGCCGCGGAAGCCGCCGCCCGCCACGTGGAAGTGGTCGCCGTCGTACTCGAATCCCGTGCCCTCGAAGCCGTTCCCGCCCACCGGGTCGCTGTTCCACACGCCGCGTGCGACCTCGAGGAACTCGGCGGCGCGGCGGTACCGCTCCGCGCTCGCGAGCACGTCGCCGCGGGTGCGGGCCTCGTCCGCGTCGGGCTCGGCCTGCAGCCGCCAGCCGAACCGGCCGCGGGAGAGTCGCTGCAGGGTCGCGGAGACCTTGGCTGCGTACACCGGGCTGCCGAAGGTGGGGTCGAACTCCGCCGTCACCCGCAGGTGCCGGGTCGCGCGCAGGGCGGCGCCGGCGACCACCCAGGACTCGTCCCCGGCGGGGTCGCGGGGCACCAGGACCCCGTCGACCCCCGCCAGCTCGGCGGCGTCGACGGCGTCGAGCAGGTCGCGGAAGGCGGTGCGGGCGGGCGGCGTTCCCGCGCGGCGGGCGTCGCCGCGGACGGACAGCCGCCAGTCGACGCCCGTCATCGCGCGGCCTCGGCGCGCTCGGCGACGATCGCCCGGGCCCGCAGCAGCGGCTCCGGCGCGGCCCAGGACTCCAGGTCGAAGTCGGCGGCGAGGAAACCGTGCGCCAGCAGGAACTGCTGCTGGCGGCCGAGCAGCTCGAGCCGGTCCTCGTCGAGCGAGGGGTGCAGGCCGGCGATGACGTGGTCGGGGTACGCGGCGGCGGCGCCCTCGGACGCGGAGCCGGTCTCGCGCTGCAGCACCGCGCGGGCCTCGCCGGGGTGCTCCGCAGCCCAGTCCGCGGCGCGGAGGCTGCGCACGAGGAAGTCCGTGACCAGGTCGGGCCGCTCATCGAGCAGCGCCTGGTGCACGGTGATCGGGCGGGGCGTGCCGTTGTTCACCCGCGCCGCGCGATCGGCGGTCGCGTCCAGGTCGACGACGGTCCGCAGCCCGTGCTCGCGGGCCACATCGCGGGCGCGGGCGCCCTTGACGTACACCGCGTCCACGTCGCCGGCGAGCAGCCGGTCGACGCCCCACGTGGTGGAGCGGGCCGCGCCGACGACCTGCGGGTCGCCCTCCGCGGGGACCTCGACGAGGCGGGCGTCGGCGACGTCGAGGCCGGCGAGCCGGAGTGCGTTCCGGAAGCCGTGCAGGGCCATCGCGCGCGGGAAGCTGCGGGCGCGGTCCGCCGCCCAGGTCGGCAGCGCGAGCCGGGCGCCCCGCAGGTCCGCCGCGTCGGCGATGGGGGAGTCCGGCCGGACGACGATCGCCTGCGCCTCGTCGATCCAGGTGAGTCCGAGGAGGCGGGTCGGCGAGCCCTCCGCCCGGGCCGCGAGCGCGGGGACGTTGCCACCCTCGCGGATCAGGCCGGGGAGGTCGTGGTCGAAGTGCCGCGCCGCGACGTCGGGGGCGCTGTCCTGCAGCACCTTCAGCGAGAGCCCGGCGTCGACCGCGGCGTCCGCGAGCCAGCCGCGGGCGTGCGCGACGCCGCTCGCGGTGGGCACGGGGCAGCGGGTGTACCAGAGGGTGTCGGTGAGCGTGCTGGTCATGAGTGCTCCTCTCCTCGGGGGGACGGTGTGTGCCCGCGCCCCACCCCGAGGTGGGAGAGCAGGCGGGTTCGGTAGTCGAGGGCCGCGGGGTCGGCCCGGTCGCGGGGACGGACGAGGTCGATGTCCTCGTCCAACACGAAGGCGCCGCCGTGCAGCACGATCACCCGGTCGGCGAGGCGGACGGCCTCGTCCACGTCGTGGGTGACCATGAGGACCGCGGGACGGTGCCGGGCGACGAGATCGCCCACCAGGTCCTGCATCTGGAGTCGCGTGAGCGCGTCCAGCGCGGCGAAGGGCTCGTCGAGCAGGAGCAGCCGGGGCTCGCGCACCAGGGCCCGGGCCAGCGCGACCCGCTGGGCCTCGCCGCCGGACAGGGTGGCGGGCCACTGCCGGGCCTTCTCGCCGAGGTTGACCTCGCGGAGCGCGGCGAGCGCACGCTCGTCGGTGTCGCGGCCGCGGGGCTGGCCGATGGTGACGTTGCGCAGCACCCGCTTGTTCGGGACGAGCCGCGGCTCCTGGTAGACGGACGTGCGAGCGGGAGGGACCTCGACGGTGCCCTCGTCCGGCGCCAGCTGCCCGCTCAACAGGCGTAGCAGCGTGGTCTTGCCGGTGCCGCTGGGGCCGAGCAGCACCACGAACTCGCCGCGGTGCACAGTGAGGTCGATGTCGTCGAGGACGGTCTTGTCGCCGAAGCTCTTCCGCACCCCGGTCAGCCGGACGGCCACGGGCTCGCCGGCGCGGCGATCGGCGGCGGTGGCGGGCGACGGGCTGCGCTCGGCGAGCGGGGGCAGCGCGGATTCGGACGCCGGCGCGCTCATCGGAAGGCCACCTGTCGCCGCCACGGCATCCCGTACCGCTCCGCGACGCGGACGATCGCGTCGAAGATCAGGCCGAGGGCGCCGTAGAGCACGACGCACAGCACCATGTAATCGGTGCGGTTGTACTCCTGCGCCAGCGTCACCAGATAGCCGATGCCCTCCTTGGTGCCCACCTGCTCGGCGGCGATGAGGCCGGTGATGCTGATCGCGAGGCAGATCCGCAGGGCCATGAGGATCGCGGGCAGCGCCGCGGGCAGCACCACCTCGGCCACCAGGCGCGGCCCGGTGAGCCCGAACTCGCGGGCCGCCTCGACCGTCTTGCGGTCGATGTTGCGGACGCCGAGGTAGGTGTAGGCGTACATCGGCGCGACGGTGGCGACCGCGATGAGCAGGACCTTGAAGACGTCGTCGATGCCGAACCACGCGATGAACAGCGGCACCAGGGCGAGGAAGGGCACGGCGCGCACGATCTGCATCGTCGAATCCACGAGCTCCTCGCCGAGGGCCGAGAGCCCCGAGATCACGCCGAGCGTCAGGCCCACGCCGACGCCGAGCAGGACTCCCGCCCCGGCACGCCGGAAGGAGGCGATGCTGAAATCCAGCAGCTGCCCGGTGCGTGCCAGCTCGAGGAACGCGGAGCCGACCTGACCGGGGGAGGCGAGGATCTCGGGCCGGAGCAGCCCCGAGGCGGAGCCGGCCCACCAGGCGAGCACGAGGAGCGCGGGGACGAGCAGGCGCAGCGCGATCGACTGCGCACGCGAGCGCGGCCGGCTGCTGCGAACGTCGGGCACGATCAGGGCGTCGGGCACCGTCGACGCCTGGCGCCGGAGGTCGAGGACCGCCATGTCAGCGCCCCTTGCCGGCGGCCGCGCTGTACTCGGCGGCCTTGCTCTGCAGCGGGTACAGCACCTCGGAGGCGGGGACGCGGCGGCTGATGACGGCGTTGTCGGCGAACAGGTCGATCACCGACTGCAGGTCGGCCTCGTCCTCGGCCGTCGGGTAGCGCGGCACGCCGACGACCCGGTCGGAGGCGATGGCGCGCGCGAGCCGGTCGCCGGTCACGGCGCGGGGCCCGGCCTGGTCGAAGACGTTCTGGAAGGCGGCCGGATCCGTGCGCTGCCGCTCCTTGAGCCCCTGGAGCGCGGTGAGGAAGGCGGAGGCCACGTCGGGCCGGGCGTCCAGCACCGCGGTGCGGAAGGCGAGGATCGTGTGGTCGCGCGAATCGATGGACTCCTCGGTGGCGATCTCGACGCCGCCGCGGGCCCGGGCCTCCTCGTACGGGTCGTTGAACGACGCCCAGGCGTCGACCTTGCCGGTCGAGAAGGCGGCCGTCGCGTCGGAGGGCTGCAGGGCGACCCGCTCGACGCGGTCGACGGGGATCTTGGCCTGCTGCAGCGCCTTCAGCGTGATGTAGTCGCCCTTGGCGGCGGCGTTGACGGCGACGCGCTTGCCGGGGAGATCGGCGACGGAGCGGATACCGGAGTCGGGCCGGACGATGATGCCGCTGCGGCTGCGGTCCTCGTTGTGCGCCACGGCGACGATCCGGACCGGCACGTTCTTCGACAGTGCCCCGACGACGGGGCTGTACGCGCCCTCCGAGACGTCGAGCTGGCCGGCGTTGAACAGCTTGAGGTTCGCGCTGAACGCGGGCGGGGCCTCCACCCACTCGATGCGTGCGCCCAGCGGCTTGAGGGCATCGTCGAAGACGTGGTCGCGCTTGCCGACGGCGAGCGCCCCGGCGTTCTGCGGCGCGGTCACCTTGAGCACGAAGTCGCCCGCGGCGGGCTCCTGGGACGAGCCGCCGCACGCGGTCGTGCCGACGGCCACGAGGGCGGTGATGCCGAGGGCGATGGCGCCGGCGCGGAACCGGTTGGCGGTCATGGTCGAACTCCTCACGAAGGGGAACGGATGACTGGTGAATCTAGGCGGCGCGAGGCGGCAGGCGTAGACATTGCCTTCCGGTGATCGGAATGTTTGACACCGATTTCCGGCGCTCGAGGAAGAAGTTTCCCGCTCTATGGAAAATTCGGCGGGTCGTCGCTAGGGTGGCGGCGTGGAGAATTCAGGGGTGCAAACCGTCGCGCGGGCGTTCGAGATCCTCGCCTGCTTCCGCGACGGCGACGCGCTGGGCGTCTCGGAGGTCGCGCGCCGGTGCGGTCTCGCCGTGAGCACCACGCACCGCCTGATGGGCAGCCTCGTCGCTGCGGGCTTCCTCGACAAGGACGGCAACCGGTACCGCGTGGGCGGCGCGCTCACCGAGTTCGGCCAGCTCGCGCACCGGCAGTACGGGGCCTACCGCGCGGAGCCGCACCTCGAACTGCTCGCCACCACGGTGGGGGCGAACGCGTCCATCGCGATCCGGCAGGCCGGGGATGCGGTTCTGGTGGCGACCAGCCGGTGGCGCGAGGCGGACGGCGATCGGCTGCAAGGGATCCGGCTCCCGGTGCACGCCAGCGCGCTGGGAAAGGCGCTGCTCGTCTGGGGCGACGCCGCCGACGACCTCTTGGAGCTCCTGCCCTACGAGGGCGGCACCGATCGCTCCGTGACCGGGCCGGACGAGCTGGCAGCCGAGCTGGAGCGGACCCGGGACCGGGGCTACGCCTTCAACGACGAGGAGCTGGACGCCGGATTCCGCACCATCGGCCTCCCCGTCCTGCGCGCCGACGGCACCTGCCGGTTCGCCCTCGGCCTGCGCGGCCCGGTGGAACTGATGACCCCCGAGCGCGTGCCGATGTACGTCGAGCTCGCCCGGTCCACGGCCCGCGACATCGCCGACGCGCTCGCCTGAGGAGGCCGCAGCCCGGCTCGTCCCGGGCAGGTCACCGGCGCGCGAGAGCCGCGGATCCGGCGAGTATCGTTGCAGTCACCGTGACGTGACCAGGTGAGCAGCGCATACCCGCGGATATCGCCAGCCGGCATTGCCGCAGACATTTCTTGGAGTACAGCTATGACGAACACGCTGCCCGACGGCCGGACCCTCGACGACGCCGTCGCCGCAGGAGCCCGCGCCTACGAGCTCGACCGCGCCCATGTCTTCCACTCGTGGTCGGCGCAGGCGCAGATCAGCCCCATGACGATCCTCGCCTCCGAGGGCTCCTACGTGTGGGACGGCGAGGGGCGCAAGCTCCTCGACTTCAGCTCGCAGATGGTCAACACCAATATCGGCCACCAGCACCCGAAGGTCGTCGCGGCCATCGCGGAGCAGGCCGCGAAGATCTGCACCATCGCGCCCCAGCACGTCAACGAATCCCGCAGCGAGGCCGCGCGGCTCATCGCCGAGCGCACCCCGGGCGACCTGGACAAGGTCTTCTTCACCAACGGCGGCGCCGACGCCGTGGAGCACGCCATCCGCATGGCGCGCGTGCACACCGGCCGCCGCAAGGTGCTCAGCCGCTACCGCAGCTACCACGGCGGCACCGAGCTCGCGATCAACGTCACCGGCGACACCCGCCGGTTCGCCAGCGACTTCGGCGGCGAGTCCGTCGCCCACTTCGACGGTCCCTTCCTCTACCGGTCGTCCTTCTACGCGACCACCGAGCAGGAGGAGAGCCAGCGCGCGCTCGAGCACCTGGAGCGCACCATCGTGCTCGAGGGCCCGGACACCATCGCCGCGATCATCCTCGAGTCCATCCCCGGCACCCCGGGGATCATGGTCCCGCCGCCCGGCTACCTCGCCGGCGTCCGCGAGCTGTGCACCAAGTACGGGATCGTCATGATCGCCGACGAGGTCATGGCAGGCTTCGGCCGCACGGGCAAGTGGTTCGCCATCGAGCACGCCGCCACCGCCGCCGGCCCCGTCGTGCCCGACCTGCTGACCTTCGCCAAGGGCGTGAACAGCGGCTACGTGCCGCTCGGCGGCGTCGCCATCGGCGCCGAGATCGCCGCGACCTTCGCCGACAAGCCCTACCCCGGCGGCCTCACCTACTCGGGCCACCCGCTGGCCACCGCCTCCGCGGTCGCGACGATCAACGCCATGGCCGAGGAGGGCATGGTCGAGAACGCCGCGACGATCGGCGACGAGATCATCCGGCCCACCCTCGAGGGCTTCAAGGCGAAGCACCCGTCGGTCGGCGACGTCCGCGGCGAGGGCGTCTTCTTCGCGATCGAGCTGGTCCGCGACAAGGAGACCCGCGAGCCGCTGGCGCCCTACGGCGGCAGCAGCCCCGCGATGAACGAGACCGTCGCCGCGTTGAAGAAGGGCGGCCTGCTGCCCTTCGCCAACTACAACCGCATCCACGTCGTGCCGCCGTGCAACGTCTCCGCCGAGGAGGCCCGCGAGGGCCTCGCCATCATCGACGAGGCGCTCAACGTCGCGGACGCGCACACCGTCTGACCTTCCGACCCAGGAGTAAGCGCATGCCCGCTCTCAAACCCGTCCTCCCCGCCGAACTGCAGGCCGGGCGCCCCGGCGTGTACGAGTTCTCCGTGCGCTCCGCGCGCCCCGTCTCGTGGGTGTGGGGTGAGCTGACCTCGGACCGTCCCCTGCACTGGTGCAAGGGGATCCGCAAGATCGAGTGGACCAGCCCGCGGCCCTTCGCCGCCGGCTCCACCCGTCGCGTGCACCTCGGCCCGGGCATCAGCGCCGACGAGCTCTTCTACTCCTGGGAGGAGTCGGAGACGCTGTGCGAGAAGGCCTTCTACGTGCAGTCCGCCACCGCCCCCGGCCTGGCGCGGCTCGCGGAGAAGTACCGCGTGGAGGCGCACCCCGACGGCGGCTCCGTGTTCACCTGGACGCTGCTCATCGAGCCGATCGGCGGCGACCGGGTGATCGGCCTCAGCGGGCTCCCGGTGGGGCTCGTCGTGAAGTGGCTGCAGCGCGACACCGAGCGCTACCTGGGCTCGGCCTAGACGTCAGCACCGCGGAATCCGCACGACCGAATCAGGTCGTGCGGATTCTGCTTTCGCGGACGGCTGAGCCTCAGAGGCGGATCGGCTCCAGGCCCGCCGGCAGGTCGTGATCGCCCGCGGCGCAGTCGCAGGGCGCGGCGGGATCCGTCGCGGCGATGGTCTTCGTCAGCACGTCGGTCAGCCGCGGCAGGTTCGCGCGGAACTCCGCGAGCACGTCCTCGGTGCGCACGCCCTCGCCCGCCTCGATGCCTGCATCCAGGTCGGTGACGAGCGCGATCGAGGCGTAACAGAGCTTCAGCTCGCGGGCCAACGCCGCCTCGGGCAGGCCCGTCATGTTCACCAGGTCCCAGCCCTGTGCGGCGTACCAGCGGCTCTCGGCGCGGGTCGAGAAGCGCGGGCCCTCGATGACGACCATCGTCGAATCGGCGCGGTCCGCGTGCGGCGCGGCCGCGGCCCGCAGCGCGGGGCAGTACGGATCGGCGAAGCTCACGTGCACCCCGCCACCGTCGAAGTACGTGGACGGGCGGGAGAACGTCCGGTCCACGAGCTGCTCGGGGATGGCGATGGTGCCGGGGCCGGCGGCACCGTCGAGGCTCCCGACGGCGCACGGCGCGAGCACCTTGCGCACCCCGAGGCTGCGCAGCGCCCACAGGTTCGCCCGGTAGGGCACGGTGTGCGGCGAGAACTCGTGGCTGCGGCCGTGCCGGGGCAGGAAGGCCACCTCGCGCCCGGCGACGTCGCCGACGGTGATCGGCGCGCTCGGCCGCCCGTACGGGGTGTCGACGGTGCGTTGCTCGCTCCCGGCGGGCAGGAACCGGTACAGGCCGGTGCCGCCGATCACGCCGATCACGCGGCGCCCCGGAGACGGCCGCGGACGGCCTCGGCGACCTCGTCGGGCCGTCCCACCTCGAAGAACTGCTCCGAGCCGTCGCCGAGCGTCACGCACAATCGCTGCCGGGTGCGTTTGAACAGGCCGACCGTCTCCTCGACGATGCCGACGGCCGCGACGTGCTTGAGCTGCACCGAGAAGGGCGTGCCCTGGAGCTTCGACGCCACGCCCGCGGGGCGGAACCTCAGGTGCGTATCGGTCAGTTCGAGATGCCCTCGGACGGCGCCGGAACGCTTGCCGATGGGGAGGACGCGGGTCGCCGGCCAGCTGAGATCACTCACGCTGCCACAATAGGTCGATTCGGCTATCAGGTTCGCGGTAGCATCGGCTATCCGTTTTCCTAAGGGTGGGGGTTCAAGATGCCGTACTTCGGTGCGATCGTGATGCTGATGTGGGTCGCTGCGCTCATCGACGTGATCGTCTCGGACGAGTACCGGGTGCGCCACCTGCCCAAGGGCGGCTGGTTGATCGTCGTCATCCTCATCCCGCTGGCGGGCTCGCTCATCTGGTTCCTGCTGGGCCGGCCCGTCGGGGCCGTCGCGGGCGGCGGCGCACCGTCGCGCACCACGGGCTTCCCCGAGTACGAACGCCCGGGCCGGCACATCGCCCAGTACCCGGACGATGACGACGAGTTCCTCCGGCAGTGCCGCGAGCGTGCCGAACAGCAGCGCCGCAAGGCCAAGGAGATGGACGCGCGCAATCACCCTGACGCGCCCGAGGAGAGGGACTGAACGCCGTCCCGCCGCGGGGACTGGGCAGCATCTACCGCACGTCCCTCGCGGTGCTCCGCGCGAACCCCGGCCCGACTCTGGGGCTCTCGGCGGTCCTCCTCGCGACGATCGCGGTGCTCGGCGTGCTGGCTCGACTGCCGCTCATCGGGGACCCGCGCTGGATGCCCGCGGCCGACCGCGACAGCCTCCAGGTGGCGGTGGCGCTCGGCCTCTATCCCGCGGGCACGTTCCTCGTGATGATCGTGTGGATGCTGGTCAGCGTCGCCGTGACGGCGGTCGGCTCCGTCGTCGCCGTCCGGCACCTCGCGGGCGAGCGGACCCCGCTCCGCGTCGCGTGGCGGCAGGCCCGGCCGCGCCTCACGGCCGCCGTGGGGCTGGGTGTCCTCGATGTGGTGGTGGTCCTGGCGCCGATCGTCGTCGCTGCTGCGGCCGCGATCGCTCTCGCCGTCCGGGCGGGTCCGGAATCCGCGCACCTGACCACGATGGTGCTGTTCGCGCTCGCCGCCGTCGTCGTCCTCGCGGTCCTGCCGACGCTGGTGATCGCGGGGCCGATGCTCGTGCTCGAGAAGCTGCGCCCCTTCGACGCGCTGTGGGGCGCCGCGGCCCTGCAGCGGCACGGATACTGGCGCCTGCTGGGGAGGGTGATCTGCACCTACCTGCTGCTCGGGGTGATCTCGACCGTCGTGAGCCTGCCGTTCTCGCTCGTCGCCGGTGTCCAGGGGCCGGGCGCCGACATCGCATCCCAGACCGTCGCGAGCCTGCTGTTCGCCACCGTCGGGTGGGTGATCGGGCAGATCGTCGTCCTGCCGTTCCTCATCGTGACGAACGCCCAGTTCTACGCCGATCAGGTCGCGCGGAGCGAGGTGGAGGAGCCGGTCGAGGCGTGATCCTCGGCCCTGTGGAGCCGATGACGGGAATCGAACCCGCGCTACCTGCTTGGGAAGCAGGAGTTCTACCATTGAACTACATCGGCAGTCGCGGCACCGTCATCGACGGCGTCGCGCGTACGGGCAACAGTAGCACGGGCACCGTCGGGCCCGGCGGGCCGTCACCACCGCTCGAAACTCTGCGCCGAGACGAAGAATCCGCGCTCGCCCCGCCGGCACGTGACGCCCCGGGCCTCGGAGACGCAGGTCATGCCGCCCGCGGTCACGCTGTGCCCGTACTCGAGGGTCTTCTGCTCGGGGATCACCATGAAGAACAGGCCCTGGTTGAAGCACGACGGGGTGAAGGCGCCGCCGTCCTGGGAGACGTATCCCTTCGAGAGCTGATCGCGGGGCATCGTGCCGTGGTCGCAGTCGGCGCCGGGCGGGATCGCGGTGGTCTTGAAGACCTGGCAGCCCACCGTCGATGAATCGAGGCCGCAGGCGATGTTGCGGCTCGGGGTGAAGAAGTACACGCCCTGGCCGTTGGCGGGCCGGTACTGCTCGGACGGATCGGCGACGATCCGCGCCGGTGGGGACGTGGTCGCGGGATCGACGGTGTCCGAGGCCGTGGCCGGCACGGATCCGGTGGTCTCGGGCGCGGTGACCGGCGGCGGAACGGTGCCCGTCGGCGGACCGTCGGACCCGGAGCCGCACGCGGCGAGGACGACGGCCAGGAGGGCGGGGAGCACGATCCGTGCGGGCTTCATGCCCTGTGGTCGGTCCGCGCACGGAGATCGTTACCCGTGGCAACGCTCGCGGTCCGTGTGGCCTGCCCTACGCTGAACCCGTGCTGCTCTCCGATCGCGACATCCGCGCCCACGTGGAATCCGGCCGCCTGGGGATCGATCCCTTCGACCCGCAGATGGTGCAGCCGTCCAGCGTGGACGTGCGGCTCGACGGCCTGTTCCGGGTGTTCAACAACACCCGCTACACCCACATCGACCCCAAGCAGCGGCAGGACGAGCTGACCACGCTGGTCGAGCCGGGCGAGGGCGAGCCCTTCGTGCTGCACCCCGGCGAGTTCGTCCTCGGCTCCACGCTGGAGGTCTGCAGCCTCCCCGACGATCTGGCCGGACGCCTCGAGGGCAAGTCCTCGCTGGGCCGGCTCGGCCTGCTCACGCATTCGACCGCGGGCTTCATCGACCCCGGCTTCTCCGGCCACATCACGCTGGAGCTGTCGAACGTCGCGAACCTGCCGATCACGCTGTGGCCGGGCATGAAGATCGGCCAGCTGTGCCTCTTCCGGCTCACCAGCCCGGCCGAGAACCCCTACGGCAGCTCCGCCGTCGGCTCGAAGTACCAGGGCCAGCGCGGCCCGACGCCGTCGAAGGCGTACCTGAACTTCCAGAACTGATCGCGCGGCGGAGCCGCCGCGGATGTCCGGTCATTCGTCCCCACGATCGTGAGGACGAATGACCGGACGTCGTCGTCTCAGTCGGCGGAGTGCCGGCCGCGGCGCGACGGCGGGTCCTGTGCGGGCGGATCGGGCAGCACCGGCGGACGCGGCTGGGGGCGCGGGGGCGCAGGGATCGGCTCGTCCGGCAGGCGCCGCCGGCCCGGCCGCGGAGACGGGGCCGCGGGCGGCGTGACCGGCCGTGCCGCCGGCTGGTCGGGCTGGGCCGCGGGACGCTGCTCGGTGCGGGGCTCGGGCCGGGGCGCCGCGGTGCGCGGCGCGACCGGGAACTGCCCCGTCGGCGGGGCGACCGGCACCTGCCCGGTCGCGGGCTGCGGCTCCGCTGTGCTCGCGGGCCGCGCACGGCTCACGGCGTCCGCGTCTCCGGCGGGACGCTCGGCCGCGGCTTGACGAGCAGGGGCCGCGGCACCGTCGGGCGATGCCGCGGGTGCCGCCGCGCGGGCCGCGGCGCGACGTTCCCGCACCCGGATCTCCGACGGGTCGGCGTCGGGATGGCTCTGCGTGTAGCGCTTGGCGGCCTCGGCGCTCACGGCCACCCGCTTCGGCTTCGCGAGCAGCGTCGCGATGGCGGTGGTCAGCGGCACGGACAGGGCCAGGCCGATGCCGCCGACGAACGCGCGGACCAGCTCGATCGCCACCGAGTCCGACGTGAGCACCTGCCCCAGCGGCCGGCCCGCGATGGAGAACAGCAGCAGCAGCGGCAGCGCCGTGCCGACGTACGCGAAGACGAGGGTGTAGACCGTCGACGCGATGTGGTCGCGGCCCACCCGCATCGCGGAGAGGAAGGTGCGGCGACGCGAGGACTTCGGCGAGAGCTTCGCCAGCTCGAAGGTCGCCGACGACTGCGTGATCGTCACGTCGTTGAGGACGCCGAGCGCGCCGATGACGAAGCCCGCGAGGAGCACACCCGAGGTGGAGACCGTGGACGCATAGGCCTGCAGGTTGGTGGTGTCCTCGCTGCTCAGGCCCGTGACCTGCGTGGTGATCGTCGCGAGCCAGGCCAGCGCGGCGCACACCGCCAGCGAGCACAGCGTGCCCAGCAGCGCCGCCGACGTGCGCAGCGAGACGCCGTGCGCCAGGTACAGCACGAGGTACAGGATCACCGCCGAGGCCACCAGCGCCACCCAGACGGCCGAGTGCCCGTCGAGGATGGACGGCAGCGCGAAGAACACGATCACCACGCCGGAGAGCGCCAGGCCGAGCAGCGCCCGCAGGCCGCGCCACTGCGCCACCGCGATCACGACGGCCGCGAACACCAGGCCCCACACCCACAGCGAGACGCCGCGCGCGTAGTCGTAGAAGGCGTAGTTCGACGGCGAGCCGGCCACGCCGCCGCCGTTCCAGCTCATCATGATCTTGGTGCCGGGCGCGAGGTCGGGCTGGCCGGTGCCGGGCGTGGCCGGACGGGACACGTCGATGCCCGACGGTGCCGCGTCCGGCGACGCCTTCCCGGGCACCGCGGAGACGTTCATCCGCTGCGTGCCGATGGAGAACATCGTCCACTTGCCGGCGTCCGGGCCGCTGGTGATCTTGACGGAGCTGTTGAGGCAGCCACCGTCGGGGTTGAGGACCGGATGGCGCTCCGTGTCGCTGAGCTGGCCGTTCCCCGACGGGGAGAAGTCACAGTCGCCGACGAGCTGCTCGGAGACCTCACCCTTGGCCAAGGTCGGCGTCTGCGGCCCCGAGGGCACGCTGACGCGGATCTGGGACGGCCAGAGCAGGATCACGCCGGCCACGACCAGGACGCCGATCACGGCGAGGAGGCCGACCACGACCCGGGACGCCCATCTCCCGAGGGAGATGTTGGTCAGCGAGTGGCTGTGCACGTGCGCTGCGGGGTCGTCGTGCAGGTCGTGGTCGTGGTCGGCTGTCACGCCGACACCCTACTTCTGCTTGTAGGAACTCAGGAAGTTGCCGAAACGATCGAGGGCCTCCGCGAGGTCGCGCGCCCAGGGGAGGGTGACGACGCGGAGGTGGTCGGGCGTGGGCCAGTTGAAGCCGGTTCCCTGGACCAGGAGGATCTTCTCCTGGTTGAGCAGGTCGAGCACCATCTGCTCGTCGTCGCGGATGTCGTGGACGTTGGGGTCCAGCTTGGGGAAGGCGTACAGCGCGCCC
This sequence comes from Tsukamurella hominis, assembly GCF_965137015.1. NCBI lineage: Bacteria > Bacillati > Actinomycetota > Actinomycetes > Mycobacteriales > Tsukamurellaceae > Tsukamurella > Tsukamurella hominis. The sequence goes on along the minus strand of NZ_CBCRZG010000016.1, from coordinate 8,289 downwards.
TTCGGCTTGACGCAGCTCACCCCGTCGATCGCGTTGAGCTTCTCGAAGGCCACGTCGCGCTGCTCCAGCAGTCGGCCGCCGGGCAGGATCAGGTCGTTGATCGACTGGTAGCCGCCGAGCGCCACCTGGATCGCGTGCTGCGCGGGGACGTTGGGGCACAGGCGCGTCGACGCCAGGAGGGTCAGGCCCTCGATGAAGCCGGAGGCGTGGTCCTTGGGGCCCGTCAGCACCATCCAGCCGGCGCGGTAGCCGCACACGCGGTACGCCTTGGAGAGGCCGTTGAACGTGCAGACGAGGAGGTCGGGAGCGAGCTCGGCGATGGAGATGTGCTTCGCGTCGTCGTAGAGGATGCGGTCGTAGATCTCGTCGGCCAGCACGAGCAGCGAGTGCTTGCGCGCCACCTCGACGATCTGCTGCAGCGTCTCGCGCGAGTAGACGGCGCCCGTCGGGTTGTTCGGGTTGATCACGACGATCGCCTTGGTGCGCGGTGTGATCTTCGCCTCGATGTCCTCGACGGACGGGTTCCAGCCGTTGTCCTCGTCGCACAGGTAGTGCACCGGGGTGCCGCCGGAGAGTGACGTCATGGCGGTCCACAGCGGGTAGTCGGGCGCGGGGATGAGCACCTCGTCGCCGTTGTTCAGCAGCGCCTGCAGCGTCATCGTGATCAGCTCGGAGACCCCGTTGCCGAGGTACACGTCGCCGATGTCGAAGTACGGGAAGTCCTGGACCTCCTCGTAGCGGGTCACCACGGCCCGTCGCGCGGAGGCGATGCCCTGCGACTCGCTGTAGCCCTGCGAGGTGGGCAGCGCGTGGATCATGTCGCGGACGATGGAGTCCGGCGCCTCGAAGCCGAACGTGGCCGGGTTGCCGATGTTCAGCTTGAGGATGCGGTGTCCCTGCGCCTCGAGCCGAGCCGCCTGTGCCACCACGGGTCCACGGATCTCGTACAGCACGTTCTGCAGCTTGGCGGACTGCTCGAGCGGCTTGAGTTCGGTGCGGATGTGGGGCACATGCGGTCGGCTCATGGGCTATATCGTCGCAGGCTGCAGCAAATCCATTTATTGGGGCACGGCACTGACCGGGGTCGCGGCGGTGACGATCGCCGGCGTGGCCGCGGAATTCGTCACCTCGCCCTTGTCCGACGGTGCGCCGCCCTCCGCCCGGTGCTTCGCCGCGCCGATCACGAGGAGGGCGTAGCCCACCACGATCCAAGCGCCCAGCACCGCGAAAGCCGCGCCGGCCCCGGCGCCGACGAGGGAACCGTCGGCGAAGAAGGCCGCGCTGCGCAGGGCGGTGCCCGTCGCGCCGATCGGCAGGCTCTGGCCGAGGACCGCCCAGACGTGCGGCAGGAACTCCGGCGGCATCGCGATCCCGGCGAGCGGCATCCCGACCAGCATGAACAGCAGCGCCGCCGGCGCGATGCCCTTGGTTCCCGCGAGCTGGACCAGCCCGGCCACCGTCGCGCCGATGGCGAGCATGCCCGCGCTCATCGCGAGCCACTGGCCCCAGAAGCCGCCCGGCAGCACGCCGATCCACATGGCCGCGCCCACGGCCGCGGCTCCGATGGCGGCGGCGCCCACGGGGAGGGCAGCGGCGACGACCTTCGGGTGCCCGCCGATCATCACGGTCGCCAGCGCCAGCACCATCCCCGAGAGGAAGACCGGCATGACGATGGAGCCGAAGCCGGCGCCGCGCGGGTCGTCGGCGGAGAGCGGCGCGACCTCGACGGTCTGCACCGTCTGGCCCTGGGCCAGCGCGGTCGCCATCTGGGTGATCATCGGCGCGACGGCGGGCGAGGCGCCACTCGCGACGACGGCCTTGGGCTGCGACCCGGGGGCGGCGGGGCTTGCGGGCACGATGCCGCCGTAGACCTCGCGGTCCTTCGCGGCCTGCACCAGCGCGGCCTCGGATTCGTAGGAGTGGACCGCGAAGCCGCCGGGCTGCTGCGCGTCGAGCCGCTGCTCGACCTGCTGCGCCGCGGCCGCCGGGCCGACGACGCCGATCGGCAGGTCGTGCGGCTTGCCGTGCGAGGCGGGGCCGGTGAACAGCAGGACGATCAGCGGGATGGCGATCGCCAGCCCGGCGAAGACCGCCGCGAGCTGGGCGTGGGACTTGCTCATGGTGGAGCACCTCCAGGAAATTCAACGTGTGATGAATCCGAGAGTACGACTGCGGCGACACGGAAGTCAACAGGCGTTGAAATACTGCTAGGATCGGCGCATGGCCACAGGGAGACGGGCGGGCGTGAGCACCGCGAAGGCGGACATCCTCGAGGCGGCACGCGAGCTCTTCGCCGAGGTGGGCTACGACCGCGCCACCATCCGCGCCATCGCCGCCCGCGCGGGCGTCGACGTGGCGCTGGTCTCGTACTACTACGGCAACAAGAAGGGCCTGTTCCGGGGCGTGATGAGCATGCCCGTCGACCCGGAGGAGATCTTCACCGCCGCGCTCGACGGCCCGCGCGAGGGCGTGGGGGAGCGGCTCGTACGCGCGGCGCTGACGGTCTGGGAGGGGCAGGAGACCTCCGACGCCTTCCGGGCGCTGCTCCGGGCCGCGGTGAACGCCGACGAGGGCGCGGCGAACACCTTCGGCGAGTTCCTGTCGTCGGTGATGATCCCGACGCTGACCAGGCACTCGGGGATCGGGATCGAGACGGCGCGGGTGGTCGCCAGCACGATGTTCGGGCTGGCCTTCATGCGCTACCTGATCGCAGCGCCGCTGTTCGTCGAGCCCTCGGCCGACGAGCTGGTGGCGACCTACGGCCCCGCGATCCAGCGCATCGTCGACGGCGACGCGGGCTGACGCGTCCCGAAACCGGCCGAATTCGGGCCGGCGATCGAAATACGTCGCCCCGAGCCGGGAATCGGCCGGTTTCTAGAGCCGGTCGCCCGGTGCGGGCAGGATCTCGGTCGGCTCGATGACCTCGGCCGCCGGGGTGGAGGTCGCGGCCGGGGCCGCGGGGGTGGCTACCTGCGGATCGTCGTCGCCGAGGTTGTGGAAGGCGCGGCCCAGCTCCTCGGAGACGTTGATGATCCGCGCCTTCTTGATCTCCGGCTTGTCGATCTCCTCGGCCACGTACTGCGCGATGAACCGCCGGATCTCCGAGTCGACGCTCGCCACGACACGCACGATGGAGCCGCGGATGGTGCGCGACTCGACGTCGACCCACACGTCCTTGGGCTTGGGCGGGTCGACCTCGATGCGCAGCTCGAGCGGCGCCGCGGCCCGCACCGTGAGCGGCAACGTGATGAGTCCGGCCACGTCGTAGCGGATCCGGTCGACCTTGAGGTCGATCAGCAGCCCGATGCGGAGCGGGATCTTCACCGTGAAGGTGATGAGCTCGCCCACCTGGCGGGTGAGCTGCGGCTCGTCGATCTCCACCTGCGCCCACACCTTGGCCATTCCACCGGGGCCCGACGGGATCGGGCCCACGGTGAAATCGCCACCGGCGATGTCGGCGAACGCGGAGCCCACACGCTCCTCGTTCACGGCGATCTCGAAGAACCGCCGCCCGAACTCCTCGTAAGTCACGTACTCAGGCACGCGTACATCCTGCCGCAGAAGCGATAGCCAGTCGGGGAGCTTCGATCACTTCCGGCCGCCGGGGCGCTTCGCGCCCGCCGCGATCCCGAAGCCCTTGGCCTTCGATTCACCCTCCGTCGTCACCGTCCGGTCGCTGCCGCGCGACGGCGCCTTCGGCTGGTCAGTGGCGGTTTCCGGAACCGACGGTGCCGCCTCCGGCGCGGCCGCGCGGGCCTCGGCCGGAGCGTCGGCCTCGGGAGCGGGTGTGACCGGCGTCTCAGTCGCCGCCGGCGCCGAATCCGTCACAGGCGCTGGTTTCGCCGCACCCGGCTTCTTCGCGCCGGGGCGCTTGGCGCCCGCGGCGATGCCGAAGCCGGCGGCCTTGGACTCGCCCGCGGTCTTCAGCGTGCGGTCCTCGGCGGGAGCGGTGTCGGCTGCGGGAGCTTCCGCCGGTGCGGCGGGCGCCTCGGCTGCGGGTGCCGCAGGAGCCTCCGGCGCCGGGGCCTCGGCGGCAGGAGCAGCGGCCGCCGCGGGCTTGGGCGCACCGGGCTTCTTGGCGCCGGGACGCTTGGCGCCCGCGGCGATGCCGAAGCCGGCGGCCTTGGACTCGCCCGCGGTGGTCAGCGTGCGGTCCTCGGCGGGAGCGGTGTCGGCCGCGGGAGCCTCCGCCGGTGCGGCGGGCGCCTCGGCTGCGGGTGCCGCCGGTGCGGCTGCCTCGGGCTTGGGCGCACCGGGCTTCTTCGCACCCGGGCGCTTGGCGCCGCCGGCGATCCCCAGTCCGACCGCGGGCTTCGCGGGCGCGGCCGGGGCCGCCGGAGCCTCGGCCGCAGGAGCGGCCTCGGCAGCGGGCGCTGCGGGAGCAGCCGGAGCCGCGCCGCCGGGCTTCTTGGCACCCGGGCGCTTGGCGCCGCCGGCCAGGCCGAGGCCGACCGCGGGCTTCGCCGGTGCGGCGGGGGCCGCCGGAGCCTCGGCCGCGGGAGCGGCGTCGGCGGCGGGAGCCGCTGCGGGCTTCGGAGCGCCCGGCTTCTTCGGTCCACCGGGGCGCTTGCCGCCGCCGGCGAGGCCGAGGCCCACCGTCGGCTTCGCGTCCTTCTTCTCCGCGGGCTCCGCCGGAGCGGCCGCGGCCGCGGGTGCCGCCGCCGGAGCAGCCGCCGGGGCCGCGGCAGGCGCCTCGGCGAGGGCGGTGGCACCGTCGGACACCTTGCGGTTCGGGTTGCCGACGACGATCCCCTCGGGGAGGCCGCGCTTGACGGACTCGAGGAGCATCTGCGCGACGTCGACGACCTCGGGCGCGGCGGCCTCGTCGTCGGCGGTCTGCGCGGTCACGCCGTCGGAGAGCATCACGCGGCAGAACGGGCAGCCGGTGGCGATCTTCTTCGGGGTGGCCTCGGGCGACGACGAGAGGGTGTTCAGGGCCTCGTCGACGCGGTCGATGTTGATGCGCTTGCCGAGCTGCTCCTCCATCCACATGCGCGCGCCGCCGGCGCCGCAGCACATGGACCGCTCGAGGTGTCGCGGCATCTCCTTGAGCGTGGCGCCCGAGGCGCCGATCAGCTCGCGCGGGGCCTCGTAGACCTGGTTGTGGCGGCCGAGGTAGCAGGGGTCGTGGTAGGTCACGTCCTCCGACGGGGGCGCGACGGGCACGAGCCGCTTCTCGCGGACCAGCTTGTTGAGCAGCTGCGTGTGGTGGACGACCTCGTAGTCGCCGCCCACCTGCGGGTACTCGTTGCCGAGCGCGTTGAAGCAGTGGGCGCAGGTCACGACGATCTTGCGCTGCTTCGCGGGCAGGCCGTCGAAGACCTCGTCGAGCTGCTCGATGTTCTGCTGGGCGAGCATCTGGAACAGGAACTCGTTGCCCGCGCGGCGGGCGGAGTCGCCGGTACAGGTCTCGCCCTGGCCCAGGACCAGGAAGTTCACGGCGGCCACGTCGAGGAGCTCGGCGACGGCCTTGGTGGTCTTCTTGGCGCGGTCCTCGAAGGCGCCGGCGCAGCCGACCCAGAAGAGGTACTCGAAGCCGTCGAACGATTCGACGTCCTGGCCGTAGACCGGGATGTCGATGTCCATCTCGTCGATCCACGCCGTGCGCTGGCTCGAGGCCTGGCCCCAGGGGTTGCCCTTGTTCTCGAGGTTCTTGAACAGGCCGGCGAGCTCGTGCGGGAACTCCGACTCGATGAGCACCTGGTAGCGGCGCATGTCGACGATGTGGTCGACGTGCTCGATGTCGACGGGGCACTGCTCGACGCACGCACCACAGGTGGTGCAGGACCAGAGAATCTCGGGGTCGATGACGCCGCCCAGGTCACCGTCCTCGCCCGCGGGCCCGACGAGGGCGCGCTCGGCCTCGGCGCGGGCCTCGGCGGGGATCTTCTCGAGCTTGGCCTCGTCCGGGTTGCCCTCGGCGTCGACCAGGCCGGTCTGCTCGCCCGACGGGTCCGTGCGGCCGCCGGCCAGCAGGTACGGCGCCTTGGCGTAGCCGTGGTCGCGCAGGCCCATGATCAGCAGCTTCGGGCTCAGCGGCTTACCCGTGTTCCATGCGGGGCACTGGCTCTGGCAGCGACCGCACTCGGTGCAGGTGGTGAAGTCCAGCCAGCCCTTCCAGGAGAAGTCCTCGATCTTGCCGGCGCCGAGGTTGTCGACGTCGGGATCGGTGTTCTCCATGGTCAGGACCTTGCCGTTGGAGACCATCGGCTTGGCGGCACCCAGCGCGCGGCGGCTGCCGAGCTCGCGCTTGAAGTAGATGTTGAAGAAGGCCGAGAAGCGGTGCCACGCGACGCCCCAGGTGAGGTTGCTGCCCACGAGGACGAGGAACATGACGCCCGACATCAGCTTGACGAAGGCGAAGACGGTGATCAGCGTCGGGCTCGCGGGGAGCAGCTCGGCGACGTGGCGGGTGAAGAAGTCGGTGACGGGATCGGACTCGCCGTAGGTGGCGATCTTGCTCGCCTTCACGAGGATCATGCCGACGCCCTCGGACAGGACGATCGCCTCGATCGTGTACGCGGGCAGGAACTTGCTGCCGGAGAAGCGCGAGAACAGCGCGGGGTTGCGCGGGTGCTTGACCTGCCGCACGACGATGAGCACGAGGATGCCGAGGAAGGTCGCGATGCCGAGGACCTCGTCGAGCAGGTGGTAGACCGGCCACGAGCCGACGACGGGCCAGTGGAAGGCCGGGTCGAAGGTCTGCGGCAGCGCCTCGAACCAGAACACCATGCCGGCGAGGAAGCCGACCATGACGAACCAGTGGGCGATGCCCACGGTGCGGTTCTTGATCATCTTGGTGTGGGCGAGGAACTCGACCACGACCTCGGCGGCGCGAGGGATGAACGGGAGCCAGCGGTCCTTGGCGGACTGGCCCTGGGCGATGATCCGCACCATGCGGAATGCGCCGCGGAAGAAGATCGCCCACGCGACGACGAAGGCGACTGCGCCGATCGTGCCGAGGGCGATGTTCAGCGGGGTGATGTCGGACTCGGCGGCGGCCAAATACGTCTGGTCCACGTCGTGCACCTTTCTGCCTCGCGGGCTGGGTAACCACCGATATTACTCGTCAGTAACATAGGTGTGAAACCACTGCGTCTGGCCTAACGGTAGAACGCGGATATATGTAGTCCTGCGCGAAGGTTCACCTAACTCGCTGCTCGGTAAGGTGTGCTCATGAGTTCAGCCGTCCGCGCGCGCAGAAATCCCGTTGCACGTGCGCGTTCGGTCGTGACCGGCCTCACAGGCACGGGGCCGCTGTACGCGCCCGCGGAGGCGCCGCCCGCGCCGGTCGCGATCGCCTTCGGCGCCTCCGTCCGCGGCGGCCGCCCGGGCTCCTTCGTCGAGGGCCGGTTGGAGGCGTCGCTGCAGCTCCTGCGGCTGGGGAAGGTGGAGAAAATCCTGGTCTCCGGCAACGCCGGCGGCACGTCCGGCGACGAGATCGCCGTCATGACCGGGTGGCTCCGCGACCGGGGCGTGCCGGAATCGGCCCTGCTCACCGACGGTGCCGGGCTCGACACCTATCTCGCGTGCCGTCGCGCGCGGGACGAGTTCGGGGTGGGGCGCGTCCTGCTCGTCTCCCAGTTCTTCCATGCCCGACGGGCCGCCGCCCTCGCCCGCCACCTCGGCCTCGACGCCGACGCCGTCCGCGCCTCCTGCGGGTGCACCCGTCGCGCGTGGGTCCGCAACCTCGCCCGCGAGTACGTCCTGTCGCGCCCCAAGGCGGCGTTGGACATCGCGCGCGGCCGCTGATGCACCCGGACTCGAGTGGTTCGTCCGCGGGGACGGGGGGAGCAGGTCGTCGGATTTCGGGAGTGGTCGCCTTCGTGGTGATGCCCGTCCTGGGCCTGTGTGCCGCGGTCGCCGCGTGGCAGATCGCGCAGATGTGGGGCCGTCGGATCTGCGGGATGGCCTACGGGGTTGCCGAACGGGTCGGGATGAACGCCCTCGGCCTCCTCTGGGCCGTTGCGAGCGTCGTCCTGATGGTGACGGCCGGCGCGCTTCTCGGCGCGCGACGGCGTGCGGTTCGCGTCGGGGGATTCGTGGTGATCGGGATCTTCATCGCCGGCACCGTCGCGCTCCCGCTGTTGGCCGCCGGGTCGTGCGAGGGGATTCCGCCCGCGGGGCGCTTCCCGGCCGGTCGATGAACGACGAGGCCATGCGCGCCGCTCAGTGCGATTCTGGAGGTGCCGCGGTCGTGTCACCGGCCCGAGACACTTTCTTTGCTGGGGAGTCTCTGGTGTTGACGCCGCTGCGGTGGTTGGGTTCAGTTCACCGGGCATCTGGCTC
>NZ_CBCRZG010000015.1:0-131451 GCF_965137015.1 Tsukamurella hominis | reverse complement strand
CCCCGGTGCCGCGCCCCACGCCCGCCCCGGTGCTCGCCGCGAGCAGCCGCTGACCGCCGGGGTGCGATAGTGCTGGGGTGACCTTCGAGGAACTCGTGAAGTACAACGCCTCCCTGCCGTTCAACAGGTGGGCCGGTATCGAGGTGCTCAGCGCCGATCTGGAGGAGGTCGTGCTCCGGCTCGAGCGCCGCGACGACCTGTGCCAGAACGTCGGCGGCCTGCACGCCGCGCTCATCGCCGGCGTCCTGGAGAACGCGTGCGGCTACGCGCTCGCGATGCACCCCGGTGCGGGCGGCCTCGTGACCCAGATGGACACGCAGTTCCTGCGCCCCGCGCAGGGCGAGGCCTTCCTCGCCGTCGGCCGGGTGGTCAAGCCCGGTAGCAAGCAGAGCTTCTCCGAGGCCGACTTCTTCGTCGAGGTCGACGGTGCGCGCGGGCCCCGGTTCGCCACGGCCCGCGCGCTCGTCGTCCCCTCCTAGCCGCTCAGGAGCGGGGCCGGAACCGGCGCACCACCCGGTAGAGGCCGTAGAGCACCAGCAGCACCGCGGCCCACGGCAGCACCGCGCCCACGATCACCAACAGCCAGCGCCCGGTGGCGAGGAGAGCGTCCCAGCCGTCCCGCAGCCCACCCGTGAATCCTGACCGGTCAGCGGTGACGGTCGGCTTCTCGATGGACACCGTCACCGTGGAGAGGGAGACCCGGTCCCCGATCGCCGCGCGTCGTGACTGCAGGGATTCGAGCTCCTGCTGGCGCGAGGTCAGCGCGGACTCCGCCGCGATCACCTGGTCGGTGGTCTCGGCCTTCGCGAGGATCGCCGTCAGCCGGTCGACGGAGACCTGGGTCGCGCGGATGCGCGCCTCGAGATCCACGACGGTGCCGGTCACGTCCTCGTGCTCCAGCTGCACGCTGCCGACCTCGCCGAGCCCGCCGATCTTCTCCACCAGCTCGTTCACCTCGTCGTTCGGCACCCGCAGCGTCAGCTTCGCGCGGGCCTTCTCGCCGCCGGTCTCGGTGCGCGCGTCGACGCGCCCACCGAGCCGCTCCGCGGTCGCGGCCAGCTCCCGGGCCGCCGACGCCGGATCGGCGTTCGTCACGTCGACGGTGCCGGTCGTGATCACCTGGCGGTCCGTCGGCGCGTTCGCCGGGGTCGACGGTGCGGCCGGGCCCGTCGTGGGGGCCGCCTTCGGGGTGGGGGCGACCGCGGCCTGGCCGCCCGTGATCGGCGCGGACTCTGCGGCCCCGCGGCCCCCGGCCTGGGGTGCCGGTGGCTGGTAGAAGGCCGAATCGCTCGTGCCGCCCTGGAATTGGCTCGCGACGACGCCACCCACGGCCACCACGGCGATCGCGGCGGCTGCGGCGATGCCCATCGTCCGGTGCTTGCGGCGGGTGCGGCGCGCCTGCAGGTCGTCGCCGACCTCGGTCATGACGGCGGAACGCATCGCGGCGAGCCGGTCGTCGGTGAGGATGTCGTCGGGGGTGATCCGGGTGGTCATGACTGCTCCCTCAGGGTGCTCAGGTCGGCGCGCAGGCGGCCGCGCAGCCGGGAGACGCGGTTGCGCACGGCGGCGTGGGTCACGCCCACCTCGGCCGCGGCCCGCTCGTAGGTCTGTTCGTCCTCCACGCACAGGCGGTAGAGGCGCTGGTCGGTGGGGGACAGGGCGCCGACCGCGTCGGCGATGAGCGCTCGGATCTCCGCGGCGAGCACCTCGTCCTCGGGCGACGGCGCCGCGCCCGGCGGTTCGGCGTCGTCGAGCGTGGCCGATCTGTCGCGGACCGCGGAGAGTCGTCTCCCCGCGTTGAGCGCGGTGTACCGCGCGGTGGTCAGCAGCCACGGGAGCACCGACTCGTCGACGATCCGCACCGCATCGATGCGGCGCCAGAGCGTGAGGAAGGTGTCCTGGGCGACTTCCTGCGCGGCGTCGGCGTCGCGCAGGACGGTGTACGCCTGCCAGTAGACGGGGCGCACGTGGCGGTCGTGGATCGCCGCGAACGCCGACCCGTCGCCGCCCGCGGCGCGGGCGAGGAGGGTCCGGTCCGCGGACTCGTCGGTTCTCATCGTGGACGTCACACCCCCTCTATGTCGCCGGGGCGGCCGACCGTCTCACCCGGACCCGACGGTGCCGGTCAGAAGGTCAGGTGGATGCCCTCTCCGTCGACGGTGACCGTCACCGCGGTCAGGTCGTCGACGTGCACGTCGGGGGAGAAGCGCGCCGCCTGCGGGCCCACCCCGACCACGCGCATCCCGGCCGCCTTCGCCGCGGCGATGCCGGCCTCGGAGTCCTCGAAGACGATGCAGTCGGCGGGATCGATCCCGAGGAGCGCGGCGCCGCGGAGGAAGCCCTCGGGGTCGGGCTTGCTCGCCCGCACGTCCTCGGCGGTCACGCGCACCGCGGGCAGGGGCAGCCCGGCCGCGCCCATGCGCGCTGTGGACAGCGGGACGTCCGCGGAGGTCACCAGGGCGTGCGGCGCACCGTCCAGCGCGGCGAGGAAGGCGGGCGCCCCCGGGACGGGGACGATGCCCTCGGTGTCGGCGGTCTCCTGGGCGAGCAGTTCGCGGTTCTCCGCGAGATTGACCTCGACGGGGCGATCGGGCAGCAGCTCCGCCATCGTCGCGTGGCCCTGGCGGCCGTGCGCGACGGCCAGCACCGCCGCGGGATCGAGGCCCTTCTCCCGCGCCCACCGGCTCCAGCACCGTTCCACGACGGCGTGCGAATCCACGAGCGTGCCGTCCATGTCCAGCAGCAGAGCGCGACCGGTGAGCATGCATGTCCTCCTGAGATGGGCGTGTGGGCCCAACGATACGGACGGCGCGGGGAGTGGCGGCGCGGATCAGCGGGGGACGACGAGGTCCGGCGTGAGCTCCGCGACGCGGACGGCGCCTGCGAGGCCCATGCCGTGCCGGAGCTCGTCGAGCAGCCCGGCCAGGACCGAGCGGACCCCGTCGGCGCCGGAGACCGCCAGGCCCCACAGGATCGGCCGGCCCACGAAGACGGCGTCCGCGCCCAGGGCGAGGGCGGCCAGCGCGTCGAGACCGTCGCGGACGTCGCCGTCGGCGAGCACGGTCGCGTCGGCGCCGACGGCCGCCGCGACCTGCGGCAACGCCTGCGCGGGCGCGACGGTGCGCCCCAGCTGCCGGCCGCCGTGATCGCTCACCCACACCCCGGCCGCGCCGGCGTCGACGCACCGCCGGGCCTCGTCGGCGCGCAGCACGCCCTTGACGATCACGGGCAGCCCGGTCAGGTCGGCGAGCCGCCCGATGTCCTCGAGGGCGGCCCCCGCGTCCTGCTCGATGGCGGCCCACGCGTCGGCCCCGGGCGGCAGGTGCTGGGCGACGTTGACCAGGGCGAGATCGTCGTCCAGCGGCGGAAGCCCGCGGCCCCCGGAGCGGCCCACGTAGGGGGTGTCGCCGGTGAGGACCAGCGCCGTCGCGCCGGCCGCCGCGGCCCGCTGCACCAGCGCATCGGTGATCGTCCGATCGCGCATGAGGTAGACCTGCTGCCACCACGGGCCGCACACCGCGGCGGCGACCTCCTCGATCCGGGTGGTCGCCCGCATGGACAGCACGAACGGAGCGCCGCACTCGGCTGCGGCGCGGGCCGCCGCCGCCTCGCCCCCGGGATGGATCAGGCGGTGGAAGGCCGTCGGCGCCACGCCGATGGGGGAGCGCCAGTCGCCGAGGACGCTCACGCCCGTGTCGATGGAGCGGACGTCGCGCAGCACCCGCGGCGCGAACCGCCAGCGCTCCCACGGTGACTCGCCGACGGTCGCGCCGCGCATCAGGTAGGCCCAGACCTCGGGTGGGAGCTCACCCTCCGCGCGGAGTGCGAGATCGTTCATGTCTTCACGATCTCACAGCCTGTTCGCGGCGGACTCACGGGCGACGACCGCGGGTTCCGGAGCGGCGCACGCGCGGTGGGACTAGGCTTGCACCCATGACGAGGTTCAGCCCCCTCGAATGGCCGGTGGTGCGGCAGCTCCGCTCCGGCGACGTCTTCGGCCGCGGCCCGGCCGTCGAGTCGCCGCGCACCCGCGCGCTCGAGCCGCGCACCAAGACCGCCGACCGCGTGGTGCAGAGCGTCTGCCCGTTCTGCGCCGTCGGCTGCGGCCAGAAGGTCTACGTCAAGGACGAGAAGGTCATCCAGATCGAGGGCGATCCGGATTCGCCCATCTCGCGCGGGCGGCTGTGCCCCAAGGGCTCGTCCAGCGAGCAGCTGGTGAACAACCCGCTGCGGCAGACCAAGATCCGCTACCGCGCTCCCCACGCCACCGAGTGGCAGGACCTCGACCGGGACACCGCGATCGACATGATCGCCGACCGGTTCGTCGAGGCGCGGCGCCACGGCTGGCAGGACTTCGACGAGCACGGGCGGCCGCTGCGCCGCACCATGGGCATCGCCTCGCTCGGCGGCGCCACGCTCGACAATGAGGAGAACTACCTCATCAAGAAGCTGTTCACCGCCGCGGGCGCCATCCAGATCGAGAACCAGGCCCGCATATGACACTCCGCCACGGTTCCCGGTCTGGGAGCCTCGTTCGGGCGCGGCGGCGCCACCCAGTCCCTGCAGGACATGGCCAACGCGGACTGCATCGTGCTCATGGGCGGCAACATGGCCGAGGCGCACCCCGTCGGGTTCCAGTGGGTCGCTGAGGCCAAGGCCCGCGGCGCGCGGGTGATCCACGTGGACCCCCGGTTCACCCGGACGTCCGCGGTGGCGGACCGGCACGTGCCGATCCGCGCGGGCTCCGACATCGTGCTGCTCGGCGGGCTCATCAACCATGTGCTCGCCACCGACGCGTACTTCCGCGACTACGTCGTCGCCTACACCAACGCGGCGGAGATGGTCGGTGAGGAGTTCCGCGACACGGAGGACCTCCACGGCCTGTTCTCCGGCTTCGACCCGGAGACCGGCAAGTACGACCAGTCGACGTGGCAGTACGCCGAGGGGCGCGACGAGACGCTGCAGGACCCGCGGACCGTCTTCCAGGTGCTGCGCCGGCATTACGCGCGCTACACCCCCGAGGTCGTGGCCGACATGTGCGGCATCGCGCCGACCGAGTTCGCCTACCTGGCGGACTCGATCACCAGCAACTCCGGCCGCGAACGCACGACGTGCTTCGGCTACGCCACCGGCTGGACGCAGCACACGATGGGCGCGCAGTTCATCCGCACCGCGGCGATCCTGCAGCTGCTGCTGGGCAACGTCGGGCGGCCGGGCAGCGGCATCATGGCGCTGCGCGGGCACGCCAGCATCCAGGGCTCGACCGACATCCCCACCCTGTTCAACCTGCTGCCCGGCTACCTGCCGATGCCCTCGGTGGGCAAGCACGACACCCTCGCCGACTACATCGCCGCGGTCCGCCCCGCCACCGGGAAGGGCTACTGGCAGTACGCCGACACCTACATGATCAGCCTGCTCAAGGCCTGGTGGGGCGACGCGGCGACGGCGGAGAACGACTTCGCCTACGACTACCTGCCGAGGCTCGACGGACCGGCGGGCACGTATCAGACCGCCGTCGACATGCTGGACGGGAAGGTCGACGGGTACTTCGTGCTCGGCCAGAACCCCGCCGTGGGCTCCGCGAACGGGCGGCAGCAGCGCATGGGTATGGCGAAGCTGAAATGGCTCGTGGTACGCGATCTCAACATGATCGAGTCGGCCACGTGGTGGAAGGACGGCCCGGAGATCGCCTCCGGCGAGCTCCGCACCGAGGACATCGGCACGGAGGTCTTCTTCATGCCCGCCGCCACCCACGTCGAGAAGGCGGGCTCGTTCACGCAGACCCAGCGGATGCTGCAGTGGCGCCACCAGGCCGTGCAGCCGCCGGGCCAGGCGCAGAGCGAGCTCGACTTCTTCTACGAGCTCGGCCTGCGGATCCGGGAGCGCCTCGCGGGCTCGACCGACGAGCGCGACCGTCCGCTGCTCGACCTCACCTGGGACTATCCGCCGGACGCGCACGGCAACCCGGACCCCGAGGCGGTGCTCTCGGAGATCAACGGCCGCTTCGTCTCCGGCGCCGACGCGGGGCGCAACCTCACCTCGTACACGCAGCTCAAGGCCGACGGCTCGACGATCGCGGGCTGCTGGATCTACACGGGCGTCTACGCCGACGGTGCCAACCACGCCGCCCGCCGCGTCCCGCAGGGCGGCGGCGGGATCACCCAGTCCGAGTGGGGCTGGGTGTGGCCCGCCGATCGCCGGATGCTCTACAACCGTGCCTCTGCCGACCCGCAGGGACGGCCGTGGAGCGAACGCAAGAAGTACCTGTGGTGGGACGAGGCCGCGGGCCGCTGGGCCGGGCCCGACGTCCCGGACTTCCCGGCGACGCTCGCCCCCGGCACCGTCCCCGAACCCGGGGCGACGGGCGCCGAGGCCCTCGCCGGCGACGATCCGTTCATCATGCAGTCCGACGGCAAGGGGTGGCTGTTCGCGCCGACGGGCCTGGTCGACGGTCCACTGCCCACGCACTACGAGGCGCAGGAATCGCCGGTGCGGAACGCGATCTACCCGCAGCAGCAGGCCCCGGCCCGGGTGCTGTTCCCGCGCGAGGACAATCTGGACGCGCCCAGTGCGGGCGACCCCGGGGCGGACGTCTACCCGTACGTCTTCACCACGTACCGGCTCACCGAGCACCACACCGCGGGCGGTATGAGCCGCTGGTCGCCGTATCTCGCGGAGCTGCAGCCGGAGATGTTCTGTGAGGTCTCGCCGGGGCTGGCCGCCGAGTGCGGCCTCGAGAACGAGGGCTGGGCGACGATCATCTCGCCCCGCGCCGCGATCGAGTGCCGCGTGCTGGTCACCGAGCGGATGCGGCCGCTGACGGTCGGCGGCCGCACCGTGCACCAGGTCGGCCTGCCCTACCACTGGGGCGTCGGCAGCGACGCCGTCGTGACGGGCGACGCCGCGAACGATCTCATCGGGGTCACGCTCGATCCGAACACGCAGATCCAGGAGTCGAAGGTGGGTTCCTGCACGGTGATCGCGGGCCGCAGGCCGCGCGGCGCCGCGCTGGAGGAGCTGGTGCAGCGCTACCGGGACCGGGCGGGCGTCACCGTCGAGACCGACAACGTGCGGCTGACCGCCCCGCGCCCCGGGGACGTCTTCCCCGACCCCGAGCGGGACGATCCGGAGCAGGAGGGGTTCACTCGATGGTGACGCGGACACGGCGACGAGGAGGTGCGCGATGGGACAGCTGACCGGCCCCACCGACCCGAGTGCCGACGCGCACTGGCACGTGCACGAGGCGCGGCGCGGGTTCTTCACGGACACGTCGATCTGCATCGGCTGCAAGGCGTGCGAGGTGGCCTGCAAGGAGTGGAACCGCAACCCGCGCGACGGCGACCTCGAGCTCACGGGCATGTCCTACGACAACACCGTCGCGCTCGGCGCCAGCACCTGGCGGCACGTCGCCTTCATCGAACAGGACGCCGAGCGCATCGAGCGGGCCCGCGAATCCGGTCGCGCCCTCGTCGGCCTGGGCATGCCGGCCGTGCGGGGCGCCGCTCCGGCGAGCGAGGAGATGCCGGCCTGGGGCGAGGCGGACGTCACCCCGCCCGACACCCCCGAGTTCCGCTGGCTCATGTCCTCCGACGTGTGCAAGCACTGCACCCACGCGGGCTGCCTCGACGTGTGCCCGACCGGCGCCATGATGCGCACCGAGTTCGGCACCGTCGTGGTGCAGAACGACATCTGCAACGGCTGCGGCACCTGCGTCGCCGGCTGCCCCTTCGGCGTGGTCGAGCGGCGCAGCGACGGCACCGTCGCCCCGACGGTCCGCGAGGGCCACCGCAAGGGCGAGCAGCCCCCGGTCGACAACCGCGGGATCGCGCAGAAGTGCACGCTCTGCTACGACCGGCTCCGCGACGACGAGACGCCGGCGTGCGCGAAGACCTGTCCCACCACGTCGATCAAGTTCGGCGAGCGGGAGGAGATGGTGGCGACGGCCCGCGAGCGGGTCGCGCAGCTGCACGCCCAGGGCATGACCGAGGCGCGTCTGTACGGCGCGAACGACGCCGACGGGGTGGGCGGCACCGGCTCGGTGTTCCTCCTGCTCGACGAGCCGGAGGTCTACGGCCTGCCTCCGGACCCGCGCGTGTGCACCGCCGACCTCATGACGATGTACAAGCGCGCCGGCACCGCCGCCGCGGGCATGATCGCCGCCGCCGCGGTCTCGTTCCTCTCGGCGCGGAAGAAGGGCCGCCGGTGACCAGCTCCGAATTCGATCAGTTCCGCCCGCCCCGGCCCGAGCGCCGCGGCAAGGGCGGCGGCAAGCGCGGCGACGGCGCGCCGAAGCGGCGCCGTCCCGACGACGTCATGGTGCCCGAGGCCGTGATCGAGCACGTGGACGGCTACTACGGCCACCCGATCGTGAAGCCGCCGCCGTGGGAGGCGCCCGTGGGCGCGTACCTCGTGCTCGGTGGTATCGCGGGCGGCTCCGGCCTGCTCGCCGCGGGGGCGCAGCTCGCGGGGTACCCCGCGCTGCGGCGCAACGCCCGCCTCGCCGGCCTCGGTGCCGCGGGGGTCGGCGCGCTCGCGCTGGTCGTCGATCTCGGTCGGCCGGAACGCTTCCTGCACATGATGCGCACCTTCAAGGTCACCTCGCCGATGAGCGTCGGCTCGTGGATCCTCTCCGGCTACAGCGGCATGATCGGCGTCGCCGCCGCGGCGGAGGTCGACCGCCTTCTCGGCGAGCGGCTCCCGCTCGGCCCGCTGCGCTCCGTGCTCCGGTTCGGGGAGGCGCCCGCCGGGCTCGGCGCGGCCGTCTTCGCGACCCCGCTCGCCGCGTACACCGCGGTGCTCCTCGCGGACACGGCGATGCCCACCTGGAACGCCGCCTACCGGGATCTGCCCTTCGTCTTCGTCAGTTCGGCGAGCCTCGCCGCCGGCGGCCTGGCACTCGTCACCACCCCGGCCGCGGAGGCGGCGCCGGCGCGGAACCTCGCGGTGCTCGGTGTGATCGGTGATGTGGCCGCGACGCGGATCATGGAGTCCCGCATGGATCCCGTGGCCGCGGAGCCGTTGCACCACGGCACGCCGGGCACGCTCATGCGCTGGGCGGAGCGTCTCGCGATCGCCGGGGGCGTGGGCGCGCTGCTCACGGGCGGTCGCCGGGGCCGGGTCCGACGGTGCCTCGCCGCCCTGTCCGGCGGCGCGCTCGTCGCGGCGTCGGCGTGCACCCGGTTCGGCGTCTTCGAGGCCGGCTTGGAATCGGCGAAGGATCCGCGCTACACGATCGAGCCGCAGAAGCGGCGGCTGGCGGCCCGCCGCGCTGCGGGGAACACGGGCGACTCGATCACCGGATGACGATGCGCCCGGCCGGCCCGGCCACGGTCCGGCCGATCACCGGGTAGCCCGGCACCTCGCCGACCACCAGCAGACCGCCGGAGGTCTGCGCATCGGCGAGGAACAGCAGGTCGTCCTCGGTGGCGCCGTCGGCGTCGAGGTGCGGCGCGACCCAGTCCAGGTTGCGCCGCGTGCCGCCGGAGACGAAGCCGTCCCGCAGGGCCTCGCGCGCACCGTCGACCAGCGGTACCGCGGCGGCGTCGATCTCCGCCGCGACACCCGAGGCCCGGCACATCTTGAACAGGTGACCGAGCAGGCCGAAGCCGGTGACGTCCGTGGCCGCGCGGGCGCCCGCTTCGAGGGCAGCGGCAGCGGCGTCCCGGTTGAGCGTCGTCATCGTGGCGATCGCGGCCTCGAAGACCTCGCCGGTGCGCTTGTGCCGGTTGTTGAGCAGTCCGACGCCGATCGGCTTGGTCAGGGTGAGCGGCAGCCCGGATGCGGCGGAGTCGTTGCGCAGCAGCCGGTCCGGGTGCGCGACGCCGGTCACGGCCATGCCGTACTTGGGCTCCGGATCGTCGATGCTGTGCCCGCCGATCACGGGGCACGCGGCCTCCTTCGCCACGGCCAGGCCGCCGCGCAGCACCTCGGTCATGAGTTCCATCGGCAGCTGTTCGCGCGGCCAGCCCACGAGGTTGATCGCCATCACCGGGCGGCCGCCCATGGCGTAGACGTCGGAGAGGGCGTTGGCGGCGGCGATGCGGCCCCAGTCGAAGGCGTCGTCCACGACGGGGGTGAAGAAGTCGGCGGTGGAGAGCACAGCCAGGTCCTCGGAGAGCCGGACCGCGGCGGCGTCGTCCCCATCGTCCAGCCCGACCAGGACGTCCGGCGCGATCTGCCCCTGCAGGCCCCGCACCGCGTCCTCGAGCTCGCCCGGCGGGATCTTGCAGGCGCAGCCGCCGCCGTGTGCGAAGGAGGTGAGCCGGGCGAGGTCTGCGGTCATGTCCCCCACGCTAGCCTCGACCGGACCCACCCGGCGGCCGGGGCGGGGGTCTATGTTGGTCGGCGGAGGTGTCCGGGTTCCTGGTGGGCCCCCCGGTCTTCAAAACCGGTGAGGTCGAGTATCTCGGCCTGGCGGGTTCGATTCCCGTCCACCTCCGCCACACGTCCACGCGTCGTGGGACGACGCCGGAGCCACGAGGAGGACGGATGACGGACCCCCGCAGGCGGATTCCCCGCACCGATCACCTCCTGGCCGCGCCGTCCATCGCCGCCGCGACGGCACGGCTCGGCGAGCGCCGGGTGCGGACCGCCGTCGCGGCGGCCCAGGAGGCCGCGCGCCGCGGCGACCTCGCACCGGAGGACGTCGCGGCCACCGCCGAGCGGGAGCTCGCGGGAGCGTCGCCGGCGTCGCTGCGGCCCGTGCTCAACGCGACCGGCGTCGTCGTGCACACCAACCTCGGCCGCGCACCGCTGTCGGCCGCGGCCGTCGCCGCCCTCGTCGACGCCGCCGGATACACCGACGTCGAGCTCGACCTGGGCACCGGCGCGCGGAGCAAGCGGGGCGTCGCCGCGCGGGCGGCGCTGCTCGCCGCGTGCCCCGCTGCGGAGGAGGCGCTGGTGGTCAACAACGGCGCCGCCGCCCTGGTCCTGGCCACCACCGCCCTCGCGGCGGGCCGCGAGGTGGTCATCAGCCGCGGCGAGCTCATCGAGATCGGGGCCGGCTTCCGGCTCCCGGACCTCATCGCCTCCACCGGTGCCCGGCTGCGCGAGGTCGGCACGACGAACCGCACCCACGCCCGCGACTACGCCGAGGCGATCGGGCCGGACACCGGCTGCGTGCTCAAGGTCCATCCGAGCAACTTCCGCGTCGAGGGCTTCACCGCCGACGTGCCCCTCGCCGAGCTGCGCGCGGTGTGCGGCGGCGTCCCGCTGGTCATGGACCTCGGCAGCGGCCTGCTCGCCGCGGATCCCGCCCTGCCCGGCGAACCCGACGCCGCCTCCGCGCTCGCGGCCGGCGCCGACGTGGTGACGGCCAGCGGCGACAAGCTGCTGGGCGGCCCCCAGGCCGGGATCCTGCTCGGCCGCGCGGAACTCGTCTCCCGGCTCGCGAAGCATCCCCTCGCCCGGGCCGTCCGCGCCGACAAGCTGGTGCTCGCCGCCCTGGAGGCCACCGTCGGCGGGCCCGAGGCGCCCGTCCTCGCCTACCTCCACGCCGACCCCGACGACCTGCGCCGCCGCGCCGAGCGGCTCGCCGAGCGCGTCGGCGGCGCCGTCGTCCCGCACGACGGACGGGTCGGCGGCGGCGGCGCTCCGGGAGTCCCGCTGCCGGGCTGGGCCGTCCGCCTTCCCGAGGCCCTGGCGGCGCCGCTGCGGGCCGGGACGCCGCCGATCCTGGCGCGGCTGTCCGACGGTGCCTGCCTGCTCGACCTGCGCTGCGTGCCCGAGGACGCCGACGACACGGTCGCGGAGGCGGTGCTCGCGTGTACGTCGTAGCCACCGCCGGCCACGTCGACCACGGCAAGTCCACGCTGGTCCGCGCGCTCACCGGGATCGAGCCCGACCGGTGGGCCGAGGAGCAGCGCCGCGGCCTCACGATCGACCTCGGATTCGCCTGGACCGCACTGCCGTCCGGCCGCGAGACGGCCTTCGTCGACGTGCCCGGGCACGAGCGGTTCCTGGGCAACATGCTCGCCGGCCTCGGCCCCGTCCCGGTGGTGTGCTTCGTGGTCGCCGCCGACGAGGGCTGGAGCGCGCAGTCCGACGATCACCGGGACGCGGTGGCGGCCCTGGGGATCGGGCACGGACTCATCGTGATCACCAAGACCGATCGGGCGCCCGACGCCGTGCCCGAGGTCTCCGCTCGGGCCCGTCGCGAGTTGGCCGGCACCGGGCTCGCGGGAGCCCCTGTCGTGGGCGTCTCCGCCGTGACCGGTGCCGGGCTCGACGAGCTGCGCGCCGCCCTCGATTCCGTTCTCGCGGAGGTGCCGCCGACCGATCCGGACGCGCGCGTGCGGATCTGGATCGACCGCGCGTTCACCGTCGTCGGGGCCGGCACCGTCGTGACCGGCACGGTGGCGGCGGGCACGGTGCGGGTCGGCGACGAGCTGGAGCTGCTCGGCGCGCGCGGTGCGCGACCGGTGACGGTGCGCGGGCTGCAGCGGCACGGCGCCGCCGCGGACGCGGTGGGGCCGGTGTCCCGCGTCGCGGTGAACCTGCGCGGGGTCGCGGTCGAGGAGATCCACCGCGGCGACGCGCTGCTCACGCCCGGGCAATGGCCCGTGACGAGCGTCGTGGACGTGCGGCTGGCACCGTCGGACCCGGACGCGGCCGTGCCCGTGTGGCTCACCGTGCACGCGGGCACCGTCGCCGTCCCCGCCCGCCTGCGGCCGTTCGACGCTGCCCACGCCCGGCTGACGCTGGCCCGGGAGGCGCCGCTCGTGCTCGGCGACCCGCTCGTTCTGCGGGACCCGGGGGAGAAGCGGATCGTCGGCGGCGCGCGGGTGCTCGACGCGGACCCGCCACCGCTGCGGCGCCGCGGTGACGGGGCCCGGCGGGCCGATGCCCTAGCCGGCCGGGGAACCGACGGGGACCTGCTGGCCGAGGTCGGGCGCACCGGCGCGGTGCGGCGCGAGCGCCTCGACGACCTCGGCTTCGGCGCGGAGGTCCCGGAGGGCGTGCGGGCGATCGGGGCGTGGTGGGTCCACGAGGCGGCCCTCGATGCGTGGCAGGCCCGCCTGCGCGGCCTGGTGGCCGACCTGCACGAGCGGGATCCGTTGGCCGCGGGGCTGTCGTTGGGCGCCGCGCGGGAGGCCCTGGGCCTGCCGGATCCGGCGCTGCTGCCGGCCGTGCTCGAGGGGGCCGGACTCGAATCGGAGGGCGGGCGGCTCGCGCTGCCCGGACACCGCGCCGACCTGGGACCGGCCGAGGCCGCCGTGACGGAGATCGAGCGGCGGCTGGCGGCGGATCCCTTCGCCGCCCCGGAGGCGGACGACCTGGCGGCGTTGCGGCTCGGGACGCGGGAGCTCGCCGCGGCCGAGCGAGCGGGTCGGCTGCTGCGGCTGGCCGAGGGGATCGTGCTCGCGCCGCGCGCGCCGGCGCTGGCGATGCGGGAGCTCGCCCGGCTGCCCCAGCCGTTCACGGTCTCGCAGGCGCGGCAGGCGCTGGGCACCAGCCGCCGGGTCGCGGTGCCGCTGATGGAGCTGCTCGACGGCCGTGGATGGACGCGTCGTCTCGACGCAGGGCGGCGCGAGGTCGCGCGCTGACGACGGACGCCGAAGGTGTTCCAGCGCACAGTGTCCCCGATCACACTTTAGGTCATCACTTAAAGATTGGCGGCGTCGCGTCGGGACCGGGAGACTCTTGGTCATGACCAATTACCGTGACTTCAAGAGCCTCACCGCCGACCCGACCGCCGGCACCGTCTACGCCCGCCTCGCCGACATCCACGAGGACGCCGCGAAGCCCACCGCCGCGCCCCGCTCCGGGTTCGCCGCCGCCGGTCTGCGCGCCGCCCTGCAGCGTTTCGTGACCGCCAACCCCGAGTACACCGGCCCCGCCGCGCTGCGCTTCTGATCCTCCCCGTTCCACCCCTTCAGGCGCGGTGGCCGCGCAGCAGCCGGTCACCGTCCGGCGTACGCCGGTAGAGCACCTCGCGCCCGTTCCGGGCTCGGTCGACCAGGCCGTTCTCGTGGAGCACGCGCAGGCTCTGCGACGCCGCCGACGGCGTCACCTCGAGCCGCCGCGCCAACTCGCTCACCGCCATCGGCTCGACCAGGGCGTGCAGCACGTCCGCCTTCGCCCCGCCGATCAGCCGCCGCAGCGCGCCCGGCGGCACCTCCCGCATCGACTCCATGAGGGTCGCGCTGCCGCGCGCCGGATAGCCGGCGTGCGGCGCCGCCGTCTCGGGGGAGTGCGCGCTGACGAGGCGTGTGAGGAAGACGCTCGGAATCAGGATGAGCCCCCGGCCCGCGGAGGCGTACTCGCCGGATCGCGTGTACGCCAGATCCAGGCGCAGCCGCCCGTCGCGATCCCAGGCCAGGTTGGGGTTGAGCGAGGCGAACAGCTGCGTCGGCCCGCCGATCGCCAACTCTCGCCCGCGGAACGTGATGTCCGACTCCAGGATCCGGTTCACCGATGGCCAGATCGGGGCGATCACCACCCGGTGGTAGCGCTCCAGCGCCCCGGCGATCCGCGGCCCCGCCCGCTCGGGGTCGTCGAGCAGGCGCGCCAACGCGGGCGACGGATCGCCGCCCTCCCGCAGCTCGTCCAGCTGTGCGTGGATCAGCGCCGGGTCGGTCGCCGCGATGGCCGCCAGGCCCTCGTCGAGCGACGGCCGCGAGTCCCCGAGCGGCGGCATCGGCGTCAGGAAGTCCGGGATCGCGTTCCCCGACGGTGCCACCAGCGCGCTGACCAGCCGGTGGTCGTACCGGTCGCGCTGCGCCTGGGCGTTGCTGCGCCAGCGCTGCAGGTGCGCGGAACTCTCGTGCGTCGTGTTCAGGTGGAACAGGCTCAGCGAGGTCTCGTTCATCGGCGCCAGGACGAAGCGCACGTCCGAGAGGTCTCGGACGTCCAGCACGTAGGTGAGCATGAGACGCCCAGCTTAGGGCGGCGCCGGTGCCATCGCGCCCCGTTCGCGACATCACGGCGTGAGCCCGGAACGCTTCCTGGGGATTCGTGTGCGGCGAGCGTCGGCCGCTCGGAGGTAGCTACCGCGCCCGGCTCATCAGCCGTAGCAGCGCGGGCCCGAGGAGCGGAGCCGTCAACGCCCGGATCATCAGGTCCTGTACGCCCAGGTGCACGCGGCTGGGCGGCGCGAACCGCGCCATCCCGGCGCGCGCCTGCCGCTGGCGCGCCGTGACCTCCGGGCGCAGCCCGTCCTCCCAGGCGCGCAGCGCGGCCGCGATGTCGCCCGGCTGCGCCGCGAGTGCGCGCCCGAGGCGATCGGCGCCGGCGAGGGCGAGGCCGGCGCCGTGCCCCGCGAACAGGGAGACGCACCACGCGGCGTCGCCGACCAGCACGACGCGCCCGCTGCTCCACGTGTCCATGACCACCTGGCTCACGGAGTCGAAGTAGGCGTCCCCGGCGCCCGCGGCCCGTCGCGCCGCCTCGTGCACCGGGCCGGAGAGATCGCCGAAGTGCGCCGCGAGGGCGTCGGCGGGGGAGCCGGTCGCGTCGGCCTCGGCCGTCGCCGTCCGGTACGTGAAGAAGGCCGACGGTGCGTGGCCGCGAGGGCGGAAGACCGCTGCGGTGCGGCCGACGTCGATGAAGGTGCTGGCGGTCTGCTCCGGGAGGCCGTTCGGCGCGGCATCGAGCGGGAAGGCCGCCACGGCGTGCTGAAGGTCGTGGACGAACCCGGTCGCCGGCCCGAAGGCGAGGTCGCGGACGCCGGAGTGCAGGCCGTCGGCGCCGACCAGCAGGTCCGCGTCGTGCACCGAGCCGTCGCTGAGCGTGACCCGCAGGCCTCCGTCGGCACCGCTCGGGTCGTCGGCCGCGGCGACCGTGGTGCCGAACCGGATCTCGAGCGCGCCGCCCATCGCCTCCCACAGGGCGCCCTCGAGGTCGCCGCGGAGGACGGTCAGCGCGCGGGACCCCAGCGATTGCTCCGCGAGGGCGGCGGGCATGGTGAGCTTCGTCGAGCCGTCGGCGCGGACCAGGCGCGAGGTGAAGATCCCCTGGTCCCGCTCGCGGAGGGCGGGCACGAGGCCCAGGCCCTCGGCAGCGTCGAAGCCCGGGCCCAGCAGGTTCACGAGATAGCCGCCGGCCCGGCGGGCGGGGGCGCGTTCGACGACGAGGACGCGGTGGCCGTCGCGGTGCAGCCGGAGCGCGGTCGCGAGGCCGGCGATCCCCGCGCCGGCGACGACGATCCGCAGGGGGTGTTCGGTGTGGTCCGGCATGGTTTCCTCCCGGTTTGAGCGTTCGTTCATACCGAGTATGAGCGAATGTTCATAGTTGGCGCAAGGCGCCCGCGCCGAGCTCGTAGAATCGACGCATGCCCAGAGGAGTCGCGATCGACGGCGCGCGGCAGCGCCTGTTCGCGGCCGCCGAGGCGGTGATCCTCCGTGAGGGAGCGGACGGCCTGAAGGGGCGCGCGGTCACCGCGCAGGCGGGGGTCGCGACGGGGCTGCTGCACGCGCACTTCGGCGACTTCGACGGCTTCCTCGCCGCGTACGCGGTGGACCGCAGTTTCCTGCTCGGCGCGGAGGCGGGGAACGCGGCCTCGTCGGAACCGGGTTCGGCAACGACGGTGGCGGAGGCGCTCTGCGCGCAGCTCGATGCGCTGTCGCAACCCGCGGCCACCGCTTTCGCGCGACTGCTGGCCGCGCGGCCGGGGCTCCGGAACCGCGCGGCCGAGGTGCTGGGCGACGCCGCGGCCGGCTTCGAGGGCGTCACGGCCGCGATCGCCGACGGGCTCGCCGCCGAGGAGCGTGCGGGCCGGCTGCGACCCGACGTGCGGGCCGAGGACCTCGCCTACGCGGTGGTCGCCGTAGCACTGCGCGCCTGGTGCGCCGGCGATCCGGACGAGCGGTGGCGGTCCGCGGTGCGCGCGCTCGTGTCGGCATCGCTCGCGGAGGCCGACTGAGACGGCCGCGGCGGCGACCCGGGTCCGGATCGCCGCCGCGGCGCGAGTGCGGGACGGTCAGGACTCGCGGAACTCCGCGGAGGTCAGCCCCTGCTCCTCGGCCTTGCGCAGCTCCACGCGGCGGATCTTGCCGCTGATCGTCTTCGGCAGGTCGGCGAAGGCGATGCGGCGCACGCGCTTGTAGGGCGCGAGGTGCTCGCGGCTGTAGTCGAAGATCGCCTTCGCCGTGGCCTCGTCCGGCGCGTGGCCGTCGGCGAGCACGATGTACGCCTTCGGCACCGCGAGCCGCAGCTCGTCCGGCGCCGGCACGACGGCCGCCTCGGCCACCGCATCATGCTCCAGCAGAACCGATTCCAGCTCGAACGGGCTGATCTTGTAGTCGCTCGACTTGAAGACGTCGTCGGTGCGGCCGACGTAGGTCAGGTAGCCGTCCGCATCCTTCGAGGCCACGTCGCCGGTGTGGTAGACGCCGCCCTCCATGACCTTCGCGGTCTTCTCGGCGTCGCCGTGGTAGCCGACCATGAGGCCGAGCGGCCGCGGATCCAGGCGCAGGCAGATCTCGCCCTCATCCACGCCCTGCTCGCCGGTGGCCGGGTCGACCAGCACCACGTCGTAGCCGGGGCACGGGCGGCCCATCGACCCGTCCTTGAGCGGCTGGCCCGGCGTGTTCGCCACCTGGACCGTGGTCTCGGTCTGGCCGAAGCCGTCGCGGATCGTCACGCCCCACGCGTTCCGCACGCGGGTGATCACCTCGGGGTTGAGCGGCTCGCCGGCGCCCACGACGACGCGCGGTGGCGTCGTCAGGGCGCTGAGGTCGGCCTGGATCAGCATGCGCCACACCGTGGGCGGCGCGCAGAAGCTGGTGACGCCGGCCCGCTCCATCTGCTTCATCAGCGCGGCCGCGTCGAACCGGTTGTAGTTGTAGATGAAGACGCAGGCCTGCGCGATCCACGGCGTGAAGACGTTGCTCCACGCGTGCTTCGCCCAGCCCGGCGAGCTCACGTTCAGGTGCACGTCGCCGGGGCGCAGGCCGATCCAGTACATCGTCGACAGGTGGCCCACGGGGTAGCTGGCGTGGGTGTGCTCGACCAGCTTCGGCGCGCTCGTGGTGCCGGAGGTGAAGTACAGCAGTAGGGTGTCGTCGGCGTGCGTGACGTGCGTGGGGGTGAAGTCCGACGGTGCCGTGTACGCCGCGGCGAAGGACTCCCAGCCCGGCACCGGATCGCCGATGGCGATCCGGGTGACCTGCGCGTCCGCGGGGACGCGCTCGGCGAGCTCGCTGCGCACGATGACGTGCTTCGCGCCGCCGCGGGCGATGCGGTCGGCGATGTCGCCCTCGGCGAGCAGCGTGGTCGCGGGGATGACCACGGCGCCGAGCTTGATCGCGGCGAGCATGACGTCCCAGAGCTCGACCTGGTTGCTGAGCATGAGCAGGATCCGATCGCCCGGATGCACGCCGCGCTCGCGCAGCCAGTTCGCGACCCGGTTGCTGCGCGCGCTCATCTCCGCGTAGCTGAACTTCGACTCGGAGCCGTCCTCCTCGACGATCCACAGGGCGGGGGCGTCGTTGTTCTCGGCCACCCGGTCGAACCAGTCGAGCGCGAAATTCCACTCGTCGAGCTGCGGCCAACTGAAGCGCTCCCGCGCCGCGTCGTAGTCGTCGGCGAGCTCGACCAGCAGGTCGCGCGCGGCAAGGAAGTCTCGATACCCCTGTGTGCTAGCCACTTTCAGATCCTCCGGTTGATTACTTGGATATCCAAGTATATAGTGATGGGCAACACATCGCGCAAGGGCTTCGCGATGGACCTCGATCGAGAGAGAAGGACACACCATGGCTGACGTGCGCACCATCCCGCATTTCATCGACGGCCGTCGCGTGGAGGGCACGGGCCGCACCGCCGACGTCTTCGACCCGAGCACGGGTCAGGTGCAGGCCACCGTCCCGCTGGCGAGCACCGCCGAGGTCGACGACGTGGTCGCGCGGGCGAAGAAGGCTCAGGTCGAGTGGGCGGCCTTCAATCCGCAGCGCCGCGCCCGCGTCTTCATGAAGTTCATCGACCTGGTCCACCAGAACGTCGACGAGCTGGCCTCGCTGCTCTCGAGCGAGCACGGCAAGACCGTCGCCGACGCCAAGGGCGACATCCAGCGCGGCATCGAGGTCATCGAGTTCTCGATCGGTATTCCGCACCTGCTCAAGGGCGAGTACACCGAGGGCGCCGGCACCGGCATCGACGTCTACTCGATGCGCCAGCCGCTCGGCGTCGTCGCCGGCATCACGCCCTTCAACTTCCCGGCCATGATCCCGCTGTGGAAGGCCGGCCCGGCCCTGGCCTGCGGCAACGCCTTCATCCTCAAGCCCTCCGAGCGCGACCCCTCCGTGCCCGTCCGCCTGGCCGAGCTCTTCATCGAGGCCGGTCTGCCCGAGGGCGTCTTCCAGGTCGTCCACGGCGACAAGGAGTCGGTCGACGCTCTGCTGAACAACCCCGACGTCAAGGCCGTCGGCTTCGTCGGCAGCTCGGACATCGCGCAGTACATCTACGAGACCTGCGCCAAGAACGGCAAGCGCAGCCAGGCCTTCGGCGGCGCCAAGAACCACATGGTGATCCTCCCGGACGCCGACCTGGACCAGGCCGTCGACGCCCTCATCGGTGCCGGCTACGGCTCCGCCGGCGAGCGCTGCATGGCGATCTCCGTCGCCGTTCCCGTGGGCGAGGAGACCGCGAACCGCCTGCGCGAGCGCCTCGTCGAGCGCGTGCAGCAGCTGCGCGTGGGCCACAGCCACGACCCGAAGGCCGACTACGGGCCCCTCATCACCCCGGCCGCGGTCGAGCGCACCAAGAGCTACATCCAGCAGGGCGTGGACGCCGGCGCCGACCTCGTGGTCGACGGCCGCGAGCGCACCAGCGACGAGCTCACCTTCGGCGACGCCGATCTCTCCGGCGGCAACTACCTCGGCCCCACGCTGTTCGACCACGTCACCAAGGACATGTCGATCTACACGGACGAGATCTTCGGCCCCGTGCTCTGCATCGTCCGGGCGAACACCTACGAGGAGGCCCTCGCACTGCCCACCGAGCACGAGTACGGCAACGGCGTGGCCATCTTCACCCGCGACGGCGACGCCGCCCGCGACTTCGTCGCCCGCGTCGAGGTGGGCATGGTCGGCGTCAACGTGCCGATCCCGGTTCCCGTGGCGTACCACACCTTCGGCGGCTGGAAGCGGTCCGGTTTCGGCGACCTGAACCAGCACGGCCCGCACTCGATCCTGTTCTACACCAAGACCAAGACGGTGACCTCGCGCTGGCCCTCGGGCATCAAGGACGGCGCGGAGTTCTCCATCCCGACGATGCACTAGGAGCGGCACGTGCCCTACCCGAACCTGACGGGGGACGACCTCGCCATCGTCGAGATGGCCCGCGACTTCTCCCGCAAGCGCCTCGCGCCCTTCGCGCTCGACTGGGACGCCACCAAGCACTTCCCGGTGGCGGAGATGAAGGAGGCCGGCAGCCTCGGCATGGCCGCCATCTACACCCGCGAGGACGTGGGCGGATCCGGCCTGCGCCGGCTCGACGGCGTCCGCATCTTCGAGGAACTCGCCAAGGGCGATCCCGTGACCGCGGCGTTCATCTCGATCCACAACATGTGCACGTGGATGGTCGACACCTACGGCTCCGAGGAGCAGCGGCAGGAGTGGATCCCCAAGCTGGCGCCGATGGACGTGATGGCCAGCTACTGCCTCACCGAGCCGGGCGCCGGCTCGGACG
Organism: Tsukamurella hominis; assembly: GCF_965137015.1. Classification (NCBI taxonomy): domain Bacteria; kingdom Bacillati; phylum Actinomycetota; class Actinomycetes; order Mycobacteriales; family Tsukamurellaceae; genus Tsukamurella; species Tsukamurella hominis. The sequence goes on along the minus strand of NZ_CBCRZG010000015.1, from coordinate 110,826 downwards.
CGGCCTCGCTGACCACCCGCGCCGAGCGCGACGGCGACGACTTCGTGCTCAACGGGACGAAGCAGTTCATCTCCGGCGGCGGCGCCTCCGACCTGTACGTCGTCATGGCGCGCAGCGAGGGCGAGGGCGCCCGCGGCATCTCGACCTTCCTGGTGGACAAGGGAACCCCCGGTCTCTCCTTCGGACCGCCCGAGGTGAAGATGGGCTGGCACAGCCAGCCCACCACCCAGGTGATCTTCGAGAACGTGCGGATCCCGGCCTCGCGCATGCTGGGCGGGACCGACGGTGCCGGTAAGGGCTTCGGCATCGCCATGAACGGGCTCAACGGCGGCCGGCTCAACATCGCCGCCTGTTCCCTGGGCGGCGCGCAGGCCGCGTACGACCTCGCGCTGCGGTACATGACGGAGCGCGAGACCTTCGGCCGCAAGCTGATCGACGAGCCCACCATCCGGTTCGCGCTCGCCGACATGGCGACCTCGCTCGAGGCGTCCCGGCTGATCCTGTGGCGCGCGGCCAGCGCGCTCGACGAGAACGACCCCGACAAGGTCGAGCTGTGCGCCATGGCGAAGAAGTTCGTCACCGAGACCTGCTACCAGGTCGCCGACCAGGCGCTCCAGCTGCACGGCGGCTACGGCTACCTGCACGAGACCGGCGTCGAGAAGATCGTCCGCGACCTGCGGGTGAACCGGATCCTCGAGGGCACCAACGAGATCATGCGGATGGTGATCGGCCGCGCCGAGGCCGCCCGCATCCAGGGCAAGTAGGAGAGGCGTCTCATGAGTACCATCGCATTCCTCGGTCTCGGCCACATGGGCGGGCCGATGGCGAAGAACCTCGTCGCGGCCGGCCACACCGTGCGCGGCTTCGACCTCGTCCCCGCGGCGCAGGACGCGGCTCGCGCGGCCGGCGTCACCGTGATCGACACCGCCGAGGAGGCCGTGACCGGCGCCGACGCCGTGGTCACCATGCTGCCCAACGGCGGCATCGTGAAGGCCGTGTACGAATCGGTCCTCCCGCACGCCGCGCCGGGCACGCTGTTCATCGACAGCTCCACCATCTCCGTCGACGACGCCCGCGCGGTGCACGCGCTGGCCGAGGCCGCCGGGATGAAGCAGGTGGACGCGCCCGTCTCGGGCGGCGTCAAGGGTGCCGACGCCGGCACCCTCGCCTTCATGGTGGGCGGCGACGACGCCGCCTTCGCCGCGGCGCAGTCCGTGCTGGATCCGATGGCGGGCAAGGTGATCCACTGCGGCGGATCGGGCAACGGGCAGGCCGCCAAGGTCTGCAACAACATGATCCTCGCGGTCCAGCAGATCGTCGTGGGCGAGGCCTTCGTCCTCGCCGAGAAGCTGGGCCTGGCGGATCAGGCGCTGTACGACGTGGTCACCGGCGCCACCGGCAACTGCTGGTCGTTGCACACCAACTGCCCCGTGCCGGGGCCGGTGGCGGGGGCACCGTCGGGCAACGAGTTCAAGCCCGGCTTCGCGACGGCCCTGATGAACAAGGATCTGGGGCTGGCCATGGACGCCGTGGCGTCCACCGGCTCGAGCGCGCCGCTCGGCACGCACGCCGCCGAGCTGTACTCTGCGTTCGCGCAGGACAACGGCGGGCTGGACTTCAGTGCGATCATTCAGACGCTGAGGTAGCGATTCACAACGAGGAAGGCGGGCGCGATGGCTGAACCGGACCCCCGGGACCCGATCGCGCGTGCCCGCCGCAACTGGGAGGACGCGGGCTGGGGCGGCGACGTCGCCTCCGGCATGGAGGCGGTGACGTCCGTGATGCGGGCGCACCAGATCCTGCTCGCGCGGATCGAGACGGCCCTCAAGCCCTTCCGCCTGTCGTTCTCCCGGTTCGAGCTGCTGCGGCTGCTCGCCTTCACCAAGCGCGGCGAACTGCCGATCTCGAAGGCGAGCACCCGGCTGCAGGTGCATGTCTCGTCGGTGACCCACGCGATCGACCGGCTGGGGGAGGCCGGGCTGGTCGAGCGCAAGCCCCACCCGACCGACGGCCGCACCACCCTCGTCGCCATCACCCCGGACGGCCGGGAACTGGTGGAGAAGGCGACGGTCGTGCTCAACGACGTCTTCTCCGACATCGGCATGCCCGATGACGAGTCCGCCGCGCTGGTGGGCGCGATCCGCTCGCTGCGTCGCTTCAACGGCGACTTCTGACCGCCGCCACCGGAACTGGGGCCCCCGTGCCGCCGGTCGACGGTGCGCGGTGCAGGCTCCGCGCACACGCCGCGAAGGCGATCGCGAGTCCCGCGTGCACCAGCAGGATCAGCGCGAAGGCGTACTGCGCCGGCATGCCGCCGGCCAGCGCCGTGTAGCCCGTCCCGAGCGTCGCGACCCCGAGTGCGAACGCCGCCTGCTGCGCCGTCGACACGAGTCCGCCGGTGAGCCCGGCGATGCGGTCGGGCACCGCCCCCATGATCGCCCCGACCAGCGGCCCGAACTGCATCGCCTGGGCGGCGCCCACGAGGATCAGGGCGGGCTGCACCGCCCACGCCCAGACCTGCGGGGCCGCGAGTCCGCTCCCCGCGAGAGCCAGCAGCCCCACGGCGTTGAGCAGTGCCCCGACCGGCATGGTCCTCGCCCCGAGGCGGCGATGGATCCCCGGCTGCGCCAGGGAGACGGCCACGAAGGCGACGCCGTACGGAACCAGGGCCACGCCCGACGCCATCGGGCTCATCCCCAGTGCGTGCTCGCTCACCAGCGCGTACTCGAAGACCAGGGCGCCGTAGCCGGAGAAGAACAGCAGCGCCATGAGCAGGCCGACCCGGATCGGCCGGTGCGCGAACACCGACGGCGGCAGCATCGGCGTTCCGCCCACGGCCTCCGCGCGCCGCTGCGACGACCAGAACGCCACGGCGGCACCGACGGCGACGACGAGCAGCCCCCAGGAGACCGGGGGCCAGCCGAGCGTACCGCCGACCGAGAGCCCGACCAGCAGCGCGAGCAGTGCCACCGTGAGCAGCGCCGTGCCGCGGAAGTCCAGCGGCAGGCGGCGCTCGGCGCGGGTCTCCGGCACCGCACGGGCGGCGGCCGCGGCGAACCCGGCGATGACCGCCGCGGACCACCACACGGCCCGCCAGCCGAGCCCGGCCGGATCCCACGCCAGGAGCGCGCCGCCGAGCACCTGCCCGCCGCAGAAGCCGAGCCCCGCGGTCGCCGCGATCACGGCGATCGCCCGGCGCCGCGCCTCGCCCGCGGCGGTGGCCTGCACCGTCGAGAGGACCTGCGGGGTGAAGGCCGCCGCGCCGATGCCCTGCACCGCGCGCAGCACGATGAGCGAGGTGATGTCCGGCGCGAACCCCGCCGCGACGGAAGCGATCCCGACGGCGACGAGGCCCGCGACGAAGACCCGTCGCCGGCCGCGGTTGTCGCCGAGCCGGCCGAACAGGATGAGCGCGGTCGCGAAGGTCGCCGAGAACGCGGCCAGGATCAGCGTCTGCTGCGCCGGGGAGGCGGCGAGCCGCCGGGCCACTTCCGGGACCGCCACGTTCGCCGATGCGAACAGGAACGTCGTGAGGAAGTAGGCGACGCCGAGGACGGCGAGCCCCGGGTGGGTCAGGCGGGGGTGGGGAGCGGAGGTCATGGCTCGACGGTGCTCCACCGTCATCCGGGTATCCAGACCGTGCGGATCCTAGTAGTGACACCACCGGGCTGGCGGCGCCGCGACGGGCCCGCGGCGGGGGATACTCGGTGCATGGGCACCCGCAACAACGCCGAGCTGGCGCGCTTCCTGCGCACTCATCGCGAGCAGGTGACCCCGGAGCAGGTGGGGCTGTCGGCGGGCGGGCGTCGGCGCACGCCCGGGCTGCGCCGGGAGGAGGTCGCGGCGCGGGCCAACGTGGGCACCACCTGGTACACCTGGGTCGAGCAGGGGCGCGATGTGAACCCCAGCCCGGAGGTGCTGTGCGCCGTCGCCGACGCGCTCCTGCTGGATCCGGGGGAGCGGGACCACGTCCTGCGCCTGGCCGGACATCAGCCCGGGCCCGCGGCGGCGGATACCGTCGCGGACACCGTCCAGCCCGTCCTCGACGCGCTCCTGCCCAATCCCGCCGTGGTGCTCAACGCGCGCGGCGACATGGTCCGCTACAACCGCGCCTTCCGCTTTCTCATCACCGACGTCGAGGAGTTCGCCCCGGAAGACCGGAACTGCCTGTGGCTCGATTTCACCGACGAGCTCTGGCTCGGCGCCTACGCAGCGGATCGGCAGGAGCTCGAGGCCGTCGTGGCCCGGACTCGCGCGATCTACGCCGGCAGCCACGCCGATCCCTCGTGGAAGCCGCTGCTCGACCGGCTGCAGGCCGCCTCGCCGCTGTTCGCGCAGCTGTGGCACGCGGGCCTGGTCCTCGATGCCGCCGACTGGGAGAAGACGATCCGCAATCCGCTGGTGGGGGAGCTGCGCCTGCAGGTGAGCACCTTCAACCTGCGCGATCGGCCCACGCTGCGGATGCTGACCTACTTGCCGCGCGACGATCAGACGCGCGAGCGGCTCACGCGGATCGTTCCACCGGGGTATCGCGGCGCCTGATGTCCGCGGCTCCCCTCAGTGCGCGTCTCGCCGGGTGAGCATGCCGGACAGGTGCTCCCGGCTCAGCCGCGCGGCGGTGTCGGGGTCCCGCCGCTCGATCGCCGCGAGGAGCTCGGCGTGCGAGAGCTGATCCTCGTCGCTTCCGAACGCTCCGTCGCGGCTCAGCAGCATGTCGATCATCGCCCGCTGCAGGTGCGCGGCGATGCCGTCGAACATCTCCAGCAGCACCGGGTTGTGGGCGGCCGCGATGACCGCGCGGTGGAAGTCGGTGTCGGTCTGGACGTGGCGCACCAGGTCGGCGCGGTGGGCCGCGCGGATGGCGAGCGCGGCGCGGATCGCGTCCAGGTCCTCCTCGGTGCGGCGCCGGGCGGCGAGGGCCGCGGCCTCCACCTCGACCGCGATCCGCGCCTCGAGCACCGCGTCGATCGCGGCCCCGTCGAGCATCGTGTCGAGGCCCGACGGGGCGTCGAGCCTGGTCACGAACACCCCGGCGCCCTGCCGGGTGGCGAGCACACCGATCCCCGCGAGTCGGCGGATCGCCTCGCGCACCGTCGAGCGCCCGACGCCGAGCTGCGGGGCCAAGGTGGTCTCGCCGGGGAGCTTGTCGCCGACCGCCCACTCGCCGGATCGGACGCGGGCGAGCAGCGCGTCGGCGGCCTGGTCGGCGAGCGAGGTGCGGGGGAGCGGGGGCATGCATCGAGAATACTTCTCAGCTTGTCTGAGGAGTTGTGCTAGGGTCGTCGGCATGACACAGCAGGGCCACCACCTTCTCCTTCCGCGCCACGGCGGGGCCTGATTCCGGGCCGGCATCCCGCCGTGGGGAATCCGTGCCGGCCGCCCAGGAACCGACGAAGGAACCGTCATGCCCTTCCCCACGATCGACACGCCCCGCGGCCCCGTCCCCGCCGCCGCGCCCGCCTGGAACCGCCAGCGCGTCTCGCAGATGCCGCATCACCGCTACCGCGACGTCCACGCCCGCGTCGACGTCCCAATCACCGACCGCACCTGGCCGTCCCGTCGCCTGACCGCGGCGCCGCTGTGGGTCCCCGTCGACCTGCGCGACGGGAACCAGGCCCTGCCCGAACCGATGGATCCCGCGCGCAAGCGCCGGTTCTTCGAGCTCATGGTCGCCATGGGCTACAAGGAGATCGAGGTCGGCTACCCGTCGGCCTCGCAGACCGACTACGACTTCGTCCGGCTCATCGCGGAGACCGACATCGCCCCGGAGGACGTCACCGCCGTGGTCTTCACGCCGGCCCGCCGCGATCTGATCGAGCGGACCGTCGAGTCCGTCCGCGGGATCCGCAACGAGGTGGTGATCCACATGTACACCGCGACCGCGCCGACCTGGCGGGACGTGGTGCTCGGCAGGGACCGCGCGGAGCTGCGGTCGCTGATCCTCGACGGCGGCCGCGACCTGCTCGCCGCCGCCGGCGAGCTCGACGGCGTGCGGTTCGAGTTCTCGCCCGAGGTCTTCAACCTCACGGAGCCGGACTACGTGCTCGAGGTCTGCGACGCGATGACCGCGCTGTGGGACGCGACCGCCGAGCGGCCCGTCATCCTCAACCTGCCCGCGACCGTCGAGGTGGCGACGCCGAACGTCTACGCCGACCAGATCGAGTACATGCACCGCAACCTCGCCCGCCGCGAGGCGGTGATCCTCTCGGTGCACCCGCACAACGACCGCGGGACCGGCATCGCGTGCGCCGAGCTGGCCGTGCTCGCCGGGGCGCAGCGCGTGGAGGGCTGCCTCTTCGGCAACGGCGAGCGCACCGGCAACGTGGACCTGGCGACGCTGGCGCTCAACATGTTCGCGCAGGGGATCGACCCGATGGTCGACTTCTCCGACATCGACGAGGTGCGGCGGACCGTCGAGGCGTGCAACGGGATCGCCGTGCCCGACCGGCACCCGTACGTCGGCGACCTCGTGCACACCGCGTTCAGCGGCACCCACCAGGACGCGATCAAGAAGGGCTTCGCCGAGCACCGCGCCCGCGCCGCGGCCGAGGGGCGACCGGAGCGGGCGATCGAGTGGCGCGTGCCCTACCTGCCCGTCGACCCGGCCGACATCGGCCGGACCTACGACGCCGTCATCCGCGTCAATTCCCAGTCGGGCAAGGGCGGCATGGCGTACCTCCTGGAGCGGGACCTGGGCCTGGAACTGCCGCGGCGACTACAGATCGACTTCGCCCGCCACGTCCAGGCGCACGCCGACGAGCACGGCGCGGAGATGGACACCGCCGCACTGTGGGCCGTCTTCGAGCGGGCCTACGGGGTCGAGGGAGGGCGGTTCGAGCTCGTCGACTGCGTCGCGGAGGAGGGCGCGGCCGGCAGCCGGGTCACCGTCGGGCTCCGGGTCGACGGTGCGCCGCACCGCACCACCGTCGACGGCGTGGGCCCGGTCGAGGCGATCGTCGCGGCACTCGCCGAGCACGACGCGAAGATCGACGTGCTCGCGCTGCACCAGACCGCGCTCGGCCGCGGCGACGACGCGGAAGCGCTCACGCTGATCGAGTACCGGCGCGACGGCGAGGTGCGGTGGAGCATGGGGCGCGACCGCTCCGTGCTGGCCGCGACGGCCGCCGCCGTGATCGGCGCGGCGCAGGCCACGTGACCCGCCGGTAACGTCGCGGGCGGCGCGGGCAGGCAATAGGGTCGGTAGGCGTGCACGCAGAAGGAACCTTCACCGTCGAGCCCGCCTACCCCGAGTCGCTCGCGCCGCTCGCCGACCTCGCGCGCAACCTGCGCTGGGTGTGGCACGGCCCCACCCAGGACCTGTTCGCCACCGTCGCGCCCGAGGTGTGGGCGGCCACCCGCGACCCGCTCGAGGCGCTCCGCGGCGCCGACCAGGCGCGGGTGGCGGCCCTCGGCGACGACGCGGAGTTCGTCGCGCTGGTGCGCGCCGTCCACGCCGACCTGAACGACTACCTCACCCGCCCGGCGTGGGCCGACGAGCTCACCGACGGCGCGAAGGGGATCGCGTACTTCTCGATGGAGTTCGGGGTGAGCCAGACGCTGCCGAACTACTCGGGCGGTCTGGGCGTCCTCGCGGGCGACCACCTCAAGGCCGCGTCCGACCTCGGGCTCCCGCTGATCGCGCTGGGCCTGCTGTACCGGCACGGCTACTTCCAGCAGTCGCTCTCCGCGGACGGCTGGCAGCTCGAGGCGTACCCCGAGCTGGACCCGGCGCAGCTGCCGCTGCGGCCCGTGACGCTCTCCAGCGGGCAGCAGCTGGTGGTCTCGGTGCCGCTCGAGGGGCGCGTGCTCAGCGCTGCTGTGTGGCGGGCCGACGTCGGACGGATCCCGCTGCTGCTCCTGGACACCGACATCGAGAACAACGACCCCGACCTCCGCGGGGTCACCGACCGGCTGTACGGCGGCGACGCGGAACACCGTCTGCGGCAGGAGATCCTGCTCGGCATCGGCGGCGTCCGCGCCGCCCGCGCTTTCTGCGACCTGACCGGCCACCCCGGCGTCGAGGTCTTCCACGCCAACGAGGGCCACGCCGGCTTCCTCGGCCTGGAACGGATCCGCGAGCTCATGGCCACCGAGGAGCTGACCTACGCGGAGGCTCGGACGTTGGCGCGGACCGCCACCGTCTTCACCACCCACACTCCGGTGCCCGCGGGCATCGACCGCTTCCCCGTGGACCTCGTGCGCCGCTACTTCGGCGACGGCAGCCAGATGTGCTCGCTGCTGCCCACGGTGCCCCTCGACGAGATCATCGCCCTCGGCGCCGAGGCCGACCCCGGCGTCTTCAACATGGCCCACATGGGATTCCGGCTCGCTCAGCGCGCGAACGGGGTTTCGAAGCTGCACGGCGCCGTGAGCCGCGAGATGTTCGCCGGCCTGTGGCCCGGCTTCGAGCCGGCCGAGGTGCCCATCGGCTCGGTCACCAACGGCGTGCACCACGGAACGTGGGCCGACCGCCTCGTCGCCGAGCGCGCCGCCGACCCGCTGTCCATGCCCGACGAGGCCCTCTGGCGCCTGCGCACCACGCTGCGGCACCGCCTGGTCGACGAGGTGCGCACCCGCACCCGGGCGGCGTGGCGCGAGCGCGGCGCCGTGGACGCCGAACTCGGCTGGACCGAGCGGATGTTCGACCCCGAGGTGCTCACCATCGGCTTCGCCCGCCGGGTCTCGACGTACAAGCGGCTCACCCTGATGCTGCGCGATCCCGTGCGGCTGCGCGCGCTGCTGCTGGACCCGGACCGACCCGTTCAAGTGGTCATCGCCGGCAAGAGCCACCCCCACGACGACGAGGGCAAGCGCCTGCTGCAGCAACTGCTGCACTTCACCGACGACCGCACCCTGCGGCACCGGATCGCCTTCCTCCCCAACTACTCCATCGGCATGGCCGGGTACCTCTATCACGGCTGCGATGTGTGGCTGAACAACCCGCTGCGGCCCCTGGAGGCCTGCGGGACCTCGGGCATGAAGAGCGCGATGAACGGCGGCCTCAACCTCTCGGTGCTCGACGGCTGGTGGGACGAGCTCTACGACGGCAACAACGGCTGGGCCATCCCGTCGGCCGTGGGCGTGGACCCGGGCCGCCGCGACGACATCGAGGCCGACGCCCTGTACGACCTCCTCGAGCACGACGTGGTGCCCGCCTTCTACGACCGCCGGGACGCCGACGACGCGCCGCCGCGCTGGCTCGCCAAGGTGCGGCACACGTTGTCCGCCACCGCGCCCGAGGTCGCCGCCGACCGCATGGTCCGCGAGTACGCCACCGCCTACTACCGCCCCGCCGCCCGCTCCGCCCGGGCGACTCGGCCGGCCATCGGCGATCTCGTCGAATACATCGAGAAGGTGCGCGCGGGGTGGGACGCGGTGCGCGTGGGCGCATCGACGGCGACCGTGCTGCCCGAGGGGGTGGAGATCGCCGCCGAGATCGCGCTCGGGTCGCTGGAGGACGGCGACGTCCGCGTCGAGGCCGTGATCGGAGGGGTCGACGAAGCCGGGGAGATCGTGGACGGCCGGGCCGTTCGGCTGCACTTCGACGGCCAGGGCTACCGGGCGGTGCTGCCAGGGCAGGTGGGCCGGTTCGGCTACGCGGTGCGGGTGCTGCCACAGCACCGCCTGCTCACCGGCCCCGCCGAGCTCGGCCTCGTCCGGTACGCGCGATGACCGTCCTCGCGGTCGATCTCGGCGGCACCAAGGTGGCGGCCGCGCTGGTGGAGGCGGACGGCACCGTCGTCGAGGCGTCGCGGCACCGCGCACCCACCGGGCCCGAGGCGACGACCGCCGAACTCGAGGCCGCGATCACCGGCGTCGTCCGCGACGCCCTCGCCGCCGCGGACGGGCCGGTCCAGGGGGTGGGCCTCGCCGCCGCCGGCCCGGTCGACGACGCGGCGGGCACCACCTCGCCCATCAATCTCGAGGCGCTGCACGGCTTCCCGCTGCGCGACCTCGTGGCGGACGCCGCCGGCGGCGTGCCCGTCGAGTTCCGCCGGGACGGCGTCGCGATCGTGCTCGGCGAGCACTGGCTCGGGGCGGCACGCGGCCACGACGACGCCCTCGGCATAGTGGTCTCCACCGGCATCGGCGGCGGCTTCATCGTGGGCGGCCGCGCGCTCGTCGGCAACGCCGGGCACATCGGCCAGGTCGAGCTCTCGGGGTACACCGGGAGCGAATCCCTCGGGCGCACCACGATGCTCGAGTCCGTCGCCTCCGGCCCGCACACCGTGGAGTGGGCGCGCACGCAGGGCTTCGATGGCTCTACCGGGGAGGAGCTGGGGGAGGCGTACCGCGCCGGCGATGACGTCGCCGTCGCCGCGGTACGACGGTGCGCCGCCGCCGTCGGCCAGGGGATCGGCAGCGCCGTGGCGCTGGTGCCCGTCTCGGTCGTCGTCCTCGGCGGCGGATTCACCCGCGTCGCCGATGATTTCGTGGACCAGGTGCAGGCCGCGGTCGCCGCGCACCCGCTGCCCTACGTGGCCGCCGCGCGCGTGGTGCCCGCGGGCCTCGGCGGCGACGCTCCGCTCATCGGCGCCGCGGCGCTCGTCTACCGGCGCGCCGTGCTCTCCTGATCGGCGCCGTCATGCGAGGCGGAACGGCGATCGGGTGCCCGGGGTGGAGGCGAGTCGGGCCAGCAGCTCGCCCAGCGCGGGCAGGAACTTGAAGCCGTGCCCGGAGAACCCGGCCGCGACCGTGATCGGGCCGACGCTGCCGATCGCGAAGTCCGCCGTCGGGGTCGTCGTGTACGTGCAGCTGATCTCCTCGAACCGGTCCGGGTCCGCGCCGGGGATCCACTCGGCGACGTACCGCCGGAGGGCGAGCAGTTGGGCCGGTTCCGATCGCAGGGTGCGCGCGTCGGGATCGGTGACGGGGCCCACGCCGTGCCACCCGGCCTTGATCCCGACGCCGGGCGTCCAGCCGCCGTAGACGGCGGAGGGCCACCACGCGGAGTCCGCCTCGGGGTGGTGGTTGAACGCGGGTAGGTCGGGGAGCGGCGCGGCGAGCGCGAAGTGCGCGGGTTGCTCCTGGGTGACGGTGAGCGGGGGCAGGTCCACGACACCGTCCAGCAGGCGGTTCGACCACGCGCCCGCGGCGACGACGGCGGTGCGGGCGGTGATGGGCCCGCCGTCGGTCTCGATGACCACGCCGTCGTCGGTCGCCTGGATCGAGGCGACCCGGGTGCCCTCCAGGATGCGTGCGCCGCGGGCCTCGGCGACCCGGTAGAGCGCGTCGACGGATCGCTCGGCGTAGAGCCGCCCACCGTCGGGGAGGTGCACGGCGGGTCCGGCGAACCGCAGCTGGGGCCACCGTCGGGAGGCCTCGCGGGCGTCGAGCAGCTCCGCACGCAGGCCGATCGTGGGCAGCGCCTCCAGGAGGTCCTGGACGTCCGGCCGCGGCCCGCGGTTGACGACGCCCACCTGGTCGAGGAGGTGTGCGCCCGACTCGGCCTCGATCTCCCGCCAGAGGGGGAGCGCGGCGCGCAGCAGCGCGAGGTACTCGGGGCGGGTGTAGCCCGGGTTGAAGTTGCGCGTGGCGCCGTGCGAGGCGCCCAGCGCGTGGGCGCGTCGGTACCGCTCGATCAGCACCACGTCGACCCCGGCGCGGGCGAGGGCCCACGCCGCGGCCGCCCCGACGCCGCCGCCCCCGATGACCGCGACCCGGTGGTCGGTCGATCCCATCCGCGTCTCCTTCTCCCGGCCGGCGAGTCCGTGTCGGCCGGGCGTCGTGATCGAAACTACGGGAGACCGTGTGGCACGGGCTTCTCCTCAGGGGGATCCGATCGTGGTGACGACATGGCTTCCGCCGTCGCGGAGAACGGGATCCGCGTGCGTTAGCGTGGTGGCGTGACCGGTGGGCTCCTCTCCCCGCGCGACGCCCGTACCCATTGGGCGTCGGCGATGATGCCCAGCGACCAGTTCCTGCTCTACTGCTTCGACCACGGCGCCGGCCCGGCACCGTCGGCCGCGGACGTGGCGGACGTCGTGCTGGCACGCGCACCGTCGATCGCGGACCTGCGGCTGCGGATCGCGCCCGCGCCCGGCGATCTCGAGCACCCCGCGTGGGCGCCGGGCGAGGTGGCCGACATCCGCGAGGGGATCGCGCACACCTGGGAGGCGGTGCCCGCCGCCGTGGCCCGCCTGTTCGCCCGGCAGGTGGACGCGACGGTCGCACCCTGGCGGCTGCACGTCTTCCCGCGCGTGACGGGCGCGCCCCGGTGCGCCGGCCCAGCGACCGTGGTGGTGCTGCAGGTGGCGCACGCCCTCGCGGACGGTCGACGGTCCGCCGAGATCGCCCGCGCGCTTCTCGGTTCCGGCGCAGCGGGTGAGGCGCCGGTCTTCCGGCCACTGCCCGGTCCGCTCCGCGCCGCCCGGGGCGTGCTCGGCTTCCCGGTCGCGTTGGCGCGGACGGTGGCGCTCGGCGCCCTCGCCCCGCGGGCCCGCGCCGCGATCGACCGGCGTACGCGCGACGGTGCGCTGCCGCCCGCAGTCCCCGGCTGCCCCCGCACCCTGCTCAACGCTGCCCCCGACGCCACCCGCGACGTACGGATGCTGGTGCGCGACACCGCCTCCCTCCATGCCGGGCACACCGTCACGGTGACCGCGCTCGCCGCGGTCTCGCTGGCCGTGGAGCGGTACCTGCGCCTCCGGGGCGGGGCGGTGCCCGCGGAGCTGTCGGCGGAGGTGATGGTCGCGCGCGAGCGGCGGCACGGCGAGCGCAACGCCTTCGGCAACGTCTCCGTGCCGCTGTACCCCGGCGCCCTCGCCGCGGAGCGTCCCGCTCGCATCGCGGCGGCGTTGGCCGCCGCCCGCGAGCGGGCCGCGAGTCCGTTGTGGCGCACCGTCGGGGCGGCGGAGGACGCGGCACCGTCGGCCCTCGCGGTGCTCGGCGTGCGTGCCTTCGACCCCATGATCGTCCCGGACACGATGGCCGGCGCGACGGTGCTCTCCAGCGTGTACCGCGGACCGGCGGACCTGGAGCTGCTCGGCGGGAGATCGGTGTTCACCGCGGGCTTCCCGGCGCTCTCGCCGGCGATGGGCCTCACGCACGGCGTGCACGGTCTCGGCGACACGGTGACGGTCTCGGTGACCAGCAGTCGCACCGCCGTGCCCGACCCGGACGCGTACGCGAGCCTGCTGGCGGCCGCGCTCGACGAGGTGGCTCAGGGCCGCTGAGGCGCGGGCCCGGTGGTGTCGCCGACGACGAGGTCGACGTCGAGCGCGAGCGTGGGCAGCGGCGCGCCGTCCTGCGCGGCGAGCACGGCCTGCGCCGCGCGCCGGCCCATTTCGACGATCGGCTGCCGGATCGTGGTGAGGGCGCGGTCGAAGCCGTCGATGCGGACACCGTCGAAGCCCACCACGGAGAGGTCCTCCGGGACGCGCAGACCCCGCGCCTCTGCGGCGCGGATCACCCCGGCGGCCAACAGGTCCGACTGGGCGATCACCGCGGTGGGGGCGTGGCGGGGTCGATCCGGCCCGCTCGCTGCGCTCCCGGCGCCGTCGAGCAGCTCGCCGCCCGCGCGGAAGCCCTCGTTGATCGTGCTGTCGGCCGAGACGACGACGGCGGAGTCCGGGAAGGCGGCCAGCGCCGCCGCCGTGCGGGCCTTCTCGACGTCGCCGTGGCGCAGCCGCACGACGCCGACGGATCGGTGCCCGAGCGCGCGGAGGTGGCCGGTGAGCAGGGCGGTGGCGGCGCGGTTCTCGACGCCGACGCTGCCGATGTCGTCGACCTGGTTGCCCGCGGTGACGACGGGGATCGCGCGCTTCGCCATCGCCGCGCGCAGCGCGCCGAGGGCGGGGGAGCAGCCGGCGGCGACGACGCCGTCGACGGGAAGCGACCGCAGTCGCTCCTCCGGGAGCGAATCGGGGAGGAGCAGGACCGAGGTGGGGCTCGCGGCCAGCGCGGTCGACACCCCGTCGAGGATGCCGATGATGACCGGGTCGCGGAAGGCGCGGCCCGCCTCGTCGTCCACCTGGACGCCGATGATGTCGGTGCGGCCGCTGCGCAGCGACCGGGCCCGCGGATCGGGCCCCTCATAGCCCAGCTGGGCGGCGGCGGCCAGGACGCGGGCGCGGGTGGCGTCGCTGATGGGCTTGTCGACACCGAAGGCGTGGGAAGCCGTCGACAGCGAGACGCCCGCCGCCTCGGCGACGTGTACCAGCGTTATCCGGTTTGACCCGCGTGCCATGGGGACCTAGCCTAGCAAGCAACAATCGAAACGTTTCGAAGGGTTGATCGGTGAGCGTGGACTTCCAGGAGCAGAAGGCGGACGCGGTAGGGGGTTCGGTGCTCGCCTGGCGCAATGCCGTCGCGGTGATCTTCGCGCTCAGCGGGCTCACGTTCGCGAGCTACCTGGGCCGGTTGCCGCAGGTCCGCGACGACCTCGGCGCCACCACCCTGCAGGTGAGCCTCCTGACCTTCGGCCTGGCGGTCGGCTCGGTCGTGGGTCTCGTCGGCTCGGGGGCGCTGGCCGCGCGGTTCGGCGCGCGCCGCGTCATCGCGGTGACGCTGCCCGCACTGGGTGTGACGATGATCGCTGCGGCCGCAGGCGCGCAGTCCGGGAACTACGCGCTCACGCTGCTGCCGCTGGTCTTCGTCGGGCTCTCGCACGGCATCACCGACGTCTGCATGAACCTCTCCGGCGCCGAGAACGAGCGGGCGCTGGGGCGCACCGTGATGCCCGCCTTCCATGCGGCGTTCTCGATGGGCACGGTGGCCGGCGCGCTCACCGCCGCCGCGGCACAGGCCGCGCACGTGCCGCTGCTGCCGCACCTGCTGGTCGTGAACGGCGTCCTGCTGGTGGTCGGCTGGTTCGCGCTGCGGCACGTGCCCTTCCAGGCGCACGACGCCGACGACCACGCCCCCGTCTCGCGCCGCGAGCGGCTCGCGGTGTGGCGCGAGCCGCGCACGCTGCTCATCGGTCTGATGGTGCTCGGGATGGCGCTGACCGAGGGCAGCGCGAACGACTGGCTGGCGCTGGCGATGGTCGACGACCACGGCACGTCGAAGACCGTCGGCACGCTGACCTTCGCGGTGTTCGTCACCTTCATGACGATCGGCCGGCTCGCAGGTACTCGCGTCCTGGACTCCTACGGCCGGGTACGCACGCTGCGCGCCTGCGGCGCACTCGCCTTCGTGGGCCTCGCGCTCGTGATCTTCGGCCCGACCTGGGCCGCCTACGTGGGCGTCGCGCTCTGGGGCCTGGGCGCCTCGCTGGGCTTCCCTGTCGGCATGTCCGCCGCGGCTGACGAGCCGCGCATGGCGGCGGCGAGGGTCTCCGTGGTCTCGACCATCGGCTACCTCTCGTTCCTCGCCGGCCCGCCGATCATCGGCGCCCTGGGCGAGTACGTGACGCTCCTCTACGCGCTGATCCTGGTGCTCGTCGCGGTCGCCGTCGCGGTGGCCGTCGCACCCGCGGCGCGCGAGCCGGAGGCCGCGGGGCCGGCGGCGGGCTAGCCGCCGGAGTCGGCCCGCGAGTGTCAGGGCGCGGGGAAGTATCGCGCGATCGCGGGGCGCAGGCGCGCCGATTCGAAGTCGTCGACGGGCAGCGCCAGTTGCTCCAGGGCGAGACCGTTGACCGTCGTGAGGAGATCCGCCGCGTCGGCCTCCGGATCGGCGGCCCCGGCGCCGCGCAGCTCGCGCGCGAAGGCGGCGCGCTGCGTGGTGCCCCATTCGTCGAGGCTGGCGCGCAGACCCGGGCGGCGCGCGACCTCGAGGAAGAGCTCGTAGCGGGCGATCGCCGCATCCCGGTCGTCGGTGAGCGAGCCGGTGACGTACCGGGTGAGCCGGTCGATGCGCTCGGGGATCCCGGCGTCGGGCAGCTCCTCCGCGAAGAGCGTGCGCACCTCCTCGATCTGGCGCGCGGCCAGCCGGTGCAGGGCCTCGTCCAGCAGCTGGTCGAGGGTCCCGAAGTAGTAGCGGGCGTTGCCGTGCGTGGTGCCGGCCTCCGCCGCCACGGAGCGGTGCGTGAGCGCCCGGGCACCGTCGCGCGCGACCAGCCGGACCGCCGCGTCGAGCAGCGCCTCGCGGCGCGCGGCGCCCCGGGCCATGCGTGGTTCGCGCACCGGAGAGGACATGGTCGCGATCGTACCGTCGGCTGATCTCCGATCAATTTTCTCCAAATGGAGAAAATTGGGGTTACGGTGGTGGCGTCCGCAGGGGACACATCTCGGAAGGGCCGCTATGACCACAACACTCATCACCGGTGGGCGGGTGCTCACCCTCGATCCCGATCGTCCGGAGGCCGAGGCGCTCGTCCTCGACGGGGGCCGGATCGTCGCCGTGGGCGACCGCCGCGCCATGGAGGACGCCGCGGGATTCGGCGCGCAGCGTGTGGACGCCGGTGGCGCCACCGTGATGCCCGGGCTCATCGACACGCACCCGCACGTCATGCATTTCGGCATGCTCGCGGGCGGGCTGGTCGATCTGACGGACGCCGTCGACCACTCCGACATCGTCGCGCGGATCCGGGCGAAGGTCGCCGTCACGCCCGCGGGGGAGTGGATCATGTGCACCCCGGTCGGTGAGCCGCACTACTTCCTGCGCCGCTCCGAGAAGGACCTGCTCGAGCGGCACCTGCCCGACCGGTGGACGCTCGATGCGGCGACCGCCGACCACCCGGTCATGATCCAGGCCTGGGCGCCGAAGATGCCGAACGTGGTGGCCTTCAACAGTGCCGGGCTCCGCGCCGTCGGGCTGAGCGCCTTCATCCCCGATCGTGTGTGCGACGTGGAGATCGAGAAGAACGACGCCGGCGAGCTGACCGGCGTCCTCCGTGGACCGGTCACCAACTACTACACCTACGACCCCTTCTGGGGTCAGATCCTCGCCAAGCTGCCGCGGCCGAGCCTCGACACCGCCGCCGCCGGGACCACCGCCGAGATGGCGAGATTCACCCGGCAGGGCGTCACCACGGGCTACGAGGGGCACGCAATGGAACCCGAGCACCTCGCGCTGTACCGGCACCTGCGCGCCGCGGGCGCCCTCACCATGCGCATCCACGCCACCCTCGACGTCGAATCGGTGATCTTCTACCCCTTCGACCCGCTCACCGACGCCGAATTCGCCGACCGGCTCCCGCAGTTCGCGGCGCAGGTGGGGGAGGCGGGCGACGACCTGCTCCGCACCGGCGGCCTCACCATGAGCCCCGGCGGCCCGTGCTTCTCCGGCTACTTCGCGACCTACGAGCCCGCCCTCGACCCGTTCGGCAGGCCCACCCGCGGCACCCGGTTCCTCTCCCTGGAAAAGGAGGAGGCCTTCGTCCGCTACTGCGCCGAACAGGGAATCCGGGCCAATCTCTGCCTCGGCGCATTCCGTGAGCACGACGACTTCCTCGACATCGCCGAGCGCGTCGTGCGTGAGGTCGACTTCCGGGACCGTCGCTGGATCCTGCAGCACGCCATCACCATCACGCCCGCGCAGGCGCGGCGCTACGCGGACCTCGGCTTCCAGGTGACCACCAGCGCCGGCTTCGCGTGGGGCAAGGGCGCCATGTACGGCGAGCGCATCGGCGAGCACGCCTGGCGCGACCTCGAACCCCTCCAGCGGCTCGTCGACATGGGGCTCGACCTCGCCGGCGGCTCCGACTGGGGGCCGAAGAACCCTTGGGAGCAGATCGAACTCGCGCAGACCCATCGCTTCGCCGGCAGCGGCCACCGCAACGACGGCCCCGACCAGAAGCTCTCCCGCGTCGACGCCCTCCGCATGTGGACCACCGGTGCCGCCGCCGTCCTCGACTGGCCCGAGATCGGCTCGCTCGCCGCGGGGAAGCACGCCGACGTGATCCTCGTGGACCGCGACCCGTCGACCTGCCCGATCGACGAGCTCGCCGGAACCCGGGTGCTGCGCACCTACCTCGGCGGCGAGACCGTCCACGACAGCGGCGAACTCGCCGCTCCGGCGCAGGAGGTGCGCGCATGACCGCCGCCGATCGGGTACTGGGTCGCGTCGACGGCCTGCGCGAGGAGATGATCGCGACGCTCGGCGACGCGATCTCGGTGCGCAGCGTCAATCCCACCTATCCCGACCAGGACTTCGACGACTTCGTCGGCGGCGAGACCGAGGTCGCGCGGCTCCTCGCGGGGATCTACCGCGAGGCCGGCGCCGAGACCGAGCTGTTCGGCGAGGTACCCGGGCGCGACAACGTGGTCGGCGTCGTCCACGGCGAGGGCGACGGGCGCTCGCTCATCTTCAACGGTCACGTCGACGTGGTTCCGGCCGGCGATGCCGACGCCTGGACCCACCACCCCTTCGCCGGCTTCCGCGACGAGACCCACGTGTGGGGCCGCGGCTCCGTCGACATGAAGGCCGGGCTCGTGGCGCAGGCCTTCGCCGCCCGCGCGCTGCGCGAGGCCGGGGTCCGCCTCGGTGGCGACCTGATCCTGCAGGGCGTCGTGGGGGAGGAGAACCTCGAGCACCACCTCGGCACGTCCGCCGTGCTCGCCCGCGGCTACACCGCCGACGGCGCGATCATCGCCGAGCCCACCGGCGCGCTCGCCCCACTCAGCGTGATGCCCGCGACCCCCGGTGTCCTCGTCCTGCGGATCACGGTGACCGGCCGCACCGGCCACGCCTCGGCCCGCTCCCTGATGCGCGCCCAGCGGCGCGCCGGGGCCGAGGACCCGATCGCCGCGAGCGCCGTGGACGGCGCGCTCGCGATCCACGACGCGCTGCGGCGGCTCGAGACCGAGTGGGAGCGCACCCGCGTCGACCCGCTCTTCGAGCCGGGCCAGTTCACCATCGGCCTCGACGTGATCGACGGCGGCGCCCGCGCAGGCCGGAACGTCGCCTTCATCCCCGACGAGGCCGTCCTGGACTACGCGATCTTCTACCCGCCCGCGGCGGGCATCGCCGACGTGCAGGCAGAGATCGCGGCCGTGGTCGCCCGGGTCGCCGACGCGGACCCGTGGCTGCGCCGACACCCGCCGGTACTGGACTGGCCGATGCACTACCCCGGCGGACGCACCGACGGCGACGACCCGTTCTGCCGGGTCGTTGCGGCCGCCCGCGAGGACGCCGCCGCCGGAACCGCCTACGCCGGCGCCCCCGACGTCCGGCCCTTCCCGAGCGCGACCGATCTCACCTGGTTCACCGCCGCGGGGATCCCCGCGGTCGGGCTCGGACCGGGCGCCCTCGCCATGGCGCACGCGGTGGACGAACGGTGCGCGATCGACGAGGTCGTCTGCGCGGCGAAGACCTACGCACTTGCCGCCCTGCGCTGGTGCGGTGTCCGATGACGGCGGCGAACGCGCCGATCGCGCCCTACATGGCCGTGGGCCTCTCGACCATCGTGCACGGTATCGGCGCGCGCGAGCACATCGCGCGCAACCTCGACGTGATCGAGGAGGCCTTCCACGCCGCGGTCTCCATCGTGGGCATCAACCTCCCGGTCAAGCTGGTCGCCCTGTCCGAGGGCGCGCTCACCGGGTTCACCGACGAGGTCTTCGACCTGCCGCACGCGCGGAGCGCCCGCGAGCTGTTCATCGACATCCCGGGGCCGGAGACCGAGCGGCTCGCCGCGCTGGCGCGGATGTACCGGACCTACGTCGTGGTGCAGTGCAAGGCGCGCTGGCCCGAGGTGATCGAGGACCGGTTCTTCAACGTCATGATCGTGATCTCGCCCGACGGGGAGATCGTGCATCGGGCGGCGAAGAACCACGTCTGGAGCCGCGAGCACTCGTGCACCCCGCACGACGTCTACGACCGATGGGTCGAGCTGTTCGGCGACGGCATCGACGCCTTCTACCCGGTGCTGCGCGCGCCCGACGTCGGCAACATCGGCACCATCTGCTGCAGCGACGGCGAGTACCCCGAGGCGGTGCGGGCGCTCGCGCTGGGCGGCGCCGAGGTGATCTACCGGCCGAGTGAGGCGGTGCCGATGACCGCGGCCGGCCCGGACCCCGGCGGCACGTGGCTGCTGCAGAACCGGGCGCACGCCCACTTCAACGGCGTCTACATGGTGTGCCCCAACACCGGGCCGGTGTACTCGTCGCCGGCGGCGGAGCACCCCGTCGACATCGCGGGCGGCAACGGGCACATCGTCGACTACACGGGGCAGGTGATCGGGCGGGCCCCGTCAGGCGCCAACGCGATCGTCGCGGCCCCCGTCGACGTCGAGGCGCTGCGCCAGTTCCGCGCGATGAACCTCAACTCCAATTGGATGAAGGACCTGCGGACCGAGCTGTTCCGCGGCATGTACGACCGGCCGATCCATCCCGCGAACCTGTGGCTGGACCGCGAGCCGGGCCGGCACGCGGAGGTCGACGAGATCTATCGCGGCAACATCGCGCGACTCGTGGAATCTGGCGCCTACACCGAGCCCGCGGTGCGGCACCCCGGTGCGCGGCACCTCCCCGGTCCCGCCGACGGCGACTTCGACGCGGTGATCGCGAACTGGGAGGAGTGATGCCCGACGGCGCGGGTCAGCGCAGGAGCTGCCAGGCGAAGGCGGCGGCCAGCGCGCCCGCGCCGTTGAGGCACCAGTGCAGCGCGATGGGCGCGATGAGGGATCCGCTGCGGGAGCGCAGCCAGGTGAACACCCAGCCGGCGAAGGCGGTCGCGACCACGGCGCCCGCGATGCCGACGAACTGGGCGAGGGGGCCGGCGCCGAGGATCTTGGTCAGGCCCGCGTTGCCGCTGGTCAGGCCGAGCGACGAGGCGATGTGCCAGAAGCCGAAGAGCAGCGAGCCCGTGACCACGACCCAGCGGAAGTGCATCGCGCGCGACAGGGTGCCGTGCAGCGCGCCCCGGAAGGCGAGCTCCTCGGGGATCACCGTCTGCAGCGGGATGATCACCATCGACGCGATGATCGCGGTCGAGAAGGTGGCGTAGCGGTCGTTGAGGAACAGGCCGCGCGTGACGGGCAGCAGCGCGCCGACGACGATCACCGTCGCCACCACGAAGACGGCCGCGGCCGCGTACTTCGCCCCGGAACGCCAGTGCTCGCGGCCCAGGCCCAGTTCGTGCCAGTCCAGGCCGCGATGGCGGGCGATGCCGATGAGGAGCACGGCGGACACCGGCACGGCCAGCAGGGCGGCCCAGCTGCCGGTGAAATGCGCGACCAGATTGGTCGCGACCAGCACCGCGACCACGACGCCCACGTCGACGATCGCGCGCGCCCCGGAGACCGCCGAACGCAGGGCGGAATGATCGGGGGCGGTCGTCTCGGCTGTGGTCACCCGCTCCATAGTCCAGACGCGCGGCGGTTCGCGCAACGGGTGTGAGCATGGCTAAGGTGTCCACCCGTGACCAAGGACCGCACCACGTCGGCCGACGGCGGTCCCGTGAGCGGCCTCCGCCGCGCCGCGCTTCCCCTCTTCCTCGTGGCCCTCGGCGCCCGGATCGTGTGGATACTCGCCGGGCAGCACAACTTCAACTTCGTGGACCTGCGGGTGTACTACGAGGCCGCGCAGCGGGTGACCGCCGACGGCGGGCTCTACGACTTCGCGCTGCGCGACTACACGCCGCAGCAGCCGCTGCCCTTCACCTACCCGCCCTTCGCGGCCCTCTTCTTCTACCCGCTGAAGTTCCTGCCGTTCCCGGTGGTCGCGGTCGGCTGGGTGGCGCTCACCGCGGGCCTGTTGTTCCTGGTCATCCGCATGTGCCTGGCGATCCTGGCCGCGGGGCGCGGCGCACCGGCGCGCCTGGGCGACGTGCCGCGCGAGCTGCCCCTGGTGTGGACCGCGGCCGCGCTGTGGATCGACCCCGTGCGCACCAACCTCGACTACGGCCAGATCAACGTGGTCCTCATGACCTTCGGCGTGTGGGCCGCGTACCTCGTCGCCCGCGCAGCCCCGTCGCCGTCGCTCGCGCTGAAGCCGGAGAAGGTCGACGGTGCCTCCGGGTTCCTCGTCGGCCTCGCCGCCGGGATCAAGCTCACCCCCGCGGTGGGCGGACTGTTCCTGCTCGCCCGCGGCCGGGTCTGGGCCGCCGTCTTCTCCGGTGTGACGTTCGCCGCCACCGTCGGGATCAGCTACCTGATCCTGCCCTCGGAGACCCGGCGCTACTTCACGGTGCTGCTCGGCGACACCGGCCCCATCGGGGATCCTGCCAAGCCCGACAACCAGGCGCTGCGCGGTGCGGTGTCGCGGTTCGCCGGGCACGACGTGGGCACCGGGCCGGCGTGGATCATCGCGGTGATCGTGGCCGCCGCCCTGCTGTTCGCCGCCTGGTGGGTGGTGCGCCGCGGCGACGCCCTCATCGCGCTGGTGCTGGTGCAGTTCCTCGGGCTGCTCGCCTCGCCGATCTCGTGGATCCACCACTTCGTGTGGATCGTCCCACTGCTGATCTGGGTGGTGCACGGCCCCCTCGGCCCGGGCGGCGGCGCGGACTTCCGCACCCCCGGCGCGGGCTTCACGCCCTGGGCGACCGCGGTCGCGGGCGTCACCGCGGTCTTCGGCTACATCGGCGTGCACTTCCTGCGCAAGGGCCTCGCCGCGATCGGGATCGACGACGGCCCCGTCTGGGCACTGTTCATGGCGCCCGGCGTGCTGGCGCCGCTGGTCCTCGTCGCGCTGATCCTCGCGCAGCGGCGGCGGCTGGACGCACTACTCTGAGCGGATGACCACCCTCGGCCGCGTAGGCCTTGCGATCCTCACGGCGGCGACCCTCGCGACCAGCGCCTGCGCGACCAGCACGGCACCGTCGAAGGAGAGCGACGCACCGTCGGCCACGGGCACCGTGACCCTGGTGACCCACTCCAGCTTCCACCTGCCCGAACAGGTCCTCGCCGACTTCACGAAGCAGACGGGGCTGGCGGTCAAGACCGTCGAGCTCGGCGACGGCGGCGAGCTCGCCACCAAGCTGTCGCTGACCCCGGGCAATCCGCCCGGGGACGTCGCGTTCGGCGTGGACAACACCTACGCCGCGCGGCCCGTGCGCGCCGGCGTCTTCGACGAGTACGTCTCGCCCGCCGCCGCGAACGGCGCGCAGGAGTACGCCGTCGCGGGCATGCCGCAGCTCACCGCGATCGACTTCGGCGACGTCTGCGTCAACATCGACACCCGCTACTTCCGCGACAAGAACCTGCCCGAGCCGGTCACCTACCAGGACCTGGCGAAGCCCGAGTACCGCGGCCTGACCGTCGTGCAGAACCCCGAGACCGCGTCGCCGGGCATGGCCTTCCTGGCCGGCACCGTCGCGGCCCTCGGCGAGGGCTGGCAGGACTACTGGCGCTCCCTGCGCGCCAACGAGGTCTCCGTGACCCCGAACTGGTCGACCGCGTACTCCACCGACTTCTCCGGCTCCTCGGGCAAGGGCCCGAAGCCGATCGTCGTCTCCTACGCCAGCTCGCCCGCCGCCGAGGTGGGCAAGGACGGCGCCGCGCCCCCGACCAAGGCGCTGCTCGACACCTGCTTCCGGCAGGTCGAGTACGCCGGCGTGCTGCGCGGCACCAAGAACCCCGATGGCGCCCGCAAGCTCATCGACTTCCTGCTGACCCCCGCGGTGCAGGCCACCATCCCCGACGAGATGTACGTCTACCCGGTGACCCGCGGCGTCGCGCTGCCCGACAGCTGGGCGAAGTACGCGCCGGTCCCGCCGAAGGCCGCCACGCTGCCCGCCGATCGCCTCGCCGACGAGCGCGACGGCTGGGTGCGGCAGTGGCGCCAGCTGATGGGGCGGTGAACCTCCGCCCGTGATGACCACCTCGCGCGGGCGGCTCGCGCTGCTGGCCGCCCCGCTGCTGTTCGTCGCGGTGTTCTTCCTCTGGCCCGTCGCCGCGATCGTCGCGCGCGGGCTCTCGTCCGACGGTGTCGGCCTCTGGGAGGGCTTCACCGGCGCGGGCGGCCTGGGGCTGGTCTGGTTCACGCTCTGGCAGGCCGCGGCGTCGACGCTGCTCACCGTGGTCCTCGGGCTGCCGCTCGCGTGGCTGACCGCGCGCGTGAAGTTCCGCGGGCAGTGGCTCGTGCGCGTGGTGGCGACGGTGCCCTTCGTGCTGCCGACCGTCGTGGTGGGCGTCGCCTTCCGCACGCTGTTCGCGCCCGGCGGGAACCTCGGCTTCCTCGGGCTCTCCGAGACGGTGTGGGCGGTGCTGCTCGCGCACGCCTATTTCAACGTCTCGGTGGTGGCGCGGATCGTCGGCGGCGTATGGTCCGCGGTCGATCCGCGCGCCGAACAGGCCGCGCGCACGCTGGGCGCCGGCCCGCTCCGTGCGTTCCTCACCGCGACCGCGCCCGCGCTGCTGCCCGCCATCGCCTCGGCGGCGTCCGTGGTCTTCCTGTTCTGCGCGACGAGCTTCGGCATCGTCCTCGTGGTCGGCGGCAGCCGGCTGCGCACCCTGGAGACGGCGGTCTACCAGGAGGTGGTCGGCGCGTTCGACCTGCGCACCGCCGCGCTGCTCGCGCTGGTGCAGATCGTCATCGTGGTGCTCGCCGTCGCCCTGAGCGGCGCGCTGCGCGTGCGGGTCTCGCGGCCCTCGGCGTCCGCGCGGGCCGAGCCGCCCCGGCCCGGGGGCCGCGCGCGGCTCGGGGTGCTCGTCGGCGTGCCCGTGAGCGTCGCGCTGCTGCTCTTCCCGCTCGGCGCGCTGCTGCTGCGCTCCTTGCGCCCCGATTCGTCGGGCGCGCTGACCCTCGACGCCTACCGTCGGCTGACCACCGACTTCGGCGGCGTCGTGCCGGTGAAGGCGCTGGTGATGTCGCTGGTCACGGCCGCGCAGGCGGGCGCCATCGCCCTGCTCGTCGGCGGGCTCGCCGCGGTGGCGATCGCCCGCTCCCGCGGGCTGCTGAGCCGGTTCGCCGACGCCGTGGTGATGCTGCCGCTCGGCGTGAGCGCCGTGACGCTCGGCTTCGGCTACCTGCTGGCGCTGCAGTCCCTGCCCGCGGTCCGCGAATCGCCCGCCGTGCTGCCCTTCGTGCAGGCCCTCGTCGCGTTGCCGCTGGTGGTGCGGGTGCTGGTGCCCGCGCTCGGGGCCGTCGACCCGCGGCAACGGCAGGCCGCCGCCGTGCTCGGGGCCTCGCCGGTGCGCGTCTTCACCTCCGTCGACCTGCCGGTGATCAGCCGGTCCGTGGCCGTGGCCGCGGGCTTCGCGTACGTCGTTACCCTGGGGGAGTTCGGGGCCGCCAGCTTCCTGGTGCGGCCCGAGCAGATGACGCTGCCCGTGCTGATCGGCCGGATCTCCGGCCGCCCCGGCTGGGCCGACGCGGCGCTCGCCGCGTCGTGCTCCGTGCTGCTCATCGCCGCGACGGTGCTGGTGATCGGCGCCGTCGAGGCGCTGCGTCGCGACGACGCCGGGCGGGCGGAGTTCTGATGCGTGTCGGCGGGGGAGAGGAGTCGCGATGCTGACCATCGACCGGGTCACGGTGCGCTACGGCGACCGGACGGCCGTGCGGGACGTCTCGCTCACCGTCGGTAACGATGCCGCGACGGACGGAGCGGACTCCGTGACCGCGCTCCTCGGGCCGTCGGGCTGCGGGAAGTCCACCCTGCTGCGCGCCGTCGCGGGCCTCGAGCCCCTGGCCGGCGGCCGCATCCTGTGGGACGGGGAGGACCTCGCGCCCGTGCCCACCCATCGTCGGGGCTTCGGCGTCGTCTTCCAGGACGGACAGCTCTTCGGGCACCGCGACGTGGCCGGCAACATCCGCTACGGGCTGCAGCGCCACCACTGGCCGCGCGCCGAGGCGAACGCCCGCGTCGAGGAACTGCTCGAGCTCGTCGGGCTGCCCGGCATGGGCGCGCGGCCCGTCGGGGAACTGTCCGGCGGGCAGCAGCAGCGCGTCGCGCTGGCCCGCGCGCTGGCCCCGAAGCCCCGTCTCCTGCTGCTCGACGAGCCGCTCTCGGCCCTGGACCGGCAGCTGCGCGACCGCCTCGTGGGCGACCTGCGCCGCATCCTCCGCGAGACCGGGACGCCCGCCCTCATCGTGACCCACGACCACGACGAGGCCGTCGAGCTCGCCGACACCGTCGCCGTGCTGGACGCCGGGGAGCTGGCCCAGGTGGACAGGCCCGCCCGGCTGTGGCGCCGCCCCCGCACGGCCGACGTGGCCCGCTTCCTCGGCTACTCCGTGCTGCTCGATGCGCAGGTCAAGGACCTGCAGGCGACCTCCGCGCTGGGCCAGGTGCTCGTCGACTGCCCCGACGGCCGGTTCCGGCTCGGCCTGCGGCCCGGCTCCGTCGTGATCCAGGCGCACGGGGTGCCGGCCAGGGTCACCGGCTCCGTCCCCACGGCCGACGGGGTGCGGATCACCGCCGCCGTCGACACCGGCGACGGCGAGCTGCTCGTCGACGCGCTCGGCGACACCGCGCCAGCCGACGGCGAGACGGTGCGCGTCGCGCTCAACCCGCGCCGCATCGCCGTGATCGGATAGCCCGGTGACCGACGTCTTCACCCCGCGCCAGGCCCGCGCACTGGTCTCGATCGCCGACACCCTCGTCCCCGGCGGCGACGGCGTGCCCGGGGCGCGCGACATCGACTTCCTCGACGCCGTCTCGCGCACCGCGCAGCACAAGATGCTGCCGCGCGAGCTGCGCGAACTGAAGGTCTTCCTCGACCTCTGGGACACCCGCGGCTTCGGCCTCGTCAACCGCATCGGCCCGCGGCGGTTCTCCGCGCTGCCGCACGACCGGCGCGAGGAGGCGCTGCTGGGCTGGGGCGCGCACCGGCTCGCCCCGGTGCGGACCGTCTTCCAGGGGCTGCGCTCGCTGCTGATCGGCGCCTACTACATCGCGCCCGACGCCGTCGCCGCGCGCGCCGCGACCGGCTATCCCGAGGCGCCCGGCCCGCTGCCCGACGCCCCCGAACGGCCCCTGCGGCCGGTATCGATCCCCGCCGGCGGCGCGCGCCTCACCGCCGACGTGGTGGTCGTGGGCTCCGGCGCGGGCGGCGGCACCGCGGCCGCCGTGCTCGCCGCCGCCGGCCTCGACGTGCTCGTCCTCGAACGCGGCGGCTACCACGACGACCGCGACTTCGGCCGCGGCGAGCTCGAGTCGCTCACCACGCTGTACGCGGGGGCGCCCGCGATCTCGGCCGAGGGGCAGATCTCGTCCCTCATGGCCGGCGGCACCCTCGGCGGCGGCACCGTCGTCAACTGGACCACCTCCTTCGCCACACCCGAGCACGTCCGGGCCGAGTGGGCCGCGCACGGCGCGCGACAGTTCGCCGGCGACGAGTTCACGCGCTCGCTCGACGCCGTGCAGCGGCGGCTGGGCGTGAACACCGACCACGGCACCGCCTCCGCGCGCGACGCGATCCTCGAGCGCGGCCTCACCGCGCTCGGTTGGCAGTGCGACGCCATGCCCCGCAACGTGATCGGCTGCGACCAGGGCATCGAGTGCGGGCGCTGCGGCTACGGCTGCCGCATCGGGGCCAAGCAGTCCACCGCCAAGACGTGGCTCCAGGACGCCGTCGAGGTCCGGCGCGTGATCGTCGAGCGGGGCCGCGCGACCGGCGTCGAGGCCGTCGGGCCCGGCGGTGCCCCCGTCACCGTCGCCGCGAAGGCCGTCGTGGTCGCGGCGGGCTCGCTGCAGACCCCGCCGCTGCTGCGGCGCTCGGGCCTGCGGAACGGGCGGATCGGTGAGAACCTGCGGCTGCACCCGGTGACCGCGGTGGCCGGCGTCTTCGACGAGGACGTTCGCCCCTGGGAGGGCGGCCTGCAGACCCGCTACTCCACCGAGCACGCCGACCTCGACGGCCGCGGCTACGGCGTCATCTACGAGACCGGTCCCGTGAGCCCCGGCGCGATCACGCTGTTCCAGCCCTGGCACTCCGCGGCGCAGCACGCCGCCGACATGCGGGCGATGCGGCACACCGTGCAGGTGGGCGTCATCGTCCGCGACACCGGCAGCGGTCGGGTCACCGTCGGGCGCGACGGCGAGCCCGCCGTGCGGTACCGGCTGAACGAGCGCGACGCCGCGCACATGCAGCGCGGCGTGGTGGGCGCGGCCGAGATCCTGGCGGCCGCGGGCGCGACGTCGGTGCGCAGCTCGCACCAGAACCGCGTCGCCGCCGGCCTGCCCGGGGCGCTCGACGGCTTCGCCGCCGCCGCGCAGCGGGAGGGCTACGCGCCCGCCCGGTGCATGATGATCGCGCTGCACATCATGGGCACCGCTGCGATGGGCGGAAGCCGCGACACCTCGGCGACGGATCCCGACGGCGCGACCTGGGAGGTGCCGAACCTCGTGGTGGCCGACGCCTCGTGCTTCCCCACGCCGAGCGGCGTGAACCCGATGATCTCCATCGAGGCCATCGCGCACATGAACGCCTCCCGGCTCGCGGCGCGACTCGGGTAGCGCCGGGACCGACCGCTACGGACGGCGCTCCTCCTCGGGGAGGTACCAGTCGGGCAGTGGCTCGGCGGACAGCCGCGTGGTGTCGCCGGGGCGGGTCAGGGTGAACAGAGCCCGCTGGATGCGGGGGATGCGGTTCATGTCGTCCGAGATCGCGGCCAGCCGCGCCGCGACCTGGGACTCCGGCAGGTCGCCCTCGAGGTCGACGGCCGCGACGAGGAAGAGCCGGTCGGCGCCGACCCACTCCATGTGCAGGAAGCTCACCTGCTTGACGTCCGGGTGGGACTGCAGCGCCTCCAGCATGCGGTTGCGAGCCAGCGGCGTCGCCTCCTCGCCCGTGAGGAAGTCCATGTTGCGCCGGATCAGGAACACCGCGACGAAGCCCAGCAGGATGCCGACCAGGATCGACCCGACGGCGTCCCACACGGGGTTCCCCGTGATCTGGTGCAGCGCCATCGCGCTCGCGGCGATGACGATGCCGATGAGCGCGCTGAGGTCCTCCGCGAAGACCGACCGCAGCACCGGGTTCGAGGTCACCCGCACGTAACGGAGCGGGTGCAGCATCCGCTCCTGCGCTCCCTCCTTCGTCTGCCGCAGCGCCTGCAGGAATGAGATGCCCTCGAGCACGAAGGAGATGGCCAGCACGGCGTAGCCCCAGCCGTAGTCCGTCGCCTCCTCGGGCGCGCCGAGCGCCGAGATCCCGTGCCACACCGAGACGGCCGCGCCGACGCTGAACAGGCCGAAGGCCGCGAACATCGACCAGACGTAGCCCGAGCGGCCGTACCCGAAGGGATGCGTCTCGTCGGCGGGTTTCGCGGCGCGCTTCGCCCCGATGAGGAGGAACACCTCGTTGCCCGTGTCGGCCCACGAGTGCGCGGCCTCCGCCACCATCGCCGCCGAGCCGGTGACCACCGCCGCCACCGACTTCGCCACCGCGATCAGCACGTTCGCGCCGAACGCGACGAGCACCGTCAGCAGGCTCTCGTCCTGGGTTCCGTCCGTCGCCTCGTCGCTCATGCTGCCGATCGTAGGCCCGGCGGCGCCCTGCGCCGGGCATGATGGGGGCATGGGTGCATTCGATCCGTACGTCGCCGCCGATCGCCGCTACGACGGGGTGCCGTACCGCCGGGTGGGGGAGTCGGGCCTGAAGCTCCCGGCGGTCTCACTGGGCCTGTGGCACAACTTCGGCGACGACAAGCCGCTGCAGACCCAGCGCGACATCCTGCGCCGCGCCTTCGACCTGGGCGTGACCCACTTCGACCTGGCGAACAACTACGGCCCGCCGCCCGGCAGCGCGGAGCGGAACTTCGGCACCCTCTTCGCCGAGGACTTCCGGCCGTACCGCGACCAGCTCATCATCTCCTCGAAGGCGGGCTGGGACATGCAGCCCGGCCCCTACGGCTTCGGCGGCTCCCGCAAGTACCTGCTCTCCTCGCTGGACAGCTCGCTGCGGCGGATGGGCCTCGACCACGTGGACATCTTCTACAGCCACCGTCCCGACCCCGAGACGCCGCTCGAGGAGACCATGGGCGCGCTGCACACCGCCGTCACGTCGGGGCGGGCGCTGTACGTGGGGATCTCGTCGTACAGCGCCGAACTCACCGCGCGGGCGCAGGAGATCATGCGCGGGCTCGGCACGCCGCTGCTCATCCACCAGCCCTCGTACTCGATGCTCAACCGCTGGATCGAGCGCGGCGGGGAGACCGGCGGGCCCTCGCTCCTGGAGACCACCGCCGCCGAGGGCATGGGCGTCATCGCCTTCTCACCGCTCGCGCAGGGCCTGCTCACCGACCGCTACCTCGGCGGCGTGCCGGAGGACTCCCGCGCCGCCGCGGGCAAGAGCCTCTCCGGCGGCATGCTGTCGGAGGAGAACCTGGCGCGCGTGCGCGGACTCGCGGGCATCGCCGCCGACCGGGGGCAGACGCTCGCGCAGATGGCGATCGCGTGGGTGCTGCGCTCGCCGGCGGTGACGTCCGCGCTGATCGGGGCGTCCAGCGTCGCGCAGCTCGAGGACAGCGTGGGCGCCGTCGCGAACCTCGCGTTCACCGCCGACGAGTTGGCCGCGATCGACGAGTTCGCCGTGGACGGCGACGTGAACATCTGGTGGGGCGCCACCGCCTCGACGTCGTGACCGCCTCGAGGACCGGCGCCGCCGGACGGGTCTACGGCGGCGCCGACGCACGCACCCGGCACGCCGAGCGCCTGGCCCGGCTCGAGGACGCCGGGCTGGAGCTGTTCGCCACCGTCGGGTACCAACAGACGACGGTCGCGGACGTGTGCGAGCGGGCGAAGGTGTCGCGGCGCCACTTCTACGAGCAGTTCGCCGACCGCGAGGCCCTCCTGCGACACCTGTACACGGCCGTCCACGACCGCGGGCGCGCCGCCGTCGCCGCCGCGTTGGCCGACGGTGCCCGCGCCGCCGGCACGGGCGACGGGGCCGTCGCGACGCTGGTCGCGTCCGGCCTGACGGCGTACATCGACGCGGTCCTCGCCGACCCGCGGGGGCTGCGGGTGGCCTTCGTCGAGGTGGTCGGCGTCAGCGCCGAGCTGGAGGCCTACCGGCTGGCCAACCGCGACCTGTGGGCGCGGACCATCCGCTCGGCGGCGGAGGCGGCGGGAGCGCGGCCCGTCGCGCCGTGGGTGCACGCGGCCTTCATCCCGTCGGTCAACGAGTTCCTCATGGCCTGGTGGCAGCACGGGGGCGACCGGTCGAACCCCGCAGGCCTGGTGCGCGTCCTGACCTCTGTGCTGACGAACCTGCTGGTGACGGCACCGTCGGACAGGAACTGACCGCATTCGGCTCTAGCCTGGCCCCATGCCCGCCACCGCCGTCCCCGTCCTGCCCTGCGTCGACCCCGAGGCCACGCGCGAGTTCTACACCGCCCTCGGCTTCGCGTGCGTCGGCTATCAGGTGCGCCCGTACCTGTACCTCGCGTTCACGCGCGACGGTGCCGACGTCCACTTCGGGCGCTTCGCCCGCGACGCCGACGACACGGGGGTCTGCCTGCTGCTGGTCGACGACGTGGCCGCCGAGCACGCGGCGTTCAAGGCCGCGATCAAAGGGCTCCTCGGGAAGGTGCCCGCGTCCGGTGAGCCGCGGCTCACCCGCTTCCGGCCCGGCGCCTCGCGGTTCACGCTGGTCGACCCGTCGGGGAACCAGCTGCTGATCATCCGCAAGGACGAGCCGGACTTCGAGTACGGCGGAGCGACGGCGTTGTCCGGGCTCGCGAAGGCGCTCGACAACGCCCGCATCCTCAGCGGCTTCAAGGGCGACGACGCCGCGGCCTACCGGGCTCTGACCTCCGCCCTACGCCGCCCGAAGGACGGCGACACGGACGCCGATCGCGCCCTCGCCCTGGCGTTCCTGCTGGAACTCGCGCCCGCCGCGGGCCGGGACGCGGACGTGCCCGGCCTCGTGGGGGAGCTGCGGGCCCTGCCGGTGACGCCCGAGGAACTCGAGGGCGCCGTCGCGACCGCCGCCGATCCGGGCGCGTTGCGGGCGCTCCTGGAGTCGGCGGACTAGGCCACGCGCGTGCGATCGGGGTTGGCGCGCACCGTCTTCAGGGACTTCTCGAGTTCCTTCTTGGTGGCGCCGTGGGCGGCCATCCGGTTGAGCTTGTGGATCACCACGGGGCACTTCATGCACCGCGTCTTCTTGCGGCAGCACTTCTTCTTGGGCTTGCTGCCCACGAGCTTGTGCGCCTTGGTCTTACTCACCTGAATAGGTTAGCGCAACCTAATCGTGGGATGCCAACCGTCACATCCGGCGGTCACGATGCGGCTCCTCGGGCCTTCGGGAAGTAACCTGGTCACGACCAGGCGTGTCCGCACGCCCCCTTCGACGCGCCCACGGACCATCGGCCGCTGCGCGCGCACGACCACCTCACAGGAGAACCACAGTGGCTCAGCCCAGCTTCCGCAACGTCGCCATCGTCGCGCACGTCGACCACGGGAAGACCACCCTGGTCGACGCCATGCTGCGGCAGTCCGGCGCGTTCGGCGAGCGCGCCGAGCTGGTCGACCGCGTCATGGACTCCGGTGACCTGGAGAAGGAGAAGGGCATCACCATCCTGGCGAAGAACACGGCCGTGCACCGTGTCAACGCCGATGGCACCACCACCGTCATCAACGTGATCGACACCCCGGGCCACGCCGACTTCGGCGGCGAGGTCGAGCGCGGCCTGTCCATGGTCGACGGCGTCGTCCTGCTCGTCGACGCCTCCGAGGGCCCGCTGCCGCAGACCCGCTTCGTGCTGCGCAAGGCGCTCGCCGCGTCGCTGCCCGTCATCCTGGTCGTGAACAAGACCGACCGCCCCGACGCCCGCATCGAGGAGGTCGTCACCGAGGCCCAGGACCTGCTGCTGGACCTCGCGTCGGACCTGTCCGACGAGGCCGCAGAGGCCGCCGAGCTCGCGCTGGGGCTGCCCGTGATCTACGCCTCGGGCCGCGAGGGCAAGGCGTCGACCACCGCGCCCGCCAACGGCGCCGTCCCGGACGCCGAGAACCTCGACGAGCTGTTCCAGATCCTGCACGACCACATCCCCGCCCCCAAGGGCGATCCGGAGGCCCCGCTGCAGGCCCACGTGACCAACCTCGACGCGTCGGCCTTCCTCGGCCGCCTCGCGCTGGTTCGCATCCACAACGGCACGCTGCGCAAGGGCCAGACCGTGGCCTGGATGCGCGAGGTCGACGGCGAGCCCGTGATCACCAACGCCAAGGTCACCGAGCTGCTCGCCACCGAGGGCGTCGAGCGCAAGCCCGCCGAGGAGGCCGTCGCCGGCGACATCGTGGCCGTCGCCGGCTTCCCGGAGATCATGATCGGCGACACCCTCGCCGACCTGGAGAACCCCGTCGCGCTGCCGCGGATCACCGTCGATCAGCCCGCGATCTCGGTCACCATCGGCACCAACACGTCGCCGCTGGTCGGCAAGGTCTCCGGCCACAAGCTGACCGCCCGCATGGTCAAGTCGCGCCTCGACTCCGAGCTCATCGGCAACGTCTCGCTCAAGGTCCTCGACATCGGCAAGCCCGACCAGTGGGAGGTGCAGGGCCGCGGTGAGCTGGCGCTGGCCATCCTCGTCGAGCAGATGCGCCGCGAGGGCTTCGAGCTCACCGTCGGCAAGCCCCAGGT
Source organism: Tsukamurella hominis (assembly GCF_965137015.1). Taxonomy (NCBI): domain Bacteria; kingdom Bacillati; phylum Actinomycetota; class Actinomycetes; order Mycobacteriales; family Tsukamurellaceae; genus Tsukamurella; species Tsukamurella hominis. Next base: position 77,477 of record NZ_CBCRZG010000015.1, on the reverse strand, counting down.
GGTCACGCAGAAGATCGACGGCAAGGTGCACGAGCCCTTCGAGCACCTGACGATCGACGTCCCCGAGGAGTACCTCGGCTCGGTCACCCAGCTGCTCGCCAACCGTCGCGGCCGCATGGAGACCATGGCCAACCAGGGCACCGGTTGGGTCCGCATGGAGTTCGTCGTCCCGTCGCGCGGCCTCATCGGCTTCCGCACCGACTTCCTCACCGAGACCCGCGGCACCGGCATCGCCAACGCCGTCTTCCACGAGTACGCGCCGTGGGCCGGCGAGATCCGCGCCCGCCACACCGGCTCGCTGGTCTCGGACCGCCAGGGCAGCGTGACCCCGTTCGCCATGATCCAGCTGGCCGACCGCGGCACCTTCTTCGTCGAGCCCGGCGCCGACACCTACGAGGGCATGGTCGTGGGCATCAACCCGCGCGCCGAGGACCTCGACATCAACGTCACCAAGGAGAAGAAGCTGACCAACATGCGTCAGTCCTCCGCCGACGTGATGGAGACCCTCGCCAAGCCCATCAAGCTGGAGCTCGAGGCCGCGATGGAGTTCTGCGCCGCCGACGAGTGCGTCGAGGTCACCCCCGAGGTCGTTCGGGTGCGTAAGGTGCACCTGAACGCCACCGAGCGCGCCCGCGAGCGTTCGCGCGCCAAGTCGCGGGACCAGGCCGCGGGCTGATCGCCGTCGGTCGCGGCGACGCGACCCGCGGGCGGTGTGGACTTCGAGCGAGCGGTAGGAGGCACGAGGAGTGCGGCACAGGTCCCTGGGGCTGACGGTGGCGTCGGCCCTGCTCGCGACGACCCTCACCGCCTGTGTCGCGGACCCGCCGCCCGCGGTGCCGGGCTCGGAGACCTCCGCGCCGCCGCAGGCCCCGGCCACCACCGGCGCCACCGTGCAGGTGGCGATCGACGGGCTGGGCCCCGGCTTCAACCCGCACCTCGCGTCCAACTCCTCCTCCGCCTCGCGGGCGCTGGCGGCGATGACGCTCCCGAGCGTCTTCCGCGAGGTCCGGGGGCAGGACGGGCGGGTGACGCTGCAGCAGAACACCGACCTGATCCCGGCGATCGAGCACCCCGCGCCGCTGCAGATCGCCTACACCATCCGGCAGGACGCGCAGTGGTCCGACGGTGCGCCGATCGCCGCGGAGGACTTCGTCTACCTCTGGCAGTCGATGACCACCGCCCCGGACACGGTCGGTTCCGCGCCCTACCGGCAGATCGAATCCGTGGCCTCCGGCGCGGGCGGCAAGCGCGTCATCGTGACCCTCAAGGCGCCGCTGCCCGGGTGGCGGACCCTGTTCCAGAACCTGCTCCCCAGCCACCTGATCAAGGGCTCGCCGGGCGGCTTCAACGGCGCGATGCGGGAGAAGATCCCCGCCTCCGGCGCCGGGTACCTCGTCAAGAAGGTCGACGTGGCGCGCGACGAGGTCACCCTCGAGCGCAACGACCGCTACTGGATGAAGCCCGCCCTCGTGGACCGCATCGTGCTCCGCAAGGGCGGCACGGACACGCAGCTCGCGAACTCCGTCCGCACCGGCGACGTGCAGGTGGTCTCGGTGCACGGCGGGCCGTCGCTGTTGGCGCAGCTCACCTCGATCTACGAGGTGCGGGCCGTCGAGCAGGTCGATCCCCGCGTGCTCTCGCTGACGCTGAACACCCGCTCGAAGTTCCTCGCCGACGTCGAGGTGCGCCGCGCCCTCCTCGACGCGGTGAACGTCGACCTGCTCACCACCGTCGGCTCGGGCGGCGACGCGGCGCGCCCGGCCCGCGCGCAGGTGCTGGCACCGTCGGATCCCGGCTACGTCCCGACGATGCCCGCGCGCCCCGCGCCCGCCGAGGCGAAGGTGCGGCTGGAGCAGGCCCTGGCCGGCGCGGGCTACACGCTGCAGAACGCGCCGATCCCGCCCAGCCAGAGCGTGCCGCCCACCCCGCCGCCGCCCACGACCGAGCCCGCCGGCCCGAGCACCAGCACCGACCCGTCGGCGTTGCCGGTGCCGCCCTCGCCGTCGCCCGGCGAGAACGTGCAGCAGTACGTCCGCGACGGGGTGCCGATGTTCCTGCGGATCGGCGTGCCGCAGGGCAACGTCGCGGCGTTCGCCGTCGCCAGCAACGCCACCGACCAGCTGCGCGCCATGGGCGTCTTCGCCTCGGTGGTGGCGCTGGAGCCGCAGGTGGCCGCCGGAACCGCGCTGCTCGACGGTGCCGTCGACGCCGTGGTCGGGTGGTCCAGCACCGGCCCGACGCCGGCCGAGCGGTTCGCGAGTCGCGTCGAGTGCCCCGCGCCGCCGTCCGAGGGCGGGCAGCGACCCACGACCACCAGCACGCCGCAGGTCCCGAACCTCGAGAACGATCCGGCCGCGACCACCGTGGGCGGCAACCTCGCGGGCCTGTGCGACGCGGACCTGCAGGGACTCGCGCTCGACGGCCTGCGTGGCGGCCCCATCGACCTCGCGGCGATCGACGCGCAGCTCTGGTCGCGCGCGACCGTCCTGCCGATCCTGCAGGACGTGACGCTGACGGCCGTCGGTCCTACGGTGCAGGGCGTCACCCTGGAGGGGCCGCCGCGCGATGGCGTCTTCACCGGCGTCGAGGGATGGGCCCGCAAGTGACCCGGGAGAGCGGACGGCGCCTGCTGCTGGTGCACGCGCACCCCGACGACGAGACCATCACCACCGGCGGGACCATCGCGCGCTACCTCGCCGAGGGCGCCGACGTGACCGTCGTGACCTGCACGCTCGGCGAGGAGGGCGAGGTGATGGAGCCGCGGTTCGCGCAGCTGACCGCCGAGAACGCCGACCAGCTGGGCGGCTACCGGATCGGCGAGCTCACGGGCGCGCTCGCCGCGCTGAGCGACCCCGCCGGGCCGGTGCTACGGCCCCGCTTCCTCGGCGGCATGGGCCGCTGGCGCGACTCCGGTATGGCCGGCACCCCCGCCGCGGAGCACCCACGCGCGTTCGCCTCGTCGCCCTACCTGGACCGGCTCGACGGGAGTCCCCTGGAAGCCCTCACCAGCATCCTCCGGGAGACGCGGCCGCAGGTCGTGATCACCTACGACGAGGTCGGCGGCTACGGCCATCCCGATCACATCGCGGCGCACCTGCTCACGCACGCCGCCGTCGTCGCGGCGGCGGATCCCGGCGTGCCGGGGGAGCCCTGGGCGGTCGCGAAGCTGTACTGGACGGTGACCGCGCACGGCGATCTCGACGCCGGCCTCGCCGCGCTACGCGGCGGCGACCTGCCCGACGGCTGGAGCGTGCCCGCGACGGACGATCTGCCCGCCCACGACGACGCGGCGATCACCACCCGGATCGACGTCTCCGCCGTCCTCGACCGCAAGCGCGCCGCGCTCCGCGCCCACGCGACGCAACTCGGCGTCAGCGCGGACGGCGCGGCCCTCGCCCTGACCAACCGGATCGCGCAGCCCGTCTTCGCCGAGGAGGCCTACGTCCTGGCCCGCGGCACCGCGGCCCCCGGCCCCGACGGGGTCGAGCGGGACCTGTTCGCGGGGGTGGCGTGATGGAGCCGCTGGACCGGATCCTGCTCGGCGTCGCGACCGTGGGCGGCGCGGTGTGCGCGGTCGGCGCCACGATGTACCTCTACCTGTACGCCGGCGCCGCGCCCCTTCCGCTCTCCGCGGTTCTGTTCGGCGGTTTCCTGGCGGCGATCGCCGTCGCGGCCCGCCGGCTGGGCGGCGAGCCGGTCCACGGCGCGCTGCCCGTGATCGCGTTCCTCCTGGTGGTCGCGGTCTTCCTCGTCGGCGGGCCGGGCGGCGACATCGTGCTCTACGCCGACTGGCGGCTGCTCCTGCTCCTGCTCTGTGGAATCGGGATGCCGATCCTCGCGGGACACCTGGCATCATCGGAGAAGTGACGGACGCTTCAGAGCAGACCCCCGCGCTTCTCCCGCTGCCGACGGTGCCGAAACGCGCGGCGGAGCCGTACGTGCCGACGGCGTCGGCGATGCGCCGCGCCCTGCGCCGGGCGCGGGACGGGGCGGTGCTCAACGTCGACGAGGCGCAGGTGCTGCTCGCGGCCCGCGGCGACGACCTGGACGACCTGTGCCGCTCCGCGGCGCGGGTGCGCGACGCCGGGCTCCTCGAGGCCGGGCTGACCGGGGCCGACGGTACGCCGCAGGTCACGTACAGCAAGAAGGTCTTCATCCCGATCACGCGGCTGTGCCGCGACAAGTGCCACTACTGCACCTTCGTGACGGTGCCCGGCAAGCTGGCGGCCGAGGGGCACGGCGCCTACATGGAGCCGGACGAGATCCTCGAGGTCGCGCGCCGCGGCGCCGAGCTCGGCTGCCACGAGGCGCTGTTCACCCTGGGCGACCGGCCGGAGGACCGCTGGGAGGCGGCCCGGACCTGGCTCGACGAGCGCGGCTACGACTCCACGCTGGACTACGTGCGGGCCATGGCCATCCGGGTGCTGGAGGAGACGGGCCTCCTGCCGCATCTGAACCCGGGCGTCATGAGCTGGGAGGAGCTCTCGCGGCTCAAGCCCGTCGCGCCGTCGATGGGCATGATGCTCGAGACCACCTCCGAGCGCCTCTTCACGGAGAAGGGGCAGCCGCACTACGGCTCGCCCGACAAGGACCCGGCGGTCCGTCTGCGCACCCTCACCGACGCGGGGCGCCTCTCGGTGCCCTTCACGACGGGGCTCCTCATCGGCATCGGCGAGGACGAGCGCGAGCGCGCCGAGTCGATCATGGCCATCCGCAAGGTGCACAAGGCCTTCGGCCACGTGCAGGAGGTCATCATCCAGAACTTCCGCGCCAAGCCCGATACCGCCATGCGGTCCGTGGAGGACGCGGACCTCGAGGTCTACCGGGCGGCGATCGCCGTGACCCGGATGGTGCTGGGGCCCGCGATGCGGGTGCAGGCGCCGCCGAACCTGGTCTCCGCCGACGAGTGCAGGCTCCTGCTGGAGGCCGGCGTCGACGACTGGGGCGGCGTTTCGCCCGTGACCCCGGACCACGTCAACCCCGAGCGCCCCTGGCCGGACCTCGACGCGCTCGCGGCGATCACCGCCGACGCGGGATTCGAACTGCGCCAGCGGCTCACGGCGCAGCCCAAATACGTGCGCGCCGGCAGCCCGTGGATCGACCCGCGGGTCGCGCCCCACGTCGCGGCCCTCGCCGACCCGGAGACGGGGCTCGCGGACCCGGGCGCGATGCCCGTCGGCCTGCCCTGGCAGGAGCCCGACGAGGAGTGGACGTCGTCGGGCCGCACCGACCTGAACACCGCCATCGACGTCGACGGCCGCAACACCGACACCCGCTCGGACCTCGGCTCCGCCTTCGGCGACTGGGAGTCGGTGCGCGAGCAGGTGCTCTCGCTGTCGGCGCCGGAGAAGGTGGAATCCGACGTGCTCTCGGCCCTGCGGGCCGCGGAGAAGAACCCGGGCGGGCTCTCCGACGACCAGTACCGGGCGCTCGCGTACGCCGACGACGCCGGACTGGAAGCCCTGGTGGCCCTGGCGGATCAGCTGCGCAAGGACGTCGTGGGCGACGTGGTGACCTACGTGGTCAACCGGAACATCAACTTCACCAACATCTGCTACACCGGCTGCCGGTTCTGCGCCTTCGCGCAGCGCAAGGGCGACGCCGACGCCTTCACGCTCTCCATGAAGGAGGTCGCCGACCGCGCCGAGGAGGCGTGGCGGGTGGGCGCCACCGAGGTGTGCATGCAGGGCGGCATCGACCCCGACCTGCCCGCCACCGGCTACGCCGACCTGGTGCGCGCCGTCAAGCAGCGCGTCCCGGGCATGCACGTGCACGCCTTCAGCCCGATGGAGATCGTCAACGGCGCGGCCCACTCGGGGGAGTCGGTGCGGGACTGGCTGATCGGGCTGCGCGAGGCCGGCCTCGACACCATCCCCGGCACCGCCGCCGAGATCCTCGACGACGAGGTCCGCTGGGTGCTCACCAAGGGCAAATTGCCCACGTCGGCGTGGATCGACGTGGTCACCACCGCCCACGAGGTGGGCATCCGGTCGAGCTCGACGATGATGTACGGCCACGTCGACAACCCGTCGCACTGGGTCACGCACCTCAACGTGCTGCGCGACATCCAGGACCGCACGGGCGGCTTCACCGAATTCGTGCCGCTGCCCTTCGTGCACCAGAGCGCACCGCTGTACCTCGCGGGCGCGGCGCGCCCGGGGCCTACGAAGCGGGACAACCGCGCGGTGCACGCGCTCGCGCGGGTCATGCTGCACGGCCGCATCGACCACGTCCAGACGTCGTGGGTCAAACTCGGCACCGCGGGCACGCAGGCCATGTTGCAGGGCGGAGCGAACGACCTGGGTGGCACCCTGATGGAGGAGACGATCTCGCGGATGGCGGGATCGGCACACGGATCGGAGAAGACGGTGGCGGAATTGCACGCGATCGCGAACGGCATCGGGCGCCCGGCGCGCGAGCGCACCACGACGCACGCCCAGCGGGGTGCCGCGTGAACGCGCTGGAGCCGCGCGGCGGCGCGGTCACGGGCACGGTGACCGACCTGGAGCTGGCGCGCACCGTCGGCGTCTTCGTCACGGTCGCGCGGCCCGCGGTGGCCGGCGTCCGGGTGGTCTCCACGCTGGCCGGGCTCACCCCGATCCCGCTGGTCAACGGCTACCTCAAGCGCGACGCCGACGGCCGCTCCCGGTGGTGGGTCATCCCCGTCGGCGCGGTCTCGACGGTGGCGGTGGCCTGGCCCGGCGCCCTCGGCTTCGTCGCGCGACTGCTGCCGCTGCAGACCTACCTGGGCTTCGCGAACCAGACCCTCGTCGTCGTGGGCGTGGCGGGGGAGCACGGCGTGGACCAGGTGCCCGAGCAGATCGACCTCGTCGCGCGGGTCCTGTCCCGCCGCCAGATCGACGCCCGCGCGCTCCTCGGGGATCAGCCGGGCTTCCAGGACCTCGTGCCCGTGCGCGAGACGACCGAGAAGCTGCGGGGCGGCGTCTTCTCGGCGTTCGGCGCGGTCCGCGACGTGCTGCACACCGTGAAGTCGGCGCGTTCGGCGCTCGAATCGCGCCCGCGTCCGGGCGGCGTCTTCGACACGGTGGGGAGGCTGCCGGTCGTGGGTGCGGCCGCCGGCTACGTCGGCGAGTTCGCCACGCTCCGCATCGTCGAGGCCCGCGCCTCCGACGGCGCGAAGATCCTCGGCCTGGAGGCCGCCTTCGCCGGAAACGCGGCTCCGTCGGGTGTCGAGGCGGACCCCGAGACCGAGGCGTAGCCCCGATTCCGGTCGGTCCGCGGCGCTAGACTCGGCGCATGACCGCAGCTCGGAGAGTCGACTTGATGTCGCTGGACGACTGGCGTGCCTTGGGGGAGGACACGGCGGTGCGGTCGGAGCTTCAGGAGGGGGTCCTGATCGTGTCTCCGAGTCCAAGGCCGTCGCATCAAGACGCGATCACCGCGCTCATTCTGCAGGTCGGCCCCGTGGTACCCGCCGCCTGGAAGGTGGCGCCCGACCTCGATGTGATCATCGACTCGTCGTTTCCGCCGACCGTGCGTCGGCCTGATCTGTCCGTCCGGAAGGCGGACGCGGGTCGCGAGGTGTCTGCGGATCAGGTGCTGCTCATCGTCGAGATCCTCTCGCCCGGAACCCGTCGCCAGGATGTGGTGACCAAGCGCAGCGAATACGCCGACGCGGGCATCCCGCACTACTGGATCGTCGACCTCGACGGCGGCCCGAGCATCGAGGCCCTCATACTCCGCGACGGCCGATACGAAGGCGCAACCTCCACAGGTGAATTCACGACGACGGTGCCCTTCGACCTCCGCGTGGACCTGACCGCACTGACGTGACGAAGGATGGGTGGGAGCACTGCCGTCGAGCGCATCGGAGGCCGCGAGCCGCTAGGCGAGCGGACGAGGTCTAAGCGAGCGGCAGTGCTCCCACCCGTCCCGGCCGGGTCCGGAGCGCGCCGTTGGAACTACGAGATGAGCCCGACGACCGTCGCGGAGATGAACGAGACCAGGGTCGCGCCGTAGAGCAGCTTGAGGCCGAACTTGGCGATCTGGTCGCCCTGGTCGGGGGCGAGCGACTTGGCGGCGCCGGCGATGATGCCGATCGAGCTGAAGTTCGCGAACGAGACCAGGAAGGTCTGGATGATGGCCTCGCCGCGGGCCGAGAGCACCAGCGGGCCGCCGGGATTCTGCTCGGTGAACGAGAGCATCGCGACGAATTCGTTGGTCACGAGCTTGGTGGCCATGAGGCTGCCCACGGTGGTGCACTCGCTCCACGGGACTCCGGTGAGCCAGGCCAGGGGCGCGAACACGTAGCCCAGGACGTCCTGGAAGGTGGTGCCGCCGAACAACGCGGCGAAGACGCCGTTGACGAGCGCCATCAGCGCGACGAAGCCGATGAGCATCGCGGCGACGGTGAGCGCCACCTTCGCGCCGTCGAGGATGTACTCGCCGAGCATCTCGAAGAAGGACTGCTTCTTCTGCTCGGGGGCGGCGAACACGTCCTCCTCGGGCTCGATCTCGTAGGGGCTCAGGAGCGAGACCACGATGAAGGCGCCGAAGAGGTTGAGCACGATGGCCGCGACCACGTACTTCGGCTGGATCATCGCCATGTACGAGCCGACGATGGACATCGACACGGTTGACATCGCCGACGCCGACAGCGTGTACAGGCGGTTGGCCGAGAGCGTCGGCAGGATCTTCTTGATCGCGATGAAGTTCTCGGACTGGCCGATGATCGCCGAGCTCACCGAGTTGAACGACTCGAGCTTGGGCATGCCCGTGATCTTGGACAGCGCCAGGCCCAGGTACTTGATGATCAGCGGCAGCACCTTGACGAACTGCAGGATGCCGATGAGCGCGGAGATCAGGATGATCGGGGTGAGCACGTTGAGGAAGAACGGGGTGCCCCCGTTCTCGTCCTTGAAGTCGACGAGGCCGCCGAAGACGAAAGCGGTGCCCGCGTGGGCGTAGCTCAGGAGGTGCTTGAATCCCGCCGACAGCCCGTCGATGACGAACTTGCCCACGGGCGTCTTGAGCATGATGAGGCCCAGCACGAACTGGATCGCGAGCATCCCCAGGATGTACGGCGCCTTCTTCTTGAGCATGGCGACGTTCCGCGTGGGGAGGTACGCGAGGAGGAGGAAGACGACGAGTCCGAACACACCGACGATTACGTGCACTGGTGAATGAAATCACACACCGGCAGGTTAGGCGACACTTCTTTGTGACACGTTCCAGCGGCGCGGAATACTGTCGGGTGGAAGCAGTCGGTGCGAAGGAGATGACAGGTGACGTACACCATCGCAGAGCCCTGTGTGGATGTGCTCGACAAGGCATGCATCGAGGAGTGCCCCGTCGACTGTATCTACGAGGGCAACCGGATGCTGTACATCCAGCCGGATGAGTGCGTGGACTGCGGCGCCTGCGAGCCCGTGTGCCCCGTCGAGGCCATCTTCTACGAGGACGACGTGCCGGACGAGTGGGCCGAGTACGTGACCGCGAACATCGATTTCTTCGACGAGATCGGTTCGCCCGGCGGCGCCGCCAAGCAGGGGAAGATCGACTACGACCACCCCTTCATCAAGGCGCTCCCGCCCATGAACACCGACACCGAGCACTGATCGTGCCGCGCGTGCCCGTGGCGTCCGGCCTGCCGGACTTCCCGTGGGACACCCTGGCGGGCGCGAAGGCGAAGGCCGCGGCGCACGTCGGCGGCATCGTCGACCTCTCCGTCGGCACCCCCGTCGACCCCGTCGCCGAGCCCATCCGCCGCGCCCTCTACGAGGGCTCCGCGTTCCCCGGCTACCCGGCCACGATCGGCACCCTCGCGCTGCGCGAGGCGGCCGCGGCGGCCCTGAGCCGCCGGTACGGCACCGTCGCGCTGCCGGAGGACGCGATCCTGCCCGTGATCGGGACCAAGGAGGCGATCGCGCAGCTGCCGTCGCAACTCGGGCTCGGAAGCGGTGACGTCGTGGTCATCCCCGAGGTCGCGTACCCCACGTACGAGGTGGGTGCGCTGCTCGCCGGGGCGCGGCCGGTGCGGGCCGACGGTACTGCTCAGCTCGGCCCGGAGCGGCCGGCGCTGGTCTTCGTGAACTCGCCGTCGAACCCGACGGGCAAGGTGCTCGGCGTCGACCACCTGCGCAAGGTGGTGCAGTGGGCCCGTGCGCGCGGCGCGATCGTCGCCTCCGACGAGTGCTACCTGGGCCTGGCCTGGGAGGCCGAGCCCGTCTCGGTGCTCGATCCGCGCGTCTGCGGCGGCGACACCACCGGGCTGATCGCGATCCACTCGCTGTCGAAGACCTCGAACCTGGCCTCCTACCGGGCCGGGTTCCTCGCGGGCGACCCGGCGCTCATCGCCGAGCTGGCCGCCGTGCGCAAGCACGCCGGCGCTATCGTGCCCTTCCCGGTGCAGGCCGCCATGACGTACGCCCTCTCGGTGGACGAGCACGAGGCCGAGCAGCGCGCCCGCTACGCCGCCCGCCGCGCGGTCCTGCTGCAGGCCGTCCGCGGCGCCGGCTTCACCGTGGACGACTCCGAGGCCGGCCTGTACCTGTGGTCGACGCGCGGCGAGCCCTGCCGCGACACCGTCGACTGGCTCGCCGAGCGCGGCATCCTCGCCGCGCCGGGCGAGTTCTACGGCCCGCGGGGCGCGCAGCACGTGCGGATCGCGATGACCGCGACGGACGAGCGGATCGCCGCCGCCGCCCAGCGCCTGGCCTGATGGGGATCTCGGGGGTCTCGGCCGCGTGGCGGCCCGAGCTCGCCGGGATGCTGCTCGACGGTGCCCGCTCGGGCTCCGTCGCGTTCACCGAGATCGTGGCCGAGAACGTCGACCCGGCCGTTCTGCCCGCCGAGCTGGCGGAACTGGTGGGCCTGGGCGTCACGGTGGTGCCGCACGGGGTCACGCTCGGCATCGCGGGCGCCGACCTGCCCGATCCCGGCCGGGTGCGGCGGCTCGCCGACCTCGCGGTGGCGCTGGACGCGCCGCTCGTCAGCGAGCACGTCGCCTTCGTGCGGGCGGGCACCGTCGGGCTCGACGACGCTCCCGCCGAGGACGCGCCGGGGCCCCACGACGACGTCCTGGAGGCCGGGCACCTCATGCCGGCGCCGCGGACCCCGGAGGCGCTCGACGTGCTCGTGGAGAACGTGCGTGCCGTGCAGGCGGTGCTGCCCGTGCCGCTCGCCCTGGAGAACATCGCCGCGCTGTTCGCGTGGCCCGAGGACCACTACGACGAGCCGGCCTACCTGCGCGAGCTGGTCGACCGGACCGGGGTGCGCCTGGTCCTCGACCTGGCGAACGTCTACGCCTCCTGCACGGCGCGCGGAGCGGACGCCGCTGCGGAACTGCGGCGCTACCCGCTGGAGGCCGTCGCCTACGTGCACATCGCGGGCGGACGCTTCGACAAGGGGCTCTACCTCGACACCCACGCCGATCCGATATGTCCGGAAGTTCTGGATCTGCTCGCGGTCTGGCGTGATTCACAGCGTTCTCTTGGGGGCGTTTCCGCAGGTGGGGGCGCGTTGCCCGGAGTGTTGCTGGAACGTGACGAGTCCGTGATCGAATCCGCGGTCCGGCACGAGATGCTGTGCCTACGAGAGGTTCTCGGGATCGACTGAACGACGAGGAGGTGCGGGATGGAAGCCGTGGTGGTGTTCTTCGTGATCTTCGCAGTGATCGCCGTATGCGTGTCCATCGCGGGCGGTCAGAGCGGCGGGCGGCGCGGCGGGCGGTCCCGCCGGCGCGGCGGCTCCTCGGGCGACGGCGGCGGTTCGGCCTGGTTCTTCGGCGGTTCCGACGGCGGCTCGCACCATTCGGGCCACGACTCCGGTTCCAACTGCAGCGCGAGCAGCTGCGGCTCCAGCAGCTGCGGGTCCAGCTCGTCGAGCAGTTCGAGCAGCTGTGGTTCCTCCTGAGGCGCGGGACCGGCTGCGGCACCGCCAGGCGGCGGTGCTCACCGATCTGCTCGCCGGCCGGGTGCCGGCGGGCTTCGACGCCGGCGGCGCGGCCCTGACCGCCCGGGTCCTCGCGGTGAAGCGCGCGGGCTCGGCGGCCAGGGCGCTCCCCGCGCTGAAGACCCTGCCGGGCTGGCCGCGCGGCTTCGTCGGCTACGCGGCGGCGCACCCGAAGGCGGACTGTTCCGCCCACGACGCCCGCGCGTACGTCGCGTGGCTGCGCACGCACGGCACGGAGCCCGAGCGCGCGTGGGTGGCCGTCGAGTCGGTGCGCAGCGGCGCCCGGCGCTGGTCCGTGGCGCGTGGTCGCCCGGTCGTGCGCGTCGGCGGCCGGGTCTACGGCGCCTGACGGCTACCGGGCGGCTCGGAGGAAGTCCAGGAGCAGCGGGTCGAAGAGCTCGGGCGTCTCCAGCGACGGGCTGTGCCCGGTGTCCGGGAGCACGTGCAGGTCGACGGTGCCGAGCGCCGCGGCCAGGCCCGCGCCCAGGACGCCGGCGTCGAAGACGTCCTCCGCGCCCACCACGACCCGCGCTGCGCCGTCGAATCCGCCCGCGACCGCGGTGAGGTCGCGCCGCCCGGCCCGGCCGCGAAGGGCCGCCGCCGCACCGGCCGGGGGCGCCGCGGCGATCATGGCGCGAGCCGATTCGCACACCCCCGCCCGCGTCGCGACGGTGGTCGGCCCGAGCACGGCCGGCAGGAACTCCTCCCCGTACCGGACGGTGCCCTCGGCCTCGAGCCGGTCGGCCAGCGCGCGCCGCGCGGCCCGGACCTCGGGGGTGTCGAGGCCGGCGAAGGTGTCGCTGAGCAGGAGCCGTTCGAGCCGCGGGCCGGCGAGGTCCGCGACCTCGAGCGCCACCTGGCCGCCCATCGAGTAGCCGACCGCCGAGAACTGATCGGCCCCGAGCGCGTCGAGGACGTCGAGCGCGGCCTCCGCGTGGTGGTGCAGGGGGATCTCGCCGCCCGGCGGCGCGGGGGCGGTATCGCCGAAGCCGAGCAGGTCGGCAGCGACGCCGCGGAAGCCGGCGCCCGCCAGCGCGGCCAGCTGCGGTGCCCACATGGCGCGGGAGAACAGGAAGCCGTGGAGCAGCAACACGGTCGGCCCGTCGCCCGCCACGGTGGTGCCGACGGGGCCGTGCCGGGTCCGCAGGACCCGCTCAGCCATCGAGCGCGATGTCCGACGGGTGGCCGGCGAGGGGAGTGACCTCGACGGTCATCCACTTGAACAGTGGCAGGCCCCAGAGGATCTCGTGCAGCCGCTCGTTGTCGACGACGTCGAAGACCGAGATGTTGGAGTACTGGCCGACGATGCGCCAGATATGCACCCACTCGCCGCCGCGTTGCAGCTCCTGGCTGTAGGCCTTCTCGGTGGCGATGGTCTCGGCCCGGACAGCCGGGTCCACGTCGTCGGGGATGGCGACGTCCATGCGCACCGCGAACAGCGCCATCAGCGGGTCTCCGGATCGAGCACGAAGTCGTAGACCACGGTCTCGCCGTTGCCATCGGCGGCGGGCTGCGGATCGAGCACCAGCTCGGGCTTCACGGCCGAGGCGATGTCGTCGTCGTTGTGTGCGTCGCCGGGGAAGTAGAGCTGCGCGGTGAGCAGGTCCTTGCCCGGCGCCGACACCTTGAGGTGCAGGTGGGCGGGCCGCCAGGCGTGCCAGTCGGCGGCCGCGATGAGCTTGCCGCACGAGCCGTCGGTGGGGATCTGGTAGGGCGCGGGGCGGATGGTGGTGATCTCGAACCGGCCGTCCTCGTCGGCGACGAAGGTGCCGCGCAGGTTCCACTCGGGCAGGCCGGGGGCGTACTGGGAGTAGAAGCCGTCCGCGTCGGCGTGCCAGATCTCGATCTTCGCGCCGGGCAGGGCGTTCCCGTCGAGGTCGCGGACCTGGCCCGAGAAGACGAGCGGGGTGCCCGACTCGTTCTCGCGCATGGGGAGTGCGCCGCGGGCGCCGATCACGGGGGAGTCGGGCACGTAGTACGGGCCCTCGATGGTGCCCTTGTTGCCCTGGTGGTGCGCGTTGGCGACCTCCTCGACGACGTGCTCGATCCAGACGTCCAGGAACAGGGGCCATTCGCCGTCCTGGCCGACGTTGATGAGCCAGGACTTCACGGCGTCGTACTCGGCGTAGGTCACCTTGTGCCGGCGCACCACGTCGTGCACGGCGGTGATCACCTCGGTCGCGAGCTGCGAGACGCGCTCGGGCGGGGTGTCCGCGCCGGCGCCCTGCTTCTTGAGGAAGGCGGCGGTGGCGCCGGCTCCGGAATCGGCGGCCTTGGCTTCGGATTCGGTGGTGGTCATGATCTTCTCCTCGGGTGGGCTGATGTTGTGACTGAGGCTGAGGGCGACGGCGCTATCCGTCGAGGCGGTAGTGCGCGAGCTTGTCGGGGTCGACGGTGACGCCGAGCCCGGGGCCGGAGGGGACCGCCAGTTCGCCGTCGACGATGCGGAGCGGCTCGGTCAACAGGTCGTCGGCCATGTCCAGGAAGTTGGAGAGCTCGCCGGCGCGGGCGCTGGTGGCCGCCTGGGCGGCGCCGAAGGCGACGGTGCAGGCGGTGCCGAGCTGGCCGTCGATCTGGTTGCCCATCACGACCTCCACCCCGAGGCCGGTGGCGAGGTGCAGGATCTCCTGCGAGCCGGTGAATCCCGTGCGGGCGGTCTTGATCGAGACGGCGGTGGCGCCGCCGCCGAGCAGCTCGCGGGTGACCTCCGCGGGGGTGGTGACGGATTCGTCGCCGACGAACGGGATGCGGCAGTTCGCCACCAGCCGACGCCGGCCGAGCACGTCGTCCGCGGGGCACAGCTCCTCGGCCAGGGTGAGGCCGGCGTCGGCGAGCATGTCCAGGGCGCGCAGCGATTCCGAGGCCGTCCAGCCGCGGTTGCCGTCGATGTACAGCTCGGCCTTGTCGCCCAGGGTGTTCCGCAGGGCGCGGACGACGTCGACGTCGAGGTCGACGGGGCGGCGTCCGACCTTCACCTTGAACGTGGTGATGCCGTAGCGGTCCCGGACGGCGGCGGCCTCCTGGGCCATGGCGGCGGGCGCGTCGAAGCCGAGCATGTGGCACACCCGCATCCGGTCGGTGTGGCCGCCGAGGGCGCGGCTGACCGAGGTGCCCCAAGCCTGCGCGAGGACGTCCCAGACGGCCATGTCGACGGCGGCCTTCGCCGCGGGATTGCCGACGGTGCGATGCATCCGGGCGTGCAGGACGGCGCGCCGGTCGGCGTCGAGCCCGACGAGCTGCGGCGCGAAGATCCCGTCGATCACGGCGACGATCCCGGCCTGGGTCTCGCCGTAGGTGAAGGGCCGCGGCGGCGCGTCGGCATGTCCGACGAGGCCGTCCGCCGTGTGCACCCGCACCAGCACGTGGTCGGCGTGGGTCACCTCGCCGGAGGCGAACTTCAGCGCCTTGACGTAGGGGATCCGGTACGGGATCGCCTCGATGGCGGTGATGCGCAGGTCGGTCATGCGGCCGTCTCCCGTTCGTCGGTGAGGTCGGTCCCGCCCAGCGCTTCGAGGACGCGGGCGAGGAGGGGCGAGTCGTCGGCGGCGCGCCACGCGAGGGCGAGCTCGACGCTCTCGGTGGCGGGCAGGTCCACGAAGTGCACGCCGGGGAGCTGGATGGAGCTGGCGGTGCGGGGGACCAGGGCGATGCCGAGGCCCGCCGCCACGAGTGCGAGCAGCGTGGAGGTCTGCGGAACCTGGTGGGCGCGGCGCGGGGTGAAGCCCGCCGCGGCGCACGTCCGGACCACGGCGCCGTCGACGACGGAGCCGGTGTCCGCCGGGTAGGTCACGAACGCCTCATCCTGCAGGTCGGCGACGGTGACGTCGGGGTCCCCGTCGAACCGGTGCCCCTGCGGCAGGGCGAGGATCAGGGGCTCCGCGAAGAGCACGCGGTGGGCGATGCCCTCGACGGCGACGGGGGTGCGCAGCAGCGCGAGGTCCAGCCGGCCGTCGATGAGGGCGGCGGCCTGCACCGGCGTCAGCATCTCGGTGTCGATGGTGAGCTCGACGTCCGGGAGAGCGGACTTCACCCGGCGGACCACGCGGGGGAGGACACCGTACGAGGCGGAGCCCGTGACGCCGACGCGGAGCACGCCGCTCGCGCCCTGCCCGATCAGCCGGGCGCGGCCGACGGCACCGTCGAGCTCGGCGAGGATCCGGCGGACCTCGGCGGCGAAGACCCGGCCGGCCTCGGTGAGCTCGACCTGGCGGGTGGTGCGTTCGAAGAGCGGGGTGCCGAGGGAGGTCTCGAGCTGCCGGATGGTGCGCGAGAGCGCGGGGCCGGCGATGTGCAGTCCGTCCGCCGCGCGGCCGAAGTGTTCGGTCTGCGCGACGGCCAGGAACTGGCGCAGGTGTCGCAGCTCCACGGCGTCCTCCTCGGTGGTCGATGTGATGTGCATCTCACGGTAGGAGCATCGATTGGGAAAGACCAGGACCTATTCCGTCCTGATTAGTGCCCGCAACGCAGAAAAGACACCCTGGTGGGTTGCTAGCGATATGCCCGGCGCGCGGGAGGTGCGCCGCGCGGCACGGTGATGGGGATCACAGCCACCCAGTCGACCGGAGGTCTCCCATGACCGTGACCGAACCCTCACCCACCCCGTCCCCCGACGTGCTCGATCGGGCGATCGACGAGCGCCCCGCGGACGGCGTCTACCGGGTGAACCGCAACATCTTCACCGACGAGGAGACCTTCGAGCTCGAGATGAAGTACATCTTCGAGGGCAACTGGGTCTACCTCGCGCACGAGAGCCAGGTGCCCGAGGCGGGCGACTACTACACGACCTACATCGGCCGGCAGCCGGTGGTGATCACCCGCGGCGCCGACGGCGAGCTGAACCTGCTCATCAACGCCTGCGCGCACCGCGGCGCGATGTTGTGCCGCAAGAAGACCGACAACCGCAAGACCCTGACCTGTCCGTTCCACGGCTGGACCTTCCGCAACGACGGCCGGCTGCTCAAGGTCAAGGATCCCGACGGTGCCGGGTACCCCGCCCAGTTCGACCACGAGGGCAGCCACGACCTGACGAAGGTCGCGAAGTTCGGGAACTACCGCGGCTTCCTGTTCGGCTCGCTGAACCCGGACGTGCTCCCGTTGCAGGAGCACCTCGGCGACACCACGGCCATCATCGACATGCTGGTGGACCAGTCGCCCGACGGGCTCGAGGTACTCCGCGGCGCGTCCACGTACACCTACGACGGCAACTGGAAAGTGCAGGCGGAGAACGGCGCCGACGGCTACCACGTGACCGCGACGCACTGGAACTACGCGGCCACCACCAGTCGCCGCAACACGGGCGACTCGGGCAACACCACCAAGACGCTGGACGCGGGCCAGTGGGGCAAGTCCGGCGGCGGCTACTGGTCGTACCCGAACGGCCACCTGTGTCTGTGGACCTGGGCGGGCAACCCGCAGGACCGGCCGCTGTGGGACCGGCTGGACGAGCTGAAGAAGCAGTTCGGCGAGGCCAAGGGCGACTTCATGGTCCGCGGCTCGCGCAACCTGTGCCTGTACCCGAACGTCTACCTCATGGATCAGTTCTCCACGCAGATCCGGCACTTCCGCCCGATCAGCGTGGACAAGACCGAGGTCACCATCTACTGCATCGCCCCGAAAGGGGAGTCGAAGGAGAACCGCTCCTGGCGGATCCGCCAGTACGAGGATTTCTTCAACGCCTCGGGCATGGCGACGCCGGACGACCTCGAGGAGTTCCGCAGCTGCCAGAAGACCTTCCTCGCGACCGCAGCCCAGTGGAACGACATGAGCCGCGGCGCCGAGCACTGGCTGACCGGGCCGGACGAGGTCGCGACGACGCTCGGCATGACCGGCGTCGTCTCCTCCGGCGTCAAGAACGAGGACGAGGGCCTGTATCCCGTGCAGCACAAGTACTGGCAGGAGGCCCTCCAGGCCGGCCTCGCCGCCGACGCCGCGAAGGAGGCGACCCGATGAGCGCGCCCACGACCACCACCGCGATCGACCAGCACGCGATCGAGCAGTTCCTCTACCGCGAGGCGCGGTACCTCGACGACCGCGAGTTCGAGAAGTGGCTGGACTGCTACGCCGACGACTGCGAGTTCTGGATGCCCGCCTGGGCCGACGACGACAAGCTCACCGAGGACCCGCAGACCGAGATCTCGCTGGTCTACTACCCGGACAAGGGCGGCCTGACGGACCGCGTCTTCCGGATCCGCACCGAGCGCTCGTCGGCGACCTCGCTGCCGGAGCCGCGCACCAGCCACAACATCACCAACGTCGAGGTGATCGAGCGCCGAGGCGACCTGGTGGACGTCCGGTTCAACTGGCACACCATGTACTTCCGGTACGACACGATCGACCCGTACTACGGCACCACCATGGCGACGCTCGACTTCTCCGGGGAGCAGCCCCTGTTCCGCCGGAAGACCGTGGTGCTCAAGAACGACTACATCCACCACGTCGTCGACATCTACCACGTCTGAACGGGCGGAAGGGATCTCATCATGGCGCATCAGGTGGCGCTCGCCTTCGAGGACGGGGTGACCCGGTTCATCTCCGTCGATCCGGGCCAGACCGTCGCGGACGCCTCGTACCGGCAGCGGATCAACATCCCTCTCGACTGCCGCGACGGGGCGTGCGGAACGTGCAAGGCCCTCTGCGAGTCCGGGACCTACGACGGTGGCACCTACGTCGAGGACGCCCTCACCGCGGACGAGGCGGAGCAGGGTTACTGTCTGCCGTGCTCGATGTCGCCGACCTCCGACCTCGTGCTCCAGATCAACAGCACCTCGGCGGTGGCGAAGACGCAGGTCGGCGAGTTCGCCGCGACCGTGACCGGGCTGGAACGGCTCACCCCGAGCACCGTCGGGCTGCGGCTGCGCGCCGACGACCGGGACCGCCTCGCCTTCCTGCCCGGGCAGTACGTCAACATCGCCGTGCCCGGATCCGGGGGCGACGGTGTGCCCGACGCCGAGCGGTCCTACTCCTTCGCCTCGCACCCCGACGACGAGGAGCTGGAGTTCCTGGTCAAGCTGATCCCGAGCGGCGGCGCGATGTCGGACTGGCTCACGGGGCGGGCGAAGGTCGGCGACCGGGTGACCTTCCGCGGACCGCTCGGCTCGTTCTTCCTCCGCGAGGCCGACCGGCCCGCTCTGCTCGTCGCCGGCGGGACCGGTCTCGCGCCCATGCTGTCCATGCTGCGGTCCATGCGCACTCGCGACCCCGGGCGCGCAGTCCAGCTGCTCTACGGCGTCTCCCAGGACACGGACGTCACGCAGCTCGACGTGCTCGCCGGGCTCCGGGAGGAGCTGGGGGCGTTCGACTTCGAGTACGTCGTCTCCGACCGGAACAGCACCGCCGCCCACCGCGGCTTCGTCACCGACATCCTGCGGACCTCGCACCTGCACGGCGGCGACGTCGCCGTGTACCTGTGCGGCCCGCCGCCGATGATCGAGGGCTTCCGCGCGGAGCTGGACCGGCTCGGGGTCACCGCCACGGGGTTCTACTACGAGAAGTTCCTCCCCGCCGTCGCCGCCGCACCCGCACCGGCCGTTCCGCCGGCCGCGCCCGCGACCGAGGCCCCGGGGACCGTCGCGCCGAGCGCCGCACCCGCGGCGTCCACGTCCGCCGAACCCCTGACCCCGCTGCCGGCGGTGGCAGGACTGGAACCCGAGGCCGCGGAGGCACTGTCGTTCGACGGCCTGCTCGTCGGCGCGGGCGGTGCGCTCCTGGAGAATCCGGACGCCCGGGGAGTGGCCGGCCAGCCGCTCCTCCCGGCGAGCGACGTGCAGCCGCTGGTCGTGCACCCGGACCCCGCCGGGCGCGCGGACGGCTACGAGATCGGCGAGGAACACCCCGACATCCGCAAGTCCGACGCGGTCTTCGAGGCCCGCAAGGCCCTCGAGCTCGGCGCGCTGGAGCTCGTGCTCGGGCGGCTCGGCTCGCCACAGCTCGCCGGCTACCGGCTCCTCGCGGAGGCCACGGTGCCCTACCTCGACGGCGACCGGCTCACCGACGCCGCCGGGTACACCGAGGCCAACGCCGCCTTCCACGACTACCTGTTCACGCTCACCGGGAACGAGCACCTGCTCGCCGCCTACCAGCGGCTCGGCGTGCGCAGCCACATGGACACCACCCTGCGCAGCGCCACCTGGATCCACCCGCGCTGCGCCCAGGACCATCTCGACATCGTCGAGGCGATCGCCGCCGGGGACCGGGAGGCGGCACGCACCCTGGTCGCCGACCACGCCGAGCGGTCCATGGAGACCACGCGGCGCGCGATGCACGAGCAGGAACTCGCCCGCACCCCGGCGTTCGTCCACCCGGGGCGGTTCGCCGGCAAGGTCGTCGTGGTCACGGGCGCGGCGCAGGGCATCGGCGAGCGCGTCGCCCGCCGGGTGCACGCGGAGGGCGGGCAGGTCGTGCTCGTGGACCGGTCCGACCTGGTCCGCGAACTGGCCGACGAGCTCACCGCGCACGGAACCCAGGCCGTGGCGGCGGTGGCCGATCTCGAATCGCTCACGGGCGCGCAGGACGTCGCAGCGCAGGCGCTGGAGCGGTTCGGCAGGATCGACGTGCTCGTCAACAACGTCGGCGGCGCGATGTGGTTCAAGCCCTTCACCGAGTTCACGGAGGCGCAGATCGGCGCCGAGGTGACCCGGTCGCTGCTCACCACGCTGTTCTCCTGCCGGGCCGTCCTGCCGTCGATGCAGCGGCGCCGTCACGGGGTCATCGTCAACGTCTCATCGGTAGCCACCCGCGGCGTGCACCGCGTGCCCTATTCGGCGGCCAAGGGCGGCGTGAACGCCCTCACCGCCTCGCTCGCGATGGAGTACGCCGACAGCGGGATCCGCGTGGTGGCCTCGGCGCCCGGCGGCACCGAGGCACCGCCGCGGCGCATCCCGCGCGGCGGCGACGTGCCCGAGACCGCCGCCGAGCGGGCCTGGTTCCAGGCGCACATCGACCAGACGCTCGAGTCGAGCCTGATGCACCGGTACGGGACCCTCGACGAGCAGGCCGCGGTGATCTGCTTCCTGGCGAGCGACGAGGCGGGCTACCTCACCGGCTCGGTCCTGCCGGTCGGCGGCGGGGATCTCGGCTGAACCGGCGCCCGGAGCCCGCGCCGCCCGCCTATCGTGGGGCGATGGATCCCTGGTCGGTGCGGCGCATCCGCGGGGCCCGGTCGGCCGTGATCGGCGACCCGACGGGCCGCGGGGCGCGGGCCCTGGCGACGCTCGCGCGCCCGGAGGCGCCCGTCGTCCAGGCGCTCGGCGCTCTTGCCCGGGACGACGGTGCGCGCCTGCGCGCCGCGCTCGAGGCCCTCGATGCCGGCGGCGCCGTGGTGGTCGCCGACGCGCAGCGGCTCGGGGACGGCGAACTCGGCGAGCTCGCGGCCGCCGCCCAGCGGGGCACCGCGGTGGTGCTGGCGCGGGCGACGGCCGAGCCGGCCGCCTCGGGACTGTGGAGCGACGACGCGCGTGCCCTCGGTGCCGACGTCCACCTCGTCCTGGACGCCTTCTCCGCCGACGAGATCGCCGCCCTGGCGCGCGGTCTCGGCCTCGAGCTCTCGGGTGCTGCGGCGGTGCGACTGCACCGGCGGACCGGGGGCGCGATCGAGGCGGCGCTCGCCGCGCTCGACGAGGCGGCGTGCTCCGGCGGGCAGCCCTCCGACGCGGTGCCCGCGGGCGAGCGGCAGCGGGTCGCCGCGGCGCTGGCGGAGGTCGGGGAGCCGGCGTCCGGCGTCGCCCTCGCGGTGGCGATCCTCGGGGGTGCGACCCCGACCGATCTTGCCGCCGTGGCGGGCACGGAGGTCACCGCGGGTCTGCTCGACCGGCTGGTCGCCCGCGGGCTGGTGATCGCGCGCCGCGACCGGGACGGTCCGTGGATCGCGCCGCCCGCGCCGATCGTCGCCCGCGCGGTGGAGGAGGCCTCCACGTGGACGGACCGGGCGCGCCTGCACGCCGCGGCGGCCGGCGTGGTCGACCCGCACCGCGCCCTGCGCCACCGCGCGGCGGCGGTCCTGGGGAGTGACGCGGCGCTGGCGGCCACCCTCGCCGACGATGGCGCCGCACTGGCGGCCCGCGGCGAATGGTCTTCGGCGGCAGCTGCGTTCGCGGCGGCCACCGGCGTCGCGGCCGACGCCGACCTCGCGCGCGAGTTGCGCATCGCCGCCGTCGACGCCTACGTCAGCGCAGGCGACCTGGGGGCCGCCCGCGAGCTGGTGCCCGCCATCGAGGCACTCCCCGCCAGCTCGGAGCGGGACTCCGTGCTGGGCTACGTCGCCATCCAGTCGGGCCGCCCCGCGGAGGCGCAGGACCGGCTGGAGCGGGCTTGGAACGCGGTGAACCCGCGCTTGAGCCCGCTCCCCGCCGCGCGGATCGCGCACCGTCGGGGCCTGGACGCCCTCGTGCGGTGGGACGGGCCCGCGCTCATCGCCTGGGCCGACCGGGCGATCGAGCTCGGGGGCACGGCCCCGCCCGCCATCGAATCCCGGGCCTTCCGCGGGCTCGGCGCCGCCGCGGCCGGCGATCTCGTCGGGGCGGCCCGCGCGGTGGACGCGGGGCTCGCCGAGACCGGCCTCCCCGTCGCGGTGTCCCAGCGGCTGATGCTGGGCGTGGGCTGGATCCAGTACGGGCTCGGCGATCTGGACCGGGCGCGGACCGCGCTCACCGCCGCTCGGGAGGCCGTGGGCGGCGCGCACCGGGTCTCGCTGTGGGCGCTCGGCTGGCTGGCGCGGGTGCAGTTCGAGATCGGCGACTGGGACGCCGCGCTGGAGAGCGCCCGCGAGGCGGTGGACCTCGGCGACAGCACGGGGATCGTGCTGTGCTCGCCGCTCGCGCACTGGACGGCGGCCGAGATCCTCGCGCTCCGCGGCGACGCCGACGGCGCGGACCGGCACGCGGCCGCCGCGCGCGTCGCCCCGACCGGCTACCTGACGCAGCGGATCCCCGCCGCACTGGCGCAGGCCGCGGCCGCGCGGGGCGGCCCGCGCGCCGTCCTGGCGGCAGTCCAGCCCCTGCTCGCAGACCCCGCCGCCCGGGCGGCGGGCCCCGACTTCTGGCCCTGGCACCCCGTCGCCGCCCGCGCGCTCGCGGACGTCGGCCGCGGCCCGGAAGCCGTCGCCCTGCTCGACGGCGCGCCCCCGCCGCACAGCACCCCCGCCCGGATCCGGATGGGTGCCGCCCGCGCCGCCACGGATCCCGACGCCGACGCTGCGGCGACCGTGCTGCGGGGCTGCCTCGCCGAGGCCGAGTCCTTCCCGGTCGCGGCGGGCGGCGTGCACCTCGACCTGGGAATGCTGCTGCGGCGCACCGGACATCGGCGGGACGCGGCGCACCACCTCGGCGAGGCCGCGACGGTCTTCGGGTCGCTGGGGGCGCTCACCCGGCTGCGGACGACCGACCGCGAGTTGGGGCGGGCGGGCGGACCGTCCGATGCGGACGTCGCGGCGCTGACCCCGCACGAGCTGAACGTCGCGCGCCTCGTGGTCGCGGGCGACACCAACAGGAGGGTCGCGGAACAGCTGTACCTCTCACCCAAGACGGTGCAGTTCCACCTGACCCGGATCTTCGCCAAGCTGGGCGTCCGGACCCGGGGGGAGCTCACCGCCCGCTACGGTGCTGAGCTCCTGGCCGGCGACGGCGGCCCTGCGGAGCCGGGCCGGGCGGGTCAGCGGTAGATCGTCTGCAGTTCGGTGTACGCGGCGAGCCCTCCGGTCCGAGCTCGCGGCCGATGGCACGGATCGCGGACGCCGCCTAATGCTTACGTATACGAAGCATCGCGGGTCGAATGCTACGCTATTGCAAAGATCAACGAGGTTCGGTTATGGAAAGGCGGTGAAGATGACGTTCACGAAGATCAGGGTCGCCCTGGTCACTGCGCTGTGTGCGGCGGTGGTGCTGTGCGGCGTGGGGCTGTGGATGGTCGAATCCCGTCTGGTTTCACAGCATCCGGAGTGCGTGGGTACAGGTTCGCCCCGCGCGTCCGTGGCCGGGTCCGTGGGTGAGCGGCCGGTTCTGCATCGCGCGATCGACCGGGTGCTCGGCGGACTGGGGTGCGCTGTCGGGCCCGCCGGCGACCTCCCCGCGAAGAGTATTCGCTGACGGTGCACGGGAACGGCGGCCGGTGTCGGCACCGGCCGCCGTTCCCGTGGTCAGGGTCAGTTCTTGTGCAGCGCGGCGTTGAGTTCGACGCCCTCGCTCCGCCACGGCACGACCTCGACCGCGCCGGTCACCGAGTTGCGGCGGAACAACAGGTTGCTCTGCCCGGCCAGCTCGCGCGCCTTGATCTGCGTACCGTCGGGGCCGGTCACCTTGGTGCCGGCGGTCAGGTAGAGGCCCGCCTCCAGCACGCAGTCGTCGCCCAGCGGGATGCCCAGGCCCGAGTTCGCGCCCAGCAGGCACCGCTCGCCGAGCTTGATGATCTCCTTGCCGCCGCCCGACAGCGTGCCCATGGTCGACGCGCCGCCGCCGACGTCGGAGTGATCGCCGATGACGACGCCCGCCGAGATGCGGCCCTCGACCATCGCCGTGCCGAGCGTGCCCGCGTTGAAGTTCACGAAGCCCTCGTGCATGACGGTCGTGCCCTCGGCGAGGTGCGCGCCGAGGCGGACGCGGTCGGCGTCGCCGATGCGCACGCCGGTCGGCAGCACGTAGTCGACCATCCGGGGGAACTTGTCGAGCGAGTACACGGTCACCTGCCCGCGCTTGCGCAGCGCCGCCCGGACCAGCTCGAATCCGGCCGGCGAGCAGGGCCCGAAGTTGGTCCACACCACGTTCGCCAGGAGGCCGAACTGGCCCTCGAGGCTCAGGCCGTGCGGCTGCACGAGGCGGTGGCTCAGCAGGTGCAGGCGCAGGTACACGTCGTGCGCGTCGACCGGCGCCGCGGCGAGGTCCGCGATCGTCGTCTCGACCACCACGGTGCGCACCTTGCGGTCGGCGTCGGCGCCGGCGAGCGCCGCCAGCTCCGCGGGCGCGCCCGACGGGTCCTGGGCCGACCCGGTGGTGCCGCCGCCGTCGGTCAGCTCCGGCGCGGGGAACCAGGTGTCGAGCACCGTCCCGTCGTCGGTGATGGTGGCCAGTCCGTACGCCTTCGCTCCACGATTCGTCACGCGACCAGGGTACCGGGCGCCGGTGGGGCCGCGGTCGCTCGCGCTGCGGAGTCGCGGGATTCGGATACCGTGCATTCAGTGACCACGACACTCGACACGGCCAAGCTCGCGAACCGGATCGACGACGCGGTCGACGACGGGGACCTGACCACGGTCTCCTCGCTCATCGCGCCCCTGGCGTCCCACGAGGTGGCTGACGTCCTCGAGCGCCTGAACCGCAAGGACCGCGCCGTCGTCTTCCGGCTGCTCGCGAAGGACGAGGCGCTCACCGTCTTCGAATCCCTCGACGCGCCCCTGCAGGGCGAGCTCATCCACGACCTGCAGGACGAACAGGTCACCGGGCTGTTCGCCGAGCTCGACCCCGATGACCGGGTCACCCTGCTGGACGAACTGCCCGGGACCGTCGCCGCGCGCCTGCTCCACGGCCTGCCCGAGGGGGAGCGCGCCGCGACCGCCGCCCTGCTCGGCTACCCGCAGGGATCCGTCGGCCGCGAGATGACCCCGGAGTTCGTCTCCGTCCACCCCGGCGACACCGCCGCGGAGGCACTGGCGGCGGTGCAATCGCGCATCGACGACGTCGAGACCATCTACGGCATCCCGGTCGTCGGGCCGGGCCGCGTGCTCGTCGGCATCGTCGGGCTGCGCGGCCTGCTGCGCAGCGCCCCGGAGACCCCGGTGCGCGAGATCATGAACATCGCGGGCACGGCCCGGGCGCGGGAGTCCGCCGAGGACGCCGCGCGCCGCTGCGCCGAGCAGCGGCTCCTGGTGATGCCCATCGTCGACGACGAGCACCGCCTCGTGGGCATCCTCACCGTCGACGACGCCCTGCGCATCCTCGAGGAGGCGGAGAGCGAGGACGCGGCGCGCCAGGGCGGCGTGGAGCCCCTGAACCGGCCCTACCTCTCGACGCCGGTGCGGACCCTGGTGCGCTCGCGCGTCGTCTGGCTGCTCGTTCTCGCGATCGGCGCCACGTTGACCGTGAAGGTCCTGTCCGTCTTCGAGGACAGCCTGCAGGAGATGGTGGTGCTCTCGCTCTTCGTGCCGCTCATCATCGGCACCGGCGGCAACACCGGCAACCAGGCCGCCACCACGGTGACCCGCGCGCTCGCCCTCGGCGACATCACGACCGCCGACGTCTTCCGCGTGCTGGGCCGCGAGATCCGCGTCGGCGGGACGCTCGGCCTCGTTCTCGGCACCCTCGGCGCGGTCATCGCCGGCGCCCTCTTCGGGGTCGACGTGGGCCTGGTCATCGGCGCCACGCTGTTCGGCGTGTGCACCATGTCGGCCACCGTCGGCGGGCTCATGCCGATCGTCGCGAAGTCCATCGGCGTCGACCCTGCAGTCTTCTCCAACCCGTTCATCAGCACGTTCGTCGATGCGACCGGCCTGATCCTCTACTTCCTCATCGCCAAGGCGATCCTCCCGATCTGAGCACCACCCTGGAGGGGTGACTCCGCCGTCGCGGCCTTGGTGGTGGTCGCGTCCCGTAGCGCTACTACGCTGGGGCTGTGCCCCTCGACATCGCCATCGACCCGATCGACCTCACCGCCGCGCTGGTGGACATCCCCAGCGTGAGCCACGACGAGGAACGGATCGCGAACGAGGTGGAGGCCGCGCTCCGCGCGCTGGAGGGCTTCGAGGTGCTCCGCGTGGGCAACAACGTGCTCGCTCGGACGAATCGCGGCCTGTCGCAGCGGGTGATGCTCGCCGGCCATCTCGACACCGTGCCGATCGCCGACAACGTGCCCAGCCGCCGCGAGGGGGGCGTCCTGCACGGCTGCGGCACCGTCGACATGAAGAGCGGCGACGCGGTCTTCCTGCACCTCGCCGCCACGATGGCCGAGCCCGCCTACGACCTGACCCTGATCTTCTACGAGTGCGAGGAGATCGCCTCGCAGTTCAACGGTCTCGGCCGCATCGAGCGCGAGCTCCCCGAGTGGCTGCGCGCCGACGTCGCGATCCTCGGCGAGCCCTCGGGCGGGCTCATCGAGGCCGGTTGCCAGGGCACCATCCGGGTGCGCATCACCGCGGCCGGCGTGCGCGCGCACAGCGCCCGCTCCTGGCTGGGCGACAACGCGATCCACAAGCTCGGCCCCGTGCTCACCGCCCTCCAGGCGTACACCGCGCGCACCGTCGACATCGACGGTTGCGAGTACCGCGAGGGGCTGTCCGCCGTGAAGATCGAGGGCGGCGTGGCCGGGAACGTCGTGCCCGACGAGGCCTTCGTCGACGTCAACTTCCGCTTCGCGCCGGACCGCACCGTCGACGAGGCCGTGGCGCACGTCCGCGAGGTCCTCGCCGGGCCGATCGCCGACGGTGCCCTCGGCTTCGAGGTCACCGACGCCGCGCCCGGCGCGCTGCCCGGCCTCGGCGCCCCCGCCGCGGCCAAGCTCGTGGCGGCGGCCGGCGGCCGGTTCCGCGCCAAGTACGGCTGGACCGATGTCTCGCGGTTCGCCGCGCTGGGCATCCCGGCGGTGAACTTCGGCCCGGGCGACCCCAACTACGCGCACAAGCGCGACGAGCACGTCGAGACCGCGCAGATCACCGAGGTGGCCGCCGTGCTGCGCGCCTTCCTCGCTGGGTAGGTTGTGCGTCATGGCCTCCGATAAGAAGCCCTCCCACGACCACTACCTGCGCTACCGCGGTCCCGTCCGGGTGCAGGGCGCGGCGGCGACGGAATCGTCGACCACCGACCAGCGGCTCCTCGCGAACGCGGACGACGCCGACTGGCTGCACCGCGACCCCTGGCGCGTGATGCGGATCCAGGCCGAGTTCGTGGAGGGCTTCGGGGCCCTCGCGGAGCTGCCGCAGGCCGTCACCGTCTTCGGATCCGCTCGGATCAAGCCGGATTCGCCCGAGTACGCCACCGGCCGCGAGCTGGGCGCCGGGCTGGTGCGCGCGGGCTACGCGGTCATCACCGGCGGCGGTCCGGGCGCCATGGAGGCCGCGAACCGCGGCGCCAAGGACGCCGACGGCCTCTCCGTGGGCCTGGGCATCGAGCTGCCCTTCGAGCAGGGCCTGAACGACTGGGTCGACCTCGGCATCAACTTCCGCTACTTCTTCGTGCGCAAGACCATGTTCGTCAAGTACGCGCAGGCCTTCGTCTGCCTCCCCGGCGGTTTCGGCACCCTCGACGAGCTCTTCGAGGCGCTGACCCTGGTGCAGACGCACAAGGTGACCCGGTTCCCGATCGTGCTGCTGGGCTCCGCCTACTGGGGCGGCCTCGTGGACTGGATCCGGGGCACGCTGACCGAGCAGGGCATGGTCTCGCCCGGCGACGCCGACCTCATCACCGTCACTGATTCGGTGGCCGAGGCCATCGACATCATCGTGCGCGCCGATGCCGCCCGCGAGCGCGAGGCCGGCGCCAGCGAGGTGGATCCCACGTGACCGCGATCGCCGTCTTCTGCGCCTCGCGCCCCGTGCCGCAGGAGTACATCGACCTCGCGACCGAGGTGGGCCGGGGCATCGCCGCCGGCGGGGACTCGCTCGTCTGGGGCGGCGGGCACGTGTCGATGATGGGCGCGGTCGCGCAGGCCGCCCGCGACGGCGGCGCGCACACGCTCGGCGTGATCCCGACGGCGCTCGTCGACCGCGAGGTCGCCGACCACGGCGCCGACGAGCTGCTCGTGGTCGCCACCATGCGCGAGCGCAAGCAGCTCATGGACGACAACGCCGGCGCCTTCCTGGTGCTGCCGGGCGGCGTGGGCACCCTCGAGGAGTTCTTCGAGGCGTGGACCGCCGGCTACCTCTCCATGCACGACAAGCCCGTGGTGATCCTCGATCACGACGGCTTCTACGCGCCGCTGCTGGACTGGATCGACGGGCTCAAGGCCAAGGGCTTCGTGGGTGATGCGGCTCTCGGTCGGTTGCTGCGCGCGACGGACGTCACGGCCGCCCTCGAGGCGTGCCGTGGTACGGCGGTCCCACGGTAGGCTCGCCGCGTGAGCTCTACGCATAAGAACAGCACCGTCGGCGTCGCGGATCTGGCGCGCGGCGTCGGCAAGCTGCTGCCCGACCTGCCCCTCCTGATCAAGGAGGGCCCGTCGATCCTGCTGCGCACGCCGAACAGCAAGGAGACCATCGGGACGGTGTTCGCCAAGCGTGCGGCGCAGCACCCGTCGCGCGACTTCCTGCGCTTCCACGGCGAGGGCATCAGCTACGGCGAGGCGAACGCCACCGTGAACACCTATGCGCGCGTGCTGCTCCAGCGCGGCGTCAAGGTGGGTGACGTGGTCGGCGTCGTCATGCACAACCACCCGCAGATGGTGCTGGTGATGCTCGCCATCGTCAAGGTCGGCGCCACCGCTGGGCTGGTCAATTACAACCAGCGCGGCGCCGTGCTCGCGCACAGCCTCGGCATCCTCGAGACCGGCACGATCATCGCCGGCGCCGAGGACCTCGAGGCCTTCGACTCGCTCGACGCCGCGGACCGGCCCGCCGACGGGGTGGTACTCACGATCGACCAGCTCGCCGAGCAGGCCCGGCTGGCGCGCGAGCAGGATCCGCGCGCCACCGAGAACCCCGCCGTGACCGCGACCCTGCCCGCGAGCACCCGCGCCTTCTACGTCTTCACCTCGGGCACCACGGGCATGCCGAAGGCGTCGATCATGACGCACTACCGCTGGCTCAAGGGCATGGCCGGATTCGGGGCGACCGCGGTGCGCATGCGCCGCGACGACGTCATGTACTGCCCGCTTCCGCTGTACCACAACAACGCCGCGCTCGTGGCGCTCGGCTCGGTGCTGGTCTCCGGCGCCACCCTCGCGATCGGCCGCAAGTTCTCGGCGACACGGTTCTGGGACGAGGCGAACGAGAACTCGGCGACGATGTTCATCTACATCGGGGAGATCTGCCGCTACCTGCTCAACCAGCCGCCCAAGCCGAGCGACCGGTCGAACACGATCCGGGTCGCGGCCGGCAACGGCATGCGGCCCGAGATCTGGCGGGACTTCCAGGAGCGCTTCGGGATCGAGCGGATCATGGAGTTCTACGCCGCGAGCGAGACGAACATCGCCTTCGTCAACGTCTTCAACATCGAGGCCACCGTCGGGCTGTGCCCCCTGCCGCACGCCGTGGTCGAGTACGACATCGACACCGCCGGACCGCTGCGCAACGCGAAGGGCAGGCTGCAGCGGGTCAAGAAGGGCCAGAACGGTCTGCTGCTGACCAAGATCACCAAGTCCGCCCCGTTCGACGGTTACACCGACGGAAAGGCGGGCGACGCCAAGCTGATCCGCGACGGCTTCAAGGACGGCGACGTCTGGTTCAACACCGGCGACGTGGTGACGAACCAGGGCTTCGACCACATCGCCTTCGTCGACCGGCTCGGCGACACCTTCCGCTGGAAGGGCGAGAACGTCGCGACCACCGAGGTCGAGGGCGCGTTGGACGAGGCCGAGCAGGTGGAGGGCGCGATCGTCTACGGCGTCGCGATCCCCGGCGCCGACGGCAAGGCCGGCATGGCCGCCGTCAAGCTCGCCGAGGGCCGGGAGTTCGACGGCGCGGCGCTCGCGACCCAGCTCCGGAACGAGCTGCCGGGCTACGCGATCCCGCTGTACGCGCGCGTCGTGCCCAGCCTGGAGGTCACCTCCACGTTCAAGAGCCTCAAGGGCGAGCTCCGCAAGCAGGGCTTCGCGGAGACCGGCGACGACCCGCTGTACGTGTTCGTCGGCGGCGCGGACGGCTACGTGCCCGCCTACGACGGGTACGCGGACGACGTCGCGGCCGCCAAGGTCCCGGATCTGCGTTCCTAGGATGACCGCACCGTCGGTGGGCCCGATCCCCGTGCGCCCCACCCTCTGCGGCCGCCCGGTCCCGGCGGACCGGGCGCTCGTGATGGCGATCATCAACCGCACGCCGGACTCCTTCTACGACCGCGGCAGCTACTTCGCGGTGGACGCCGCGCTCGAGCGCGTGGACGCCGCCGTCGCCGAGGGCGCCGACGTCGTGGACGTGGGCGGCGTCAAGGCCGGGCCCGGCCAGCACGTGGACGCCCAGGAGGAGATCGCGCGCACGGTGCCCTTCATCGCGCAGGTGCGCGATCGGCACCCCGACCTGCTGATCAGCGTGGACACGTGGCGGGCGTCCGTCGCCGAGGCCGCGGTCGACGCGGGCGCCGACCTCATCAACGACACCTGGGCCGGCGCCGACCCCGACCTGCCCCGGATCGCCGCCGCGACCGGTGCGGGCCTCGTCTGCTCGCACACCGGCGGCGCCGTGCCCCGCACCCGCCCGTTCCGAGTGCGCTATCCGGACGTCGTCGCCGACGTGCGCGACTCGCTCACCGCCGCCGCGGAGGCCGCGTTCGCCGCCGGGGTGCGTGAGGACGGCATCGTCATCGACCCGACCCACGACTTCGGGAAGAACACCCACCATGGGCTCGCGCTGTTGCGGCACCTCGACGAGCTCGTCGGCACGGGTTGGCCGGTGCTGATGGCGCTGTCCAACAAGGACTTCATTGGCGAGACCCTGGACGCCGGGCTCGAGGAGCGGGTGGCCGGGACCCTCGCCGCGACCGCGCTCGCCGCGCACGCCGGGGCCCGCATGTTCCGCGTGCATCAGGTGGCGGACACCCGCCGGGTGGTCGAGATGGTGGCCTCGATCGACGGCACCCGCCCGCCGGCCCGCGTCGTGCGGGGGCTCGCGTGAGCACCGCGCACCGGTTCTTCGAGGAACCCCGCTGGAGCATCGACGAACTCGTCGCCGCGAAGGCGGGACGCACCGTCTCCGTGGTGCTTCCGGCCCTGAACGAGGAGGCCACCGTCGGCGCGGTGGTCGCGACGATCGCACCGCTGGTCGGGACGTTGGTCGACGAGCTGATCGTGCTCGACTCGGGTTCGACCGACGCGACGGCGGAGCGGGCCCGCGCCGCGGGCGCGGCGGTGATCAGCCGCGAGGAGGCGATCCCCGGGCTACCGCCGGTGCCGGGCAAGGGGGAGGCGCTGTGGCGCGGCGTGGCGGCCTCGTCGGGCGACCTGATCGCCTTCGTCGATTCCGACCTGATCGAACCCGACCCGCGGTACGTGCCGCGGCTGTTGGGGCCCATGCTGTTCCACTCCGAGGTGCACCTCGTCAAGGCCTACTACCGGCGCCCGCTGCGCGTCTTCAAGCAGGGCGAGGACCCGACGGGCGGCGGCCGCGTGACGGAGCTCGTCGCCCGGCCGATCCTGGCGGCGCTGCGGCCGCCGCTGCGCGCGATCCTGCAACCGCTGGGCGGCGAGTACGCGGGAACCCGCGAGTTCCTGGCTTCGGTGCCGTTCGCGCCCGGCTACGGCGTGGAGATCGGCCTGCTGCTGGACGCGGAGGCCCGCTACGGGCTGGCGGGGATCGCGCAGGTGAACCTGTCCGTGCGCAAGCACCGCAACCGCGATCTCCGCGACTTGGGCGTCATGAGCCGCCAGATCCTCGGGACGGCGTTGCGGCGCTGCGGGATCGAGGACTCGGGCGCGGGTATCACGCAGTACCTGGTGGAGCCGGGGCCGGAGGACCGGTTCACGGAGGTCACCACGGAGCTGTCGCTCGAAGACCGCCCACCCGTGGCCTCGCTGCGATAGAGGCTCACCCGAGCAGGGCATGGAGCGCCGCGGCGCCGGAGACGAGGGCGCGGCCCCGTCGGACCAGGGCAGCGTGCCAGCCGTCCAAGGTCCCGCGCAGCGGCTCCACGCCGCCCGCGTCGCGGACGCGCTCGGTGAGCTCCGCGATCCGGGCGAGGCCGTAGCCGCCGCGCCGCAGCTGCTCGGCCATCCGGGCATCGCGGACGTCGGCGGGGGAGTACACGCGGTAGCCGGTGGCGCGGTCCCGCTCCGGCCGGACGATGCCGGCCCGCTCCCACGAGCGCAGCGTGGCCGGGACGACGCCCAGGCGGTGGGCGACCTCGCCGACGAACAGCGCGGGCCCGTCGTCATCGCCGGGGGCGCCCAGGTCCGCGAGCGCGGCACGCACGCGGCGGAAGGTGTCGCGGTCGCCGGCGAGCTCCTCGTGCGCCTGGTCGAGCAGCGCGAACGCGGCGTCGGGGTCGTCGCGGTGCACTGCGCGCAGGATCGAGCCCGCCCGCGCGTGCCCGCACCCGGGGATCAGTGCGAGGAAGGCGTCGAGCGCGAGGCGGTGCCGCTCGGTGTAGGCGCGGTAGCCCGACGGGGTGCGCCCGGCGGGCGGCAGGACGCCCTGCTCCTCGTAGTTCCGCACCGCCTGGGTGGACAGTCCGTGCGGCCGTGCGAGGTCGACGGGGCGCAAGCTACTTTGAGGGTTATCGGGCATGTGACCGGAAATTCTGCGCTCAAGTTTCAACGGGCGCTTCAACGATATCGTGAAAGGAATGAATCCTGACCCGGTAGACCTGGTTTCCTTCCTCGATGATGCGCCCACCCCGACCCGCCTGCTGGCGCTCGGCGAGCCCATGCACGGCTCGGAGGAGATCCTCCGCGCCCGCAATGCCGCGATCGAGGACCTGGTGCTGCGCGGCGGCTACCGCTCCATCGCCGTCGAGTCCGACCTGCACCGAGCGCCTCTGGTGAACGACTACCTCGCGGGCGCGGAGATCGACCTGGATCGGGTCCTCGATGAGGGCTTCAGTCATCCGTACGTCCACGCACTGGAGGCGACGGGCGAGCTGCTGCGCACCCTCCGCGCGCTCAACCGGACGCAGGAGACGCCGGTGCGGTTCTACGGCTTCGACGGGCCGATGGAGATGGCGGCGGCCCCGAGCCCGCGCGCGTACCTCCTGCGGCTGAGGGCGGCGCTGGCCGAGGTCGCCCCGGGCGTCGTCGCCGAGTCGGAGCTCGAGGCGCTGCTCGGTGACGAGGCGCGGTGGACCGACGAGCGCGCGATGTACGAGGCGGACCGGGGCGTCGGGCGCACCGTCGACGCCGATCGCCTGCGCCTGCTGGCCGACGACCTGTGCGCGGTCCTCGACGCGCACGCTCCGGAACTGGCCGAGCGGGAGGACGAATGGTGGTGGCTGCGCGCCGACGCCGCGACCGCCGTCGGCCTGCTGCGCTACCACGCGATCATGGCGACCGACACCCCCGACCGGCTCGGCCGGCTCAGCGCCCAGCGGGACGTGATGATGGGACGGAACCTGCTGGCGATCGTCGACCGCGAGGCGCGGCGCGGCGGGACCCTCGCCTCCGCGCACAACCTGCACCTGCAGCGCGGCGCGAGCGAGATGCGGATGGGACCGCACACCGTGCGCTGGTTCAGCGGCGGTGCGCAGGCCGCGGCGCGCCTCGGCGACGGCTATCGGCACGTGGCGATGGCGATCGGCGCCGCGCCCGCGCACGGTCTCGCCGCGCCGGCGCCGGGCACCGTCGAGGGCGAGCTGGCGCGCGATGCGGCCGCGGCGCCCCGCCTGTACTCCGGGCCGGAGCTCGCCGAGCGGCTGCGCGGCGCGCCCGTGCGGGCCGATCGGGACGCGCTCGGGGCGTACTTCCCGTTGGACGCCGACCGCCTGGCGGAGGCCGACGGTGTCCTCTTCCTCCCGGAGGTTCGGGCATGATGGCCTCATGGTGATCGTGTTGTACGCCCTGGGCCTGCTGGCCGTCGCGGCCGTGCTGTACGGCGTGGCCGCGCTCGTCTTCGGGCGGGGCGACGACACCCCGCCCCTGGAGACGGGCGCCACGCCGACGGTGCTCCCCGCCGAGGACGTCGCGGGTGCCGACGTCCGTGCGCTCCGATTCCAGCAGGTGGTACGGGGGTACAAGCCGGCCGAGGTGGACTGGGCCCTCGAACGACTGGCGCGGGAGATCGACGTCCTACGCGCCCGGCTGGCCGCCGAGCAGGAGCCCGCAGCGACCGCGACCGAGGCCCCCGCCGAGACCGATTAGGTGCGCATTGCCAGCGGTCCGCACCGATCGGTGCAGCGCACAAGCTAGAATGTGGAGCGGACCCGCGGCGGGCTGCGCTCGGGCGGGTGAAGGATCTGAAGGGAGCAACGGATGGCGGCTATGAAGCCACGTACGGGGGACGGCCCCTTGGAAGCGACCAAGGAGGGGCGCGGAATCGTGATGCGCGTACCCCTGGAGGGTGGTGGGCGCCTCGTGGTGGAGCTCACGCCGGATGAGGCCGCTGCGCTCGGCGAGGAGCTGCGCGGCGTCACGTCGTAGCCCGTCGTCCTGCTTTCCTCGGAGATCCCGCGCGGTGTGACCGTGCGGGATCTTCTCGTTCACAGGGGGTCCCATGGTGCACGTCCCTCCCGGCCTGGCCGCGGTGCTGCCCGCGCTGGCCTGCCCGCACTGCGGCGGCGGATTCGACGCCGACGGCGGCACGCTGCTGTGCGTCGGGGGGCACTCCTTCGACGTGGCCCGGCAGGGCTACGTCTCCCTTCTCGCCGGCGACGCGAGCGGCCTCATCGCCGACGACGCCGCGATGATCGCCGCCCGGGAGCGGTTCTTCGCGACCGGCCACTACGAGACCTTCCACGCCGCGGTGGCCGCTGCCGCCGCCGGCGCGCCCGCCGGTCCGGTCCTCGACTGCGGGGCGGGCGAGGGCGAGTACCTCGCGCGTGCCTGCGCGGCCCGCGCCGCGATCGGGCTCGGCGGCACCGGTATCGGGCTCGACCTCTCGAAACCCGCCGCGCGGCGCACCGCCCGCCGCGGACCGTCGATCGGCGCTGTCGTCGCGAACGGTTGGGCGCGGCTGCCCGTCGCCGACGGTGCCGTCGCCGCGGTGCTCTCGGTGTTCGCGCCCCGCAACGCGGCCGAGTTCGCGCGGGTCCTCGCGCCCGGCGGCCGGCTCGTGGTGCTCACGCCCGGGCCGCGGCACCTGCGCGAGATCGTCGAGCCGCTCGGCATGATTTCGGTCGAGGAGGGTAAGGTCGCGCGGCTCGACAGTGCGCTGCACGACTTCTCGCTCGTCTCCCGCGAGAAGCACGAGTGGGTCATGGATCTCACCGCCGAGGCCGCGACCGACCTCGTCGCGATGGGGCCGAGCGCGCACCACGGCGCGCCCGATGCCCGCGCCGCCGCGATCGCAGACCTCACCGCCGGCGGCACCGCGGCCGTGACGGCGTCCGGCACCGTCAGCGTCTACGAACTGCGGTAGTCGTGCTTCGCGTGTGCGGGTAGGCGCGTACGTGCTGCGTGCGCGGGAGCCCGCCGCGCACGCTACGCCGCTGTGCGGACGTGCCGCGTTCGCACAGTCGCGCCCGGTGCGCGGATACCCGCGCGCGGAGCTACGCGCGGGCGGCGATGGCGTGCCGGTAGACGTCCAGGGTCTGTGCGGCGATGGACTCCCAGCTGAAGTCGGCGACGGCGCGCGCGCGGCCGGCGGCGCCGTACGCGGAGGCCCGCGCCGGGTCCGCGCAGAGCGCGTTCACGGCATCGGCGAGGCCGGCCTCGAAGACGTCGGTGTGCGCCTCGTCGTAGTGCACGAGCGTGCCCGTCTCGCCGTCGATGACCACCTCGGGGATGCCGCCGACGTCGGAGGCGACCACGGCGGTGCCGCACGCCATGGCCTCGAGGTTGACGATGCCCAGCGGCTCGTACACCGACGGGCAGACGAACACCGTCGCGGCGCTGAGGATCTCGCGCACCTTCGGGGTGGGCAGCATGTCCTGCACCCAGTGCACGCCGTCCCGGGACTCGGCCAGCGCGGCCACCGCGTCGGCCGTCTCCGCGGCGATCTCGGGCGTGTCCGGAGCCCCGGCGCACAGCACCAGCTGGATGTCCGGATCGAACCGGTGTGCCGCGGCCACCAGGTGTTTCACGCCCTTCTGCCGCGTGATGCGGCCGACGAAGGCGGCGATGGGGCGGTCCGGGTCGACGCCGCGCTCGACCAGGGGGGAGTCCTCGCCGAACGTGGGCGCGGGGTGCCACACCTCCGAGTCGATGCCGTTGAGCACCACGTGGACCCGGGCGGGGTCGAGGTTCGGGTAGGCGTCGAGCACGTCGTCCGCCATGCCGCGGCTCACGGCGATCACCGCGTCCGCGTACTCGACGGCGTTGCGCTCGGCCCAGCTGGAGAGGCGGTAGCCGCCGCCCAGCTGCTCGGCCTTCCACGGGCGGTGTGGCTCGAGCGAGTGCGCGGTGAGGATGTGTGGCACGCCGTAGAGCTGCGCGGCGACATGCCCGGCGAAGCCGGTGTACCAGGTGTGGCTGTGCACCACCTCGGCCTCCGCGGCGAGGTTGGCCATCCGCAAATCGGTGGAGAACATCTCGAGCGCGGTGTTCGCGCCGGCGAGCTCGGGGTCCGGGCCGGAGACGGTGACCCCGTCCATGTCCGGTCGCGGGGCGCCCATGCAGTGCACGTCGACCTCGCAGAGGCTGCGGAGCCGCGCGACGAGCTCGGTCACGTGCACGCCCGCGCCACCGTAGACCTCGGGCGGGTACTCCCTCGTCATCATCGCTACACGCATGGCACCACGCTAGAGCGTGCCGGGGACGCACGCAGGCGGTTCGACGGAGCCCGAGCGGTGCGGTTCACCTGTGGTTGTCCGCCCGGACGCCTGTGCTTCGCCGTGGAACAGGATCCGCTGTCGCAGAACGCTGCACGGGTGCCCGGATTGGGGTTAGCGTGGACCCCGTGAGCAACCAGCCTCGAGTCCTGGGAATCGTCCTCGCCGGTGGCGAGGGCAAGCGCCTGTATCCGCTGACCGCGGACCGCGCGAAGCCCGCCGTGCCCTTCGGCGGTTCGTACCGCCTCATCGACTTCGTGTTGTCGAATCTGGTGAACGCCGGGTACCAGAGGTTGTGCGTGCTCACCCAGTACAAGTCGCACTCGCTGGACCGGCACATCAGCCAGACCTGGCGCATGTTCGGCTTCCGCGGCGAGTACATCACCCCGGTGCCCGCGCAGCAGCGCGTGGGCAAGCGCTGGTTCACGGGCAGCGCCGATGCGATCTTCCAGTCGATGAATCTCATCACCGACGACGATCCCGATTACATCGTGGTCTTCGGCGCGGACCACGTGTACCGGATGGACCCGTCGCAGATGGTGCAGGCGCACATCGAGTCCGGCGCGGGCGTCACCGTCGCGGGCATCCGCGTGCCGCGCACCGAGGCGAAGGCCTTCGGCTGCATCGAATCCGACGACTCCGGCCGCATCACCCAGTTCCTGGAGAAGCCCGCCGACCCGCCCGGCACGCCGGACGACCCGGAGGTCACCTTCGCGTCGATGGGCAATTACGTCTTCAGCCGGCAGGCCCTCGTCGAGGCGATCATCGCCGACGCCGAGAACCCCGACTCCGACCACGACATGGGCGGCGACATCATCCCCGCCTTCGTGGCCCGTGGGGAGGCCGCCGTCTACGACTTCAGCGACAACAAGGTGCCGGGTGCCACCGAGCGCGACGCCGGCTACTGGCGCGACGTCGGCACCATCGACGCCTTCTACGACGCGCACATGGACCTGGTCTCCGTGTACCCGATCTTCAACCTGTACAACCGCCAGTGGCCCATCCGCTGCGAGAACGACAACCTGCCCCCGGCGAAGTTCGCCCGCGGCGGCCTCGCGCAGGAGTCCATGGTGGGCGCCGGCAGCATCATCTCGGGCGCCACGGTGCGCAACTCCGTGATCGGCGCCAACGTCACCATCGGCGACGGTGCGACCGTCGAGGGATCCGTGCTCATGCCCGGCGTGAAGATCGAGGCGGGCGCCGTGGTTCGGAAGGCGATCCTCGACAAGAACGTCGTCGTGGGCCGGGGCGAAATCCTCGGGGTGAACCTCGAGCGCGAGCGCGAGCGGTTCAACGTCTCCGCCGGTGGTGTGGTCACCGTCGGCAAGGGCATCCGGATCGGCTGACTTCCGCTCGATCGCCCCGCCCGGCCCCGCGCCGCTGTGCCCTCAGGCCGCGTCGGCGCGGGCGAGCAGGCCGTGCGAGGAGCCGCGGAGGATGATCTCGACGACGGTGTCGGCATCGTCGGACATCGGGACGTGCCCGCTGCCCGGGAGCCAGACGTGCTCGGCCGTCGGCAGCTGACGGCGGGCCCGCCGGCCCTGGTAGGGCAGGAGGACGCGGTCCTGCGTGCCCCAGGCGATGGTGACGGGGACGTCGGCGGCGATGTCGGCCTCGAACGGGAACGCGCCCCCGATGATGTCGCGGAGCGTGTGGCGGGCGTCGACCATGTTCCGGAGGTCGCCGAGCACGCGGTCGGCGCTCAGGCGCTCGCCGTGCGTCATCAGCGAGGCGAGCATCAGGCGGCGGCCGATGGCGCTGCGGGTGAGCAGCGGCGCGAGGGGCGCCGCCACGCGACCCGCGGTGATCAGCGCGGCGAAGTGCGCGCGGATCAGCTGGAAGTCCTTCTCGTCGCGCCAGAAGCCCGCGGGGGAGAGCCCGGTCGCGCTACTGACGATGCCGCTGGCCGCCGCCTCGAGCGCGATGCGCCCGCCCAGCGAGTTGCCGGCGATGTGCGGGCGGACGAGGCCGAGCTCGTCGAACAGGTCCTCCAGGTGCTGCTGCAGCGCCTCCTGGACGGTGCGGCCGGCGAGGTCGAGCGCGGGGGATTCGCCGTGGCCGGGGAGGTCGAAGAGGACGACCTCGCGGTGCTCCGCGAGCCGCTCGGCGACGGGGTACCAGGCCTGGCGGCGGTGCGCGATCCCGTGGACCAGGACCAGCGGCTCACCCGAGCCGAATCGTTCGTACGCCAACATCTCGTGCCACCTCGTCGTGGTCGGGCGGGCCGGGCCCGCGGGGTCCGACGGTGCGCCGGACGGATTGTTCGGAGCGTACGGATTGATAGATCTAGGCGCAATACCTCTCAGAAAAGTCGCTGGTGATCGGTTCCGTCTGCGCGGGCGCTCCCGGCGGCCGCCCTGCGGCCTGCGATCAGTCGCGGGCTAGGGCGGCGCGCACCTGATGGGCGACGGTGGTGTGCTCCGCCGACTCGGGGAGGGCGTCGACGGGCCACCAGCGCAGGTCGTTCGACTCGTCGCTGATGGCCAGCTCCGGGGTGCCGGCGCCCACGGCGAGGGCGCGGAAGCGCAGGTCCAGGTGGCGCGTCGGGACGCCGAGCGAGCACCGGATCGGGTGGGTGTGCAGCGTGAGGAGATCCGCATCGAGGACGAGGTCGGCCAGACCCGACTCCTCGTGCCCCTCGCGGAGCGCGGCGGCGGCCACCGTCGAATCGGTGTCCTCGCAGTGCCCGCCCAGCTGCAGCCACTCGCCCACACGGGGGTGGTGCGTGAGCACCACATGGGTGCGGTCCTCGTTGAGGATGACCACCGACGCCGTGATGTGGCCGGGCACGTTCGCGCGGGCGCAGGCGTTCGGCTGGGCGTCGAGGAAGGCGAGCACCGTGTGGCGCAGGGCGTCGTCGCCATCGGTGCGGGCGTCGAACCGGGCGAGGACGTCGATCGCGGAGGCGTGCAGGGAGGCGAAAGTCACTCGGCTACCGCCCTTCCGGCGAAGCGGCGTCCGGATCGCCGGCGCGGGCGGGTATCTCGATGAGCATGTCGCCCGGCGGGAGCGGCGGCCGGGGAGTGGACAGCGCGGACGGATCGGCCGGGTAGCCGACGGCGATCGCGCCCGCGGGACGGTAGTCGTCGGGAAGGCCGAGTGCCTCGCGCACGGTGTCGGCGGCGAAGATCGTCGATCCCACCCAGCAGCTCCCGATCCCGCGGACGGCCAGCGCCACCAGGAGCGACTGCACGGCGGCGCCGACGGCGACGGTGAACATCGTCTCCTCGGCGGCGGTGCGCCGGGCGTCGGGGTAGGCGTGGGCGCCGTCGGGGACCATGAACGGCAGGATCAGCTCCGGGGCGTCGTAGAGCAGCTGCCCGCGGCGCACCCGCTTGGCCACGGACTCGGGCGTGCGTCCGTCGCCGTCGAGGTCCGTCGCCCACTGGCCCTTCATGGCGTCCAGCAGCGCCGTACGCCGCTCCGCGTCCCGCACCCACACGAACCGCACGGGATGCGTGTGGTGCGGCGCAGGGGCCGTCAGAGCCTCTGCCACGGCGTCGCGCACGTCCTCGGCCGGCACCGGCTCGTCGGCGAAGGCGCGCACGGAGCGGCGCACCAGCAGCGCCTGCCGGCGCGCGAGCTCGACGCCCGTGTGGAACAGGTCGTCCTCGCCCGGGCGCACGAGGCCGCGGGCGGTCGCGAGCGGCGAATCCGCCTCGGGCACACGGACGGCGAAGCCGCGCACCACCGCGACGGGCACGCCGCCCAGCTTGCCCTTGACCAGGTCCGCGGCGGCGGCGAGCTCGTCAGCGACGGCGATCTCGGTGACCACCAGGTCGTTGCCGTAGGCGTCGACCGCGCCCGCGTAGCCGTGCAGCACCTCCATGCCCGCGGCGCCGATCGCGGCGTCCGTCTGGCCGTTGCGCCAGGCGCGGCCCATGGTGTCGGTGACCAGCACCGCGACGTCGACGTCGAGGCGCTCGCGCAGGCCGGCGCGCACGGCGGCCGCGCTGCCGTCGGGGTCCTCGGGCAGCAGGGCGACGGTGTCCGAGGCGACGTTCGAGGCGTCCACCCCCGACGCCGCCTGGACGATGCCGAGCCTGTTCTCGGTGATCCACGTGCGCCCCTTGGTCGCCAGGACGCGCACCGACTCCTCCGCGATGAGGCGGCGCCGGAAGGCGTCCCGCTCCTCGGGGTCCGACGGCGCGTCGAGCACCCGGCCCTCGGCCTTGGAGAAGACCTTCGAGGTGATCACGACGACGTCGCCGTCCGCGAGCCACGGCGCGGCGTCGGCGAGCAGCGCGGCCACGTCGTCGCCCGGCGTCACCTCGGGCACGCCGAGGACGGGGAGGATCTCGAGAGACGCGGCGCCGTGGTCGCGCTCGGGTCGGGAGCTCACAGGCCCACCAGCTCGAGGCCGGCGTCGATCATGGCCGCGGTGGCCTGCGGCGAACTCATGAGCAGGGGCACCGCCGCGACGGGCAGGCCGTCGATCGCGACGCCCGCGTCCTCCTCCGAGACCAGCCAGCCGTCGAGGATGCCGTTGCCGCTGCGGGCGCCGAAGTGCTCGCCGATGGCCTGGGCGCTGGTCTCGATCCCGAGCACGTCCAGGCAGCGGTCGGCCATCCCGCGCAGCGGCGCGCCGCCGATCACGGGGGAGACGCCGACGACCCGGGCGTTCGTGGTGCGCAGCGCGGCGCGGATCCCGCCGACCGACAGGATCGCGCCGATGGAGACGACCGGGTTCGACGGGGCGAGGAAGACGACGTCGGCCTCCTCGATGGCGGCGATCGCGGCCCGCGAGGCCTGCGCCTTCCCGGAGCCGCCGCCGTCCGCGCCGCCCACCTGGGCGAAGCCGAAGGTCTCGATGTCGGCGCGGTACCGCACCCACCACTCCTGGAAGTGGATGGCCTTCTTCGCGCCGTCGGTGGAATCGGGGTCCGCGACCACCACGTGCGTCTCGTGCCGGCCGTCGGTCGCGGGCAGCAGCCGGACGCCCGGCTGCCAGCGATTGCAGAGCGCCGCCGTGACGTCCGTGAGGGGGTATCCCGAGGAGAGCATCTGGGTGCGGATGAGGTGCGTGGCGAGGTCGCGGTCGCCGAGGCCGAACCAGTCCGGATCGGCCCCGTACTTCGCGAGCTCCTCCTTGGCGTGCCAGGTCTCGTTGCGGTGGCCCCACCCGCGCTCGGTGTCGATACCGCCGCCGAGGGTGTACATGCAGGTGTCGAGGTCGGGGCAGATCCGCACGCCGTGCATCCACGCGTCGTCGCCCACGTTCACCACCGCGGTCACGGAGTCGCCGACGGCGCCGTCGGGGGCCGGTCCGTCCTTCTCGGGGAACGGTGTCACCCCGAAGCGCTCGCGTGCGCCCTCGAGGAACCGCGCACCGCCGACACCGCCCACCAGCACCGTCACCTTCACTCCTCCGAGGGTAGTGGTCGCCCGGCGGAGGCTCTCGG
Organism: Tsukamurella hominis; assembly: GCF_965137015.1. Lineage (NCBI taxonomy): Bacteria > Bacillati > Actinomycetota > Actinomycetes > Mycobacteriales > Tsukamurellaceae > Tsukamurella > Tsukamurella hominis. The sequence continues at coordinate 34,687 of NZ_CBCRZG010000015.1, read as the reverse complement.
GACGGGTCGAGGTGCTCGAGGAGGTCGCGCGGACGCCCTCTTTCCTGGCATGATCGAAGGCGCGGCGGGCCCGGGTGGTGCGTCGGCGAGCGCGTGTGAAATATGACGCGGATCACATCTCAACCACGTGTCGAGGGCTCGCATTCGGGCATCCAGGTGGTATTAGCTAATTTTCCGGTTCAGCTTGACGTGGCAGCTTTGCACGTGTGTAATCACAACCGTGTCATTCAGTGCGGCGATCTCTTCGCCGGCGCGGGGCATGCAGACAGGAAGACCATCGAACACCACGAAAGCAACGAGGGAGGCGGGCCGATGACGATCGACGCTCATCGTGAACCGTTCGGAAGCTTCTCCGGTGGGTCCAGCCGCGCGCACTTGAGTGTCGTGCCCGCGGGTTTCGAGGAACTCTACGAGGCCGTCGAGGATCAGTGGCAGGACCGCGCACTGTGCTCGCAGACGGATCCCGAGGCGTTCTTCCCCGAGAAGGGCGGCTCCACCCGCGAGGCCAAGCGCATCTGCCTGGGCTGCGAGGTGCGCAACGAGTGCCTCGAGTACGCCCTGCAGAAGGACGAGCGCTTCGGCATCTGGGGCGGCCTGTCCGAGCGTGAGCGCCGCAAGCTCAAGCGCGGCATCATCTGACCGTCGTCGCGCGGCGGCCGCTGCTCGCGCAGCGGCGCCCACGACCGGTCCGTCCGAGTGGTGCATGCCGCCCGGGCTTTCTTTCTTCCCTCACAGTGCCCGGCCGAGGCCGAGCGTTCAGAGCGCGTCCGGGCCGGCGAGCAGGGTCTCCTCGGTCACGCCGAGGTAGTCGCTGATCTGGTGCACCAGGATCGCCAGGATCTCGTCGAGCAGGTCCGCCTCCGTCTTCGCGCGACGCTGCAGCGGGCGGCGGAACAGGATCAGCCGCGCCCGCGTGCGATTGCCCCGCCGGTCGATGCCGACGGGGACCATGCGCGCCAACGGAATCGGCCCATCGGCCTCCACTTCGGCCGGCCACGACACCGCGTCCGGATCGTGCGGCAGTATGCCCGGCACGTCGTCGACGGCGATGTCGAGATCGCTCAGCTTGTCGTGCCACAGCGAGTCGATCTCCGCGAAGGCGTCGAGCACCACCTCGTCGAAATCCTGCGCCCGCGTCCGGTGCGCCGGGAGATCGCGCGGCACGAGCGGGCCGCGCAGCCCGTGGCCGCGCCGGTCCCGCGACACGCGGCGCCGCATCCGCGCGCCACCCTCGGGCGTCCGTCTCCTGCTTCTCATCGTGCTCTCAGTCTAGGTGGAACCGCCCGAGACGGCCGCCGCGCGGCGCCGTCCGGTGTGTCGGAAGCGCGCCGCCAGAGCCAGGGGTTAACCTTCTTGCTGTGAACCCCGTCCGTCAGTGCTGCCGCCCCGGCTGCAGGAACCACGCCGTGGCGACGCTGACGTTCGACTACCGCCAGTCGATCGCGGTGTTGGGCCCCCTGGGAACCACCAGCGAACCCCATTCCTGGGACCTCTGCGAGTTCCACGCCACCCGCATGACCGCGCCGCGCGGCTGGGAGATGCTCCGCAACCTGCCGGCGTACAGCGCCGCCTCCGTGGGCAACGCCGCCCTCGACGACGACCTCACCGCGCTCGCCGACACCGTCCACGAGCGCGCCGCCCGCGAGGAGGGCCGCCGCGCGCCGGAGCCGGCCGACGCGCCCCTGCGCTCGCTCCCGCCGATCGGAGCCATGCGCCCCGTCCACGACGGTCTCGGCGGCCCGCAGGTCACGCCCTCCGCGCAGCCCGGGGGATCGGCGCCCAAGCACGCCGCCCGGTCCGGTCGGCGCGGCCATCTGCGGGTGCTGCCCGACCCCGTCGACTGAGAGTCGCCCGAGAAGCCGTCACGTCGCTCGCGCCGGATGCCGGTCCGCGTCCCGTTTGCCGATAGGGTGGGGCGTCCGCACGGAGCCCGCCGGGGTTCCGCACGCCGTTCACAGGAGGTCGTCGAGCGTGGTTCGAGCGCTGGAGTCGGTGCAGGCTGTCATCAAGGCGTACGACGTGCGCGGCCTGGTCGGGGAGCAGATCGACGAGGCCTTCGTCCGCGACGTGGGCGCCGCCTTCGGAGCGTTGATCCGCGGCGAGGGCGCGGCCGACGCCGTCGTGGGCCACGACATGCGCGACTCGTCGCCGTCGCTGTCCGCGGCCTTCGCCGAGGGCGTGACCGCGCAGGGCGTGAACGTCACCCTCATCGGCCTCGCCTCCACCGACGAGCTGTACTTCGCCTCCGGCCTGCTCGACTGCCCGGGCGCGATGTTCACCGCCTCGCACAACCCCGCCGCGTACAACGGCATCAAGCTGTGCCGCGCCGGCGCCAAGCCCGTCGGGCAGGAGACCGGGCTGAGGCAGATTACCCAGCAGGTGGCCGACGGCGTCCCGTCGTACGACGGTGCCCCCGGCCGCGTGTCCGAGCGGGACGTGCTCGACGAGTACGGCGACTACCTCCGGAAGCTCGTCGACCTGTCCGGCTCGCGCCCGCTGCGCGTCGCCGTCGACGCGGGCAACGGCATGGGCGGCTTCACCGTGCCCTCGGTGCTCGGCCCCGTCGACGCGCTCGACGTGCGGCCGCTGTTCTTCGAGCTGGACGGCACCTTCCCGAACCACGAGGCCAACCCGCTCGATCCGAAGAACCTCGTCGACCTGCAGAAGTTCGTCGTCGAGCAGGGGGCCGACGTCGGCCTCGCCTTCGACGGCGACGCCGACCGGTGCTTCGTCGTCGACGAGAAGGGCGAGCCCGTCTCGCCGTCGGCCGTGACGGCCCTCGTCGCCGAGCGTGAGCTCGCGAAGAACCCGGGCGCCACCGTGATCCACAACCTGATCACCTCCAAGGCCGTGCCCGAGATCATCGTCGAGAACGGCGGCACCCCCGTGCGCACCCGGGTGGGCCACTCCTTCATCAAGGCGCAGATGGCCGAGACGGGTGCCGTCTTCGGCGGCGAGCACTCGGCGCACTACTACTTCCGCGAGTTCTGGGGCGCCGACTCGGGCATGCTGGCCGCGATGCACGTGCTGGCTGCGCTCGGCGAGCAGAGCAAGCCCCTGTCGGAGCTGATGGGCGTCTACGACCGGTACGCCGCGTCGGGCGAGATCAACTCGACGGTGGCCGACCAGGGCGAGCGCACGCGGGCCGTGCTCGATGCTTTTGCAGACGAAATCCAGAGCACCGATGAACTGGACGGCGTGACGGTACAGTTGGATTCGGGCGCCTGGTTCAACCTGCGCGCTTCCAACACCGAGCCGCTGCTCCGGCTGAACGTCGAGGCGGCGACCACGGACGAGGTGCGCGCGTTGACCGAGCGGATCCTGGCGATCGTACGTGCCTGATCGCGCGATGTGCCCCGGCGGTCGGAACGGCGCCGCCGGGACGCGGCGCCGATGGGACGGGAGGAAGCCGTGACCGAGATTGCCGATCTCGATGATCCGGCGGGTCTGATCGCGGCCGATGTGGGCGGTCATCTGCGTGCCGCCGCGCTCGCGGGCGCGCAGGCGCGCGCCGTGGCCACCGCGGTCGACGAGGGGGCGCTCGCCCAGCTCGACGGCCTCGCGCCGCGCGCCGTCGTCGTGGTCTGCGGTGCGGGCCCCGCGGCCGCCGCCGCCGGCTTCGTCGAGGCCCTCACCGCCGGCCGGTTCGACGTCCCGCTCGTCCGGTCCACCGAGCTGCCGCCCTGGGTGGGCGCGCTCGACGTGGTCGTCGTCTGCGGCTTCGACGCGGGCGATCTCGTGCTCGCCCGGGCCATCGCCACCGCCTCGCGCCGCGGCGCCGTCGTCGTGGTCGCGGTTCCCATGGAGGGGCCCGTCGCCGAGGCGGCCGCGGGCCGCTCCGTCGACCTCTCGCCGCGCCTGCGCGTGCCCGAGCGGTTCGGCTTCGTCGGGGTCGCCGCCGCGCTGCTCGCCGTCCTCGGGCGCCTCGCGGGCACCGATCGGGGCGACGCCCCCGGGGAGGGCTTCCTGCACACGCTCGCCGAGACCCTCGACGACGAGGCCGTGCGCGGCGCGCCGGACCGCGACGTCGAGTCCAATCCCGCGAAGCGCCTCGCCTCCCGCATGACGGGTCGGCGGGTCGCCCTCACCGCGGACACCGCGCCCGGCCTGGCCGTCGCCGAACACGCGGCGTCGCAGGCGCTCACGCTCGGCGGGCAGGTCGTGGCCGCGGTGGGGCTCGCGGATGTGGAGCTCGCCACGCCCGAGCTGGCGGCCGCGCCGCCCGGCGGGGCGCTGGAAACCGGCGCCGCGGTGGATCCGCTGTTCCACGACCCGTTCCTCGACGGCCCCGCGGCGCAGACGCCGCTGCGGGTCCTGATCCTGACCACGGAGCAGCGCGCGCCGCTGGTGGAGGCGCGGCTGCGCGCCCTGCCCGACGTGGAATCGCTGCCGGTCGACGAGGGCGCCGAGCGGGCGCCGGAGGCGACGGGGCCGCGCGCGGACGCGCTGGATCTGCTGGCGCTGGCGGTACGGTTCGATCTCGCGTCGGTCTACCGGCGCCTGACGGGGGAGGCGTGATGCAGCGGATCGAGGGAGTCATCCGGCCGTACGCCTGGGGCTCGCGGACGGTCCTGGCGACGATGCAGGGGCGGCACGTGCCGTCCAACCATCCCGAGGCCGAGCTGTGGTTCGGCGCGCACCCCGCCGACCCGGCCAAGCTGTACGACGCCGCCGACACCGCGACGGACGGGGACCTGCTGTCCGCGATCGGCGCCGACCTCGACGGCCAACTCGGGCCCGCCTGCCGGGAGGAGTTCGGCGACCGCCTGCCCTACCTGGTCAAGGTGCTCGCCGCCGACGAGCCGCTCTCGCTGCAGGCCCACCCCTCGCGGGAGCAGGCCGAGGAGGGCTTCGCCCGGGAGAACGCCGCCGGGATACCGCTGGACGCCCCCGAACGGAACTACCGCGACGCCGCGCACAAGCCGGAGGTCGTCATCGCCCTGAGCCGGTTCGAGGCCCTCGCCGGCTTCCGCGACCCGGCGGTCACCGTCGACCTGCTGCGCGTGCTGGCGGTGCCGGAGCTCGACAGCTACCTGGGCCTGCTCGCCGGGCAGCCGGACTCGCAGGGCCTGCGGGCGCTGGTCACCACCTGGATCACGCTGCCGCAGCCGGCGCTCGCGGTGCTGGTACCCGCGGTCCTCGCGGGTTGCGTGCGCTACCTGGAGAGCGGCGCCGAGCAGTTCAAGGGCGAGGCGCAGCTGGCGCTGACCCTGGGGGAGCGCTACCCGGACGACGCCGGGGTGCTCGCGGCGCTGCTGCTCAACCGGATCGTGCTCGACCCGGGGCAGGCGCTGTACCTCTCGGCGGGCAACCTGCACGCCTACGTCAGCGGCGCCGCCGTCGAGGTCATGGCGAACTCCGACAACGTGCTGCGCGGCGGGCTCACGCCCAAGCACGTCGACGTGCCGGAGCTGCTGCGGGTGCTCGACTTCACGCCCCGCGCACCGTCGGACCTGGCGCCCCGCACGGCGACGGTCGGCCCGGAGGTCGTCTTCTCGACGCCCGCCCCGGAATTCCGGGTGTCGCGGGTGCGGCTCGACGGGACCGCGCTCAAGCGCGCCGCGTCGGTGGAGCTGGACGCACGCGGCCCGCAACTGCTGGTCGTCACCGAGGGAACGGTGACGGTGCGCAGTGCGGGCCGGTCGATCGACGTCCCGGCGGGCAGCGGCCTGTGGATGGCCGCGTCGGACCCGGGCGTCGTGGTGGCGGCCCACTCACCGGCGGCGGAGTTCTTCCGGACGCTGGTGGGCGGGCACTAGGCCACCGCAGCGGGTCAGCAGCCGCCGAGGTTCTCGTAGAACGTCTCGGGGATGTCGAAGGTCTGCATGTCACCCACGGCGACGGCCTCGGGCTGTGCCTTGCTGAGCACGGCGAGCGGCTTGCCGTCGCGCGTGAGCAGCACATCGTCTCCACCCTCGACGATGTTGAGGAGCTGGGCGACGGTCTGGTCGGTGGTGTGCGCGAAAGTCTTGGTCATAGGCCCGACGGTAAGTGTTACTTGCTGGTACGCCAACACTTTTCACCTACCAACGAGTAACACTCGCGAGTAACTTCCGCGTTCCCATGCGACTGCCAGCCGCGCGACAGAGTGCGTCCAGACGGCGCCGCCAGAGTGGTCCTTGCAACGGATGAACGGCCGACGAGGCCACGACGCAAGGAGATGAACACATGGCAGCACCGGGACAGGGCAACGGTCAGGGACAGCGACCGGGACAGCCGAAGCCGCAGCAGCCCCAGCGCCGCCGCGTGCGTCGCTGGAACCCGCAGGCCCGCCGCTGGGACTGGGTCTGGCAGTGACCCGAGGAGTCCGATGACGTCCACGGACATGCTACGGCTGCTGTGGGCCCACACGCCGGGCCACCGACGATCCCTCGTCGGTGGCCTGGCGCTGTTGGTCGCGGCGGCCCTCGTCGAGGTGGCGTCGGTGCTGGTCATGGCCGACGTGCTGACCGCGGTCCTCGACTCCGCGTCCCTCGCCGGCGCCGCGCGCGGGGTCGGCGCGTGGGTGGGCGCGACCCTGCTCGGCGCCGTGCTGACCTACGCCGGGACCCTCGCGACCTGCCGCGCCGCCGAGGGCACCGTCCTCGCCCTGCGCGACGAGGTGCTGGCCCGGGTCCTGCGGCTGCCGATGGACGAGGTGCACCGCCTCTCCGCCGGCGACGTCGTCGTCCGGCTGACCGAGGACGTCGTGGTGCTCGAGACCGCACTGTCGGTCTCGGTCGTGCAGGCCGTGGTCGCGATCCTCACCACCGGCGGGCTGGTCGCCGTGGCGTGGTGGCTGAGCTGGCAGCTCACCCTGATCGCGCTGGTCGCGGTGCCGGTGTTGACCGGGCTCGCCCGCGCCTTCCGCGGAGCCCAGGAGCGGGCGACCGCGCGGGAGAGGGAAGCACACTCCGCCCTCGGGACGGAGATCGCCGAAGTGACCGGCACCGTCGAGCTCGCGCGGCTGCACGCCATGGAGGACGCGGAGGCGGCCGAGGTCCACCGCCGGGGGACGGCGCTGTTCGGCGCGCGGATGCGCGAGGCGCGGGTGCACGCCGCGTTCGGCGGGGTGTTGGGGTCGGCGCAGGCACTCACGCTGATCGCCGTCTCCGTCGCGGGCGTCGTGCTCGTGCGCACCGGGACACTCACCTACGGCGCCCTGATCGCGCTCACCGGCTACCTCGGCTACCTCTATCCCCGGGTGCAGGACGTCGCCGAGAGCCGACTCGCCCTCGTCGGCGCGCGCATCAGCGCCGAGCGCCTCGTCGAGCTCGCGGGGCCCCTCGGCCCGCCGGTGCGGAGTCTCGGGGTCGACGGTGCCCGGCCCGTGGCCTCTGTCGCCCGTCCCCGGCCCGACGGGACGCGGTTGGTGCGCACCGCCGTGCCGGTCCGGGTGGCCGGGCTCCGCGCGCGACGCGGCGACTTCGTGCTCGACTGCCCCGAGTTCACGGCCGAACCGGGCGGGGTCACCGCTGTGGTCGGTCCCTCCGGCTCCGGCAAATCCACCCTCGCGCACGTCCTCGCCGGCCTGACGCCGGCCGAGGGCACCGTCGAACTGGGCGGCCGCGCGGGCCTGGCCGGCGCGGAGCTGCGCGAGCTCGTGACCCTCGTGCCGCAGCGCGCCGTGATCCGTACCGGGACCCTCGCGTCGAACATCGCCTACGGCAGCGGGGCCGACCCGTGCGTCGCGGGCGAGCTGGCGGGCGCCGACGAGTTCGTGCGCCGACTGCCCGACGGCTACGCGACGCCGACCTCCCTGGGCGGGGAGGAACTCTCGGGCGGGCAGCGGCAGCGGATCGCCCTCGCCCGCGGCCTGGGACGACTCACCCCCGTGCTGATCCTCGATGAGCCGAGCACCGGACTGGACCGCGCGAACACCGAGCGACTGGCGGGCGTGCTGCGGTCGATCGCGCTGCGCCGCACCGTCATCGTGATCACGCACGATCCGCTGCTCCGCGCCGCCGCCGACCGCTGCTACCGCGTGGCGGACGGACGGGTGCTGGCGGAGGCGGGTGCAGACGCCTGAAATGCCCCGCCGCGGTGCCGCAGTGGTGTTTGATGAATCGTCACACACCCGAGACGACACAGGAGCACGCATGGCCAACCCACTGCTGCGCACCAAATCGGTGGAACAGTCGATCGCCGACACCGAGGTGGTCGGTACCCGACTCAAGAAGCAGCTGACCGCATGGGACCTCACGATCTTCGGTGTCGCCGTGGTCGTCGGTGCCGGCATCTTCACCATCGGCGCCTCGACGGCCGGTGACTACTCGGGCCCGGCGGTGTCGATCTCGTTCGTGATCGCCGCGATCGCATGCGGCCTCGCGGCCCTCTGCTACGCGGAGTTCGCATCGACGGTGCCCGTGGCCGGCTCGGCGTACACCTTCTCCTACGCCACCTTCGGCGAGTTCGTCGCCTGGATCATCGGCTGGGACCTGGTGCTGGAGTTCTCCATCGCCGCCGCAGCGGTCGCGAGCGGCTGGTCGAGCTACCTCGGTACCGTCTTCGGCACCGGGCCTGCGGCGGTCGAGATCGGGGGCCACACGATCGACTGGGGCGCCATGCTCATCGTCGGCGTCCTGACGGTCCTGCTCACCTTCGGTGCGAAGGTCTCCTCGCGCGTGTCCGCCGTGATCACCGCGATCAAGGTCGCCGTGGTGCTGCTGGTCATCGTGGTCGGGGCCTTCTACATCAAGGGCTCCAACTACTCGCCGTTCGTCCCCGAGTCGGTACCCGGCGAGAAGTCCGGTGTCACCCTGGACTCCACGCTGTTCCAGGCGATCTTCGGCAGCGGCTCGTCGTACGGCTGGTTCGGCGTGCTCGCCGGCGCGGGCATCGTGTTCTTCGCGTTCATCGGCTTCGACATCGTGGCGACCTCCGCCGAGGAGACCGTGAAGCCGCAGCGCGACGTGCCGCGCGGCATCCTGGGCTCGCTCGCGATCGTCACCGTCCTCTACATCGCGGTCACCGTGGTCGTCACGGGCATGGCGAGCTACAAGGACCTCGCGACGAGCGCGGGCGAAGGCGGCGAGAAGAACCTGGCCTACGCGTTCTCGCTGAACGGCGTGGACTGGGCGGCGACGATCATCTCGATCGGCGCGCTGGCCGGCCTCACCACTGTGGTCATGGTGCTGCTCATGGGCCAGAACCGCGTGCTCTTCGCCATGGCGCGCGACGGCCTGCTGCCGCGCCAGCTGGCGAAGACCTCGGACCGCGGCGTACCCGTGCGGATCTCGGTCGGCGTCGGTGTCGTCGTCGCGTTCCTGGCCGGGATCTTCCCGCTCAAGGAACTGACCATGCTGATCAACATCGGCACGCTCTTCGCCTTCGTCCTGGTCTCCGTCGGCGTGATCGTGCTGCGCAAGCAGCGCCCGGACCTCAAGCGCGGCTTCACCGCCCCGCTGGTTCCGCTGGTGCCGATCCTCTCGGTCCTCGCCTGCGGCTGGCTGATGTTCAACCTGACGCTCGAGACCTGGGTCCGGTTCCTCATCTGGATGGCGCTCGGCGTGATCGTCTACTTCGTGTACTCGAAGAACCACTCGATCCTCGGCAAGCGCGAGCGCGGCGAGGTCATCGAGTCGCTGGCCGACTGATCGCAGCGTCCCACACACGGAACCGCGGCCGGAGCACCTGCTCCGGCCGCGGTTCCGCGTTTCGCGGGGGCGTCGGAGTGCCGGACACCTGCTCTCCGAGATCGACCAGCTGCACGGCAGGATCGAGGCGCGAAGGTGGGCCCAGCAGCAGTCCTCGTGAGCCGGCGCGTCCGGGGTCAGGGTTCTCAGGGCTTCGCGGGCGAATCCGGCAGCGGACCGTCGGAGAACCCGACGTTCGGATCGCAACTGCAACGGGCGGCGGCGACGTCCGGCACCAGGAGCGATAGCCTGTAGCGCGTGACTTCTACGCTGACCGCCGATACGGCGAACGGAATCGACTTCAAGGTCGCCGACCTCTCCCTCGCGGACGCGGGCCGCAAGCAGCTGAGCCTGGCGGAGCACGAGATGCCGGGCCTGATGGCGCTGCGTCGGGAGTACGCCGACGTCAAGCCGCTCAAGGGCGCGCGGATCTCGGGCTCGCTGCACATGACGGTGCAGACCGCGGTGCTCATCGAGACCCTCGTGGACCTCGGCGCCGAGGTGCGCTGGGCCTCCTGCAACATCTTCTCCACCCAGGACGAGGCCGCCGCGGCCGTCGTCGTGGGCCCGAACGGCACCGTCGAGGCGCCGCAGGGCGTGCCCGTCTTCGCCTGGAAGGGCGAGACCCTCGAGGAGTACTGGTGGGCCGCCGAGCAGATGCTCACCTGGCCGAACGAGCCCGCCAACATGATCCTCGACGACGGTGGCGACGCGACCATGCTCGTGCTGCGCGGCGCGCAGTTCGAGGCCGCGGGCGTCGTTCCGCCCACCGACGAGGACGCCGACAGCCACGAGTACCAGGTCTTCCTGGCCCTGCTGCGCGAGTCGCTGGCCAAGGACGCCACCAAGTGGTCGAAGATCGCCGAGTCGGTCAAGGGCGTCACCGAGGAGACCACCACCGGCGTGCTGCGCCTGTACCAGTTCGCCGCCGCCGGCGAGCTGGCCTTCCCGGCGATCAACGTCAACGACTCGGTCACCAAGAGCAAGTTCGACAACAAGTACGGCACCCGCCACTCGCTGATCGACGGCATCAACCGCGGCACCGACGTGCTGATCGGCGGCAAGAAGGTCCTCATCACCGGCTACGGCGACGTGGGCAAGGGCTGCGCCGAGTCGCTCGCCGGCCAGGGCGCGCGCGTCCAGGTCACCGAGATCGACCCGATCAACGCCCTGCAGGCGCTCATGGACGGCTTCGACGTGGTCACCGTCGAGCAGGCCATCGGCGACGCCGACATCGTCATCACCTCGACGGGCAACAAGGACATCATCCTGCTCGAGCACATGAAGGCGATGAAGGATCACGCGATCCTCGGCAACATCGGCCACTTCGACAACGAGATCGACATGGCCGGCCTCGAGAAGTCGGGCGCTGTGCGCCTGAACATCAAGCCGCAGGTCGACCAGTGGACGTTCGGCGATTCCGGCAAGTCGATCGTCGTGCTCTCCGAGGGCCGCCTGCTGAACCTGGGCAACGCGACCGGCCACCCGTCGTTCGTCATGTCCAACAGCTTCAGCAACCAGGTGATCGCGCAGATCGAGCTGTGGACCAAGCCCGACGAGTACGACAACGAGGTCTACCGCCTCCCCAAGCACCTCGACGAGAAGGTCGCGAAGATCCACGTCGAGGCCCTGGGCGGCACCCTCACCAAGCTCACCAAGGAGCAGGCCGAATACATCGGCGTCGACGTCGAGGGCCCGTACAAGCCGGAGCACTACCGCTACTGAGCGCTAGCGCACCCGCGACGAGCTGATACACACCTTCCACCCTCCGGATTCCTTCCGGAGGGTGGTCGTGTCCGTGAGGGACCGGGAGACGACCGTCGACGAGCCGACCGGCGTCGACGTGACCTCGGCCTCGGCCTTGCCCGCGGCACCGTCGACCCGGATCTCCCCGACGACGACCTCCCAGCGCCCGTCCGGCCCGAGCAGCGTGTCGATCTCGGCGGCGAAGGTCTGCGAGGTGAACTGCGTCTGCAGCATCTGCACGTCCGCGGCGCAGCGGACGCCGATCAGCGCCGACAGGTCCCGGTCGTTGAGGGTCTTGGTCTCGGCGGCGATGACGTCACGGATCTGCTGCTCGTCGTCGGCGCCGGCGCGCTGGGACAGGATGTACCAGGTGGCGCCGAGGATGATCGCGATGATCAGCACCGTCGCCCCCAGGACGATCGCCACGGACCGGTCCTTCGCCGGCGGCGGCCCCGCCGGCGCGCCCGGTACGTAGGGCGGCGAGCCGGGGACGTACGGCGGGCCGGCGGTCGCGACCGCGCCCTGGCTCGCCCCGCTCGGGTTCGACGGTGCCGGTGCGCCCTGCCCCGACGGCGCGGGTGCCCCGGTCACGGCGCGCCCCGTCAGGTACGGAGTGCCCGCCGAGGAGACGGGCCCGCCCGTGCCGTACAGCTGCGGCGGGCGCGGCGGGGCGATCCCCAGCCGCTGGTAGGTCTCCGGCGTCAGGACGGGGTGCAGCAACTCGCGCGGGTCAGTCGGGCGCATCCGCGCGCTCCTCGTCGACGTTGCGCGCGTGCTGCATCGACTGCAGCAGCGCGGTGAGCGCGTCCAGCTTCTCGTGCACCTCGTCGAGCTCGCGGCGCATGTAGTCGCGGCTCGCGGCCTCGCCGACGGCGAGGCGCACCGACGCCAGCTCGCGGGCGAGGAACTCGGTGTCGGCCTTGGTCTGCGCGGCGCGCATCCGGTCCTCGTCGAGCGAGACGCGGTCGCGGCTCTCCTGCCGGTTCTGCGCGAGCAGGATGAGCGGCGCGGCGTAGGCGGCCTGGGTGGAGAAGGCCAGGTTGAGCAGGATGAACGGGTACGGATCGAAGTGATAGGTGAACCACAGCACGTTGAGCGCGATCCACACCAGCACGATCACCGTCTGGATCGCCAGGTAGCGGCCGGTGCCCAGGAAGCGGGCGACGCGTTCGGCGCCCTGGCCGATCATGTCGTCGCCCAGGTTCAGGTGGAAGCTGCGGCCCTGCCGCGGGGTGTCGAGCCGGGAGCGTTCCTTCATCCGGTGACCTCCACGGTGCCCTCGTCCTGATCCTCGTCGCGCCAGTCCTCCGGCAGCAGGTGGTCGAGCAGGTCGTCGACCGAGACCGCGCCGAGCAGGTGGTTCTCCGCGTCGATCACCGGGCCGGTGACCAGGTTGTACGCCGCGAAGTACCGGGTCACCGCGCCCAGGGGATCGTCGGGCCCGAGGCGCGGCAGGTCGGTGTCGACCATGCCGCCCACGAGGTCGGCCGGGGGCTCGCGGAGCAACTGCTGCGTGTGCACCGCGCCCAGGTAGCGCCCCGTCGGCGTCGCGGTGGGCGGGCGCACGACGAAGACCATGCTCGCCAGCGCCGGGGTGATGTCGGGGTTGCGGACCCGGGCCAGGGCCTCGGCCACCGTGGTCGACGGGGTGACCACGATCGGCTCGGGCGTCATCATGCCGCCCGCGGTGTAGGGCGAGAAGGTGAGCAGGCGGCGGACGGTGCCCGAGTCCTCGGGGTCCATCACCGCGAGCAGCTCCTCGCGCTGGGTGTCGGGCAGCTCGCCGAGGAGGTCGGCGGCGTCGTCGGGGTCCATGGCCTCGAGCACGTCGGCGGCGCGCGCCTTGGACAGGTGGGCGATCACCTCGGCCTGGTCGTCGTCGCCGAGCTCCTGGAGCACGTCGGCGAGCCGCTCGTCGTCGAAGGCGGCCGCGATGGACAGCCGGCGCTGCGTCGGCAGCTCGCGCAGGGCCTGCGCGACGTCGGTGGCGCGCATGTCCTCGAAGACCGTCAGGGCCTCGGCGATGTCGTGATCGGCGCCGGTGAGCGCGGTCGTGGTGAAGCCGGAGACGTGGGGGAGGTCCACCACCTGGACGCCGCCGCGACGGTTCCAGCCCGTCGCGCGGATCTTCACGGCCAGGCGGTGCACCACCCAGTCGCGGGTGCGGGTCTGCTCGATCCCGACGTCGACGACGGTGGCGTCGGCACCGTCGTACGGCTCGCCCGGCTCCTCGATGCGGACCTTGGTGCCCAGGAGCTGGCCGAGGGCCAGCGCCTCGCCGGGGCGGATGTGCAGGCGGCGCAGGCTCACCGAGCCCGTGTTGAGGGTGACGGCGGCCGGTTCGATGCTGGTCACGCGCAGCATCGGCACGAAGATGCGGCGGCGGTTCGCCAGCTCGACGGCGAGGCCCAGGACGCGCGGGGCCTTGCGATCGGCGCGTAGGCCGAGCACCGCGTCGCGGACGCGGCCGACGGATTCGCCGTCCGGGCCGACGACGGGGAGGCCGGACAGTCGCGCGACGAATACTCTGGAGACAGCCGACATGTACTTCAGGGTAGTTTCGTTCTACGAATCGCATGTGAGGGAGGGCGCCGAATGTCGCAACCGCTACCCGGACCCGGGTCGCCGAACCAGCCGGGAGGGCCCGCCGGACGGGGCCTGCCGACGCCGCCGAAGGGTTGGCCGATCGGCTCTTACAGCACGTACGCCGAGGCGCAGCGCGCCGTCGACTACCTCTCGGACGAGGAGTTCCCGGTCCAGAACGTGACCATCGTGGGCGTCGACCTGATGCAGGTCGAGCGCATCACCGGCCGTCTGACCTGGGGCCGCGTGCTCAGCGCCGGCGCCGCGTCCGGCGCGTGGCTGGGCCTGTTCCTCGGGATGCTCGTCGGCCTGTTCGTGGGCGGCGGTGACCAGTTGGTGTCGACGGTGATCGCCGGCGTCATCGGCGGTGTCGTCTTCGGCCTCATCAGCGCGGCGGTGCCGTACTGGGCCTCGCGTGGCACCCGCGACTTCTCGTCGACGATGCAGCTCGTCGCCGGCCGGTACGACGTGCTGTGCGACCCCCAGGTCGCCGAACGCGCCCGCGACATGCTGGCCCGGCTGAACATCCAGTAGCCCCCGTACTGCAGCGGCCGGCGCCTGCCCCGCGTCGCCGGCCAGACTCCCGCGATCACTCCTGCTTCTTCATAGCGTTGCAACGCTATGAAGAAGCGAGAACGTTATGAGAACCGCGATCCCGTGGCCGATGAGCGGCGAGAATCGTTGCCGATATGGAAACGATTCGCTATCGTTTCCGGTGTGGAAACGAATTCGGAGCCCGGCGGCACGCTCGACGACGTCGAAGCCGCGGGGGTGGCCGGGCGCCGGGCGGCGCAGCCGTGGTGGATGCTCGCGCTCGAGGTTCTGATCGTCGCCGGGGTGTGGTCGATGGTGTACGGCGGCCCGCAGACCTGGCGGAACATCCTGCTCGCGTTCGCGGTCTTCATCGTGCCGGTCGTGGTCCTGGCGGTGATCGCGATGCGGCGCGGTCGAGTCGGTGAGTTCGCTCCGGGCTCGCGAGCGTCGGTCGTGTCGTGGGTGGGTTTCATTGGAGCGATGGTTGCCGCGATGATGACGTCGAACGCCGTCGAGCCAGGGCGCCCGGCGGCTTACGTCGCGGTCTTTGTCGTCGTGATGGTCGTGTACGGCGGATGTCGGCTCGCGGCGGAGCGGCTCGCCGTGCGGCAGGCCGCGTGAGCGGCCCGGACTACGGCCCGCCCGCGTTCGACGACCTCATCCACCCGCGGCAGCGGCTCATGATCTGTGCGGCCCTGGCGCAGGCGCAGGAACTCCGGTTCGACCTGCTCGCGAAGGCGCTCGAGATGAGCGCGCCGACTCTCAGCAAGCACTTGGCGAAGCTGGAGGAGGCGCACTACGTCGCCTTCCGCCGCGATTCCGCGGACTCCCGGCGACAGTGGGTCGAGCTCACGCCGACGGGGAAGTCCGCCTTCGCGCGACATGTGGCGGCACTGCGCGAGCTCACCGAGTGAGTCCTGATCGAGGCTGACTCGGCCGGTGATCTCGGCGGCTGAGGTCTGTCGCACCCGACGTGCGCGGCCGGTGCCGCTGTCGCACTCGACATGCGCGAGCGCACCCTGCACGCCGGGTGCGCTCGCGCGTTCTGGGTGCGGGAGGACGGATCGCCGGGCGAAACGGGTGCGTCGGCGCAGACCGGGTGCGAGAACGGGCGCGGCGCACCGTCGAACCCTCGTCTACCTGCGGCGACAGTGCGAATCTCCGCGAACTGTTTACCGGGTCACGAAGTCCTGCTAAATTCCGAAGTGATAGCGATCACAAGGAGGACTCTCATGGCGGACATCCTGGGGCGCGTGAGCCGGCGCGAGCTGGAGCAGAGTTACCGCGACGTGCTGGAGGACCTGTCGGAGGGATCGGTGCACCGGCGGTTCGACCCCTTCCTCGACATCGACTGGGACGCGCCGGAGCTGAAGCTCGACCCGAACGACCCGCGCTGGGTCCTGCCGCCGACGCTCGACTCGCTCGGCGCGACGCAGTGGTACCGCGACCTGCCGCTGGAGCGCCGCATCGAGATCGGGAAGTGGCGGATGGCCAACACCATCAAGGTGGGCGCCGCCTTCGAATCCATCCTGATCCGCGGAATGATGCAGTACATCATGAAGCTCCCGAACCAGTCGCCGGAGTTCCGCTACTCCCTCCACGAGATGACGGAGGAGTGCAACCACATCCAGATGTTCCAGGAGCTGGTCAACCGGATCGACGTGGACGTCCCCGGGATGCGGAAGTGGTTCCGGCGGGCCTCGCCGATGATCGGCGTGCTCGGCGGCTATGCGCACGTGATCCTGTTCATGGGCATCCTGGGCGGCGAGGAGCCGATCGACCACTACCAGAAGGCGATCATGCGGCACGGCGGCCAGGTCCCGCCGCTCGTCCTGCGCACCATGGAGATCCACGTCGCCGAGGAGGCTCGCCACATCTCCTTCGCCCACGAGTTCCTGCACGCCCACCTGCGGGACATGACGAAGCGCCAGAAGCGGATCTGCGCGCTGGCCTTCCCGCTGGCGATGCGCTGGCTGGTGGGGGAGATCTTCACCCCGCCGAAGTCCTTCTTCGAGCAGTTCGAGATCCCGCGCGAGGTCAAACGCGAGGCCTTCTGGCGCGGCCCGACGGCGCGCGCCCTCCTGAACGACTATTTCGCCGAGATGCGCGCCCTCGCCGACGACCTGGGCCTCATGACGCCCGTCGGCAGGCTGATGTGGAGGCTGCTCAAGATCCACGGGCACAAGGCGCGGTACCGCGGCGAGCCCACGCGGCCCGCGCAGCTCGCCGCCTGAGGTCCCACCCGGGGCGGCCCACCGGGTCCGCCCCGGTGGGCCCGGGACGCCGCCGGGCGGGCGTAACATCGCCCGGTATGGCGACGGCGCACGAGCCCGAGAGCGGGTACGAGTTGCGCTGGCGCGCCCACAATTCGCAGCGCCGCGACCTCATCCTGCGCGCGGCCGCCGAGCTCGTCGAGGAGTCGGAGCCCGGCGCCCCGATTCCGGTGCGGCGCATCGCCGAGCGCGCGGGCCTCGTGAAGTCCGTGGTCTACCGCCAGTTCAAGAGCAAGGACGACCTCGCGCGCGGGCTCCGCGGCTTCGTCGTGGACCAGTTCGCCGCCGAACTCGAGGCCGACCTCGACGTCTCCACCGGCTCGCTGCGGGAGATCCTGCGCCGCTCGATCGCCAGCGCCGCCACCTGGATGCAGGACAATCCGCGCCTCGTCGACCTGCTGCGCGCCGGCCCCACCGACGCGGCGGGGCCCGACGGCGTTCCCGTGGCGCCCGACGCGGTCGGCGAGCTCCGGCACCGCGTGGTCGCCCGGGCGGAGCAGACGATCGACGGCCTCGCCGCCCTCACCGGCCTCGATCCCGCCGCCTTCGCCGGCGTGCCCTTCGTGGTGTTCACGATGGTCGAGGGCACGCTCACCAGCTGGGTGCGCGGCGAGGCCGCCGTCCGGGGCAGGACGCGCGCCGAAGTGGTCGAGTCGCTCACGGACGTCACGTGGTTCGTACTCGACGGTGCCGCCCGCACCCTGGGGGTGCACGTCGATCCGGACGCGGAATTGACCCGCTTCCTCGAATCCCTGGCGCCCGACGGAGTGGCCTCCGAACGAGCGGTTCGTCGCGGGTGAGCGGCAGGTCCGGAAACAAACACAGGTAGATCCGTGCTCTCGCGCGTGAGTCTGGCACGATTATCCCGAATGTGGTTCACCTCACCGGTCGGGTCGACTAGCTTTTCGAATCGACGCTTCCGGTCGGTAGCGGGGATAGGAGCGGCGCGTGGCGGGCAGAACGAGTCGAACACGGAACGGCCTGCCGGCCAGGCTCGGCGCCGTGGGGTTGACGTCCGCCCTGGGCGCGACCCTGCTCGCCGGTTGCGGCACGGGGGCGAGCGGCACGGAGATCAGCGTGTACGTCGGCGCGGACAGCGCCGCGACCGTGCAACGCGTGGCGGAGAAGTGCTCGACGTCCGAGTACAAGGTGGTCGGCTACGGGTTGCCCAAGTCGGCCGACGACGCACGGCTCCAGCTCGCGCGCCGAATCACCGGCGGCGACGCGTCGCTGGACGTGATGGCCCTCGACGTCACCTGGACGGCGGAGTTCGCACAGGCCGGGTGGGCGGTGAAGGTGCCGGACGACGTGGCGCAGCGCACCGAGAAGCGGGTCCTCGCTGGTCCGCTGAAGACGGCCAAGTTCACCGACGAGCTGTACGGCGTCCCGGCGTGGACCAACACCCAGCTGCTCTGGTACCGCAAGGACATCCTCTCCCAGCTGACGGGTAAGCCCATCACGGCGCCGCCGAAGTTCACGTGGGCCCAGTTATTGGACTTCACCGGGCAGTCGCTCGGTAAGCGCGGCCCCGCACAGATCGGCGTCACCGCGGCGCAGTACGAGGGCTTGACGGTGTGGTTCAACTCGCTGTTGGAATCCGCCGGGGGCAAGGTCGTGGACGAGACCGGCAAGCGGGTGGTGCTCGGCGAGGGCAAGAACCGCGAGGCCGCCGTGCAGGCACTGCGGACGATGAAGGACGTGGCGACCGCCCCCGGGCACGATCCGAGCTTCACCCAGACCATGGAGACGGAGATCCGGCTCGGGATGGAGCGCGGGGACGCCCTGTTCGAGGTGAACTGGCCGTTCGTCCTGTCGGCGATGCAGCAGAACTCGGCCGCCGGGACCGTGCCCTTCCTGCCGGAGATGACGCGCTTCGCCGACGTGGTCAAGAAGCCGACCAACGATCAGCTCAAGCAGATGAACGCGGTGATCCAGAAGAAGTTCGACTTCACCACGTACCCGCGGATCGCGCCCGGCGTCCCCGCGCGCCCCACGATCGGCGGGGCGAACTACGCGGTGTCTCCCACGTCGACGAAGAAGGACCTGGCGTGGAAGGCCATCGAGTGCATGACGAATGACGAGTCGGAGAAGGCCTACGGCCTCGACGCCGGCACGCCGCCCGTCCTGCCCTCGCTCTACGACGACCCGGAGTACCTGGCCGTGTACCCGATGGCGAAGCTCATCCGGGACCAGTTGCAGGAGAACACCTCCTCGGTGCGCCCGGTCACGCCCGTGTACCAGGCCATGTCCACGCTGCTGCAGGCGAAGCTGAGCCCGGTCGGATCGTGGGATCCGGACTCCCTCGTCGACGAGTTGGTCACCGCCGCCACGAAGGCGATCGATCAGAAGGGGCTGGTCCCGTGACGACTGCGACCACGAACGGGGGTGCCGCGCCGGCACCCGCGGAGCAGAAGGCGGAGCTGTCCCAGGGGCAGCGCGAGGAACGCAAGCTGGGGCTGATGCTCATCGCGCCGGCGGCGCTGGTGATGCTGCTGGTGACGGCGTACCCGATCGTGTACGCCTTCTGGCTCAGCCTGCACAAGTCCTCGCTCGCGGCCCCCGGCCAGGACGAGTTCATCGGGCTCGGCAACTACGGCACGGTGCTGCAGGACTCGTACTGGTGGCAGGCGCTCGGGGTGACCTCGTTCATCACCGTCGTCTCGGTGGTGATCGAGTTCGCGCTCGGCCTGGCGATCGCGCTGGTGATGCACCGGACCATCGTCGGCCGTGGCCTCGTGCGGACCGTCGTGCTGATCCCGTACGGCATCGTGACGGTGGCCGCCTCGTTCTCGTGGTTCTACGCGTGGACGCCGAAGACCGGGTATCTCGCCAACCTGTTGCCGGACGGCACCGCTCCGCTGACGGAGCAGATCCCGTCGTTGTTCATCATCATCCTGGCCGAGGTGTGGAAGACCACGCCCTTCATGGCGCTGCTGCTGCTCTCGGGCCTGGCGCTGGTGCCGGACGATCTGATCAAGGCCGCGTCGATGGACGGCGCGGGCCCGTGGACCCGGCTGACGAAGATCATCATCCCTCTGATGAAGCCGGCGATCCTCGTGGCGCTGCTCTTCCGCACCTTGGACGCCTTCCGCATCTTCGACAACATCTACGTCCTGACCAAGGGCGCCAACGGGACCGGATCGGTGTCGATACTCGGGTACGACAACCTCTTCAAAGCGTTCAACCTGGGTGTGGGATCGGCCATCTCGGTGCTGATCTTCATCTGCGTGGCGGTCATCGCGTTCATCTTCGTCAAGGCGTTCGGCACCGCAGTGCCGGGCTCCGACCAGGACCAGAGGTAGGGGGCGCTCGGCGATGGCAACGAGTACCGCAGGGCGCAAGGTCGCCTGGAGTGTGATCGACCTTCTGGTCGTCTGTTACGCATTGATCCCCGTGTTGTGGATCGTTTCGCTCTCCCTCAAGTCCCCGGCAGCGGTGACGGACGGGAACTTCATCCCGAAGAGCGTGACCATGGACAACTACTCGGCGATCTTCGAGGGCAGCGGCTTCATCCGCCCGCTCATCAACTCGATCGGCGTCGCGTTGATCTCGACCGTGATCGCCGTGATCATCGGCATGTTCGCCGCGTACGCGGTGGCGCGCTTGAACTTCCCGGGTAAGAAGCTGTTCATCGGGGCGGCGCTGCTGATCGCCATGTTCCCGCAGATCTCGCTGATCACCCCGCTGTTCAACATCGAGCGCGCCGTCGGCCTGTTCGACACCTGGCCGGGCCTGATCCTGCCGAACGTGACCTTCGCGTTGCCGTTGTGCGTGTACACGCTCTCCGCGTTCTTCCGCGAGATCCCCTGGGAGCTGGAGAAGGCCGCCAAGATGGACGGCGCCACCCCGGCCCAGGCCTTCCGTCAGGTGATCGCACCGCTCGCGATCCCCGGCGTGGTCACCGCTGCGATCCTGGTGTTCATCGCGGCGTGGAACGACCTGCTGTTCGGCGTGTCCCTCACCGCGACCGAGCGGTCGATCACCGCACCGGTGGCGATCGTGAACTTCACCGGTAGCTCGCAGTTCGAGGAGCCCACCGGATCCATCGCCGCGGCAGCGGTCATCATCACGATCCCCATCATCATCTTCGTCCTGATCTTCCAACGACGGATCGTCGCCGGACTGACCTCCGGCGCGGTCAAGGGCTGACGCCGGAAAGTATTCGAGGAGCAATCACATGGCCGACATCGTCCTGGACCACGTCAAGAAGACCTACCCCGACGGCTCCACCGCCGTCAGCGACATCAACCTGCAGATCGCCGACGGTGAGTTCGTGATCCTGGTGGGCCCGTCGGGCTGCGGCAAGTCCACCACGCTCAACATGATCGCCGGCCTCGAGGACATCTCCTCGGGCGAGCTGCGCATCGGCGGCGAGCGGGTCAACGAGAAGGCGCCGAAGGACCGCGACATCGCGATGGTCTTCCAGTCCTACGCGCTGTACCCGCACATGACGGTGCGTGAGAACATCGCCTTCCCGCTCAAGCTGGCGAAGCTGCCCAAGGACGAGATCAACGCCGCCGTCGAGGACGCCGCCCGCACACTGGACCTCACGCAGCACCTCGACCGCCGGCCGTCGCAGCTCTCGGGCGGCCAGCGGCAGCGCGTCGCGATGGGCCGCGCGATCGTCCGCAGCCCCAAGGCATTCCTCATGGACGAGCCGCTGTCGAACCTCGACGCGAAGCTCCGCGTGCAGATGCGCACCGAGGTCAGCCGCCTGCAGAAGCGCCTCGGCACGACGATGGTCTACGTGACGCACGACCAGACCGAGGCGATGACCCTCGGAGACCGCGTCGTGGTGCTCAAGAGCGGCGACGTGCAGCAGATCGGCGCCCCGCAGGAGCTCTACGACCGCCCGAACAACCTGTTCGTCGCCGGCTTCATCGGCTCCCCGGCGATGAACTTCGTGCCCGGCCGCCTCACCTCCGTGGGCATCGACACCGCGCTCGGCGAGATCCTGCTGCTCGACGCGCCGCAGCTGGCCGAGAAGGCCTCCGCCGCCGGCAACAAGACCGGCGACGTCGTGGTCGGCATCCGCCCCGAGCACTTCGAGGACGCCCGACTGCTCGACCCGAACCAGCGCGTCGGCGGCCTCACCTTCCGCGCCCGGGTCGACGTCCTCGAATCGATGGGCTCGGACAAGTTCATCCACTTCGCCGTCCCGGCCGACGACGCCCGCACGGACGTCCTCGGCGACCTCCGGGCGGGCCAGCAGCAGGCGCCGCCCGCCGGGGTCGACGAGATCGTGGCGCGTCTGTCCGCCGATTCGAACGCCGCCCGCGGCGCCGAGGTGGACCTGTTCTACGACCCGACGAAGATCGCGGTCTTCGACGCCGCGACCGGGCGCAACCTGGCTCTCTAGGTCCGCCGTGCGGGTGCTCGCCGTCAGCGACGAGGAGGTTCCGGGCCTGGCCCTGGCCTCGTCGACACTGCGCCCCGACCTGATCCTCGGGGCGGGCGACCTGCCCGGTGCGTACCTGGAGTCGCTCGTCGACCGCTACGAGGTGCCCTGCGTCTTCGTCCCCGGCAACCACGACCCGGACCACTCCGGGTACCGCCGGACCCGCGGCGGATTCGTCCGCGGCGGGGTGCCGTGCGAGCCGCCCGGCCCGCGTGGCGGGGTGAACGCGGACGGCCGCGTCGTCACCGTCGAGGGCTTGACGGTGGCGGGCCTCGGCGGCTCCGTCCGGTACCGCGGCGGGCCGAACCAGTGGACGCAGGCGCAGGCCACGCGTCGGGCCTGGCGGGTACGGTTCGCGGCGGGCCGGCGGCCGGTCGACGTGGTGCTCGCGCACTCGCCCGCGCGGGGCGTCGGCGACGGGGAGGACGGCCCGCACCGGGGTCTCGCGGCGCTCGGCGGGCTGGTCGAGAAGCTGCGGCCGCAGGTGTTCGTGCACGGGCACGTGCACCCGTTCGGCCGCCCGGGACCGGACCACGAGATCGACGGCGTGCCCGTGCTGAACACCGTCGGATACACGTACTTCGAGATCACTCCGGGGAGCCCCGGAACCTACCGCCTGAAGGAGCGACGTCGTGGCGCGTGACACCGGGTTCCCCGACGAGGACGCCCGCACCGACTTCGAGCGGTCCCGGCGCCGGGCCAACATCGCCCGCCTCGCGTCGTGGGTGCGCGGCCAGCCCGGCGACGTCACCGAGGTCCTGCCCTACGACGAGGTCGTCTCGGCGCTCGGCTTCGTGTCCGAACGGTCGTTGGGGCTCCAGGTGGTGCCCGTCGCACAGATCGTGGGCAGCGTCGACCGCACCCGCGACTTCGACCGCTACTTCCGGCCCCGCTCGCCCGCATTGCGGGCCCGCTGGCAGCGGCTGGCGGCGGCGCAGCGGCGCGGCGAGGCGATGCCGCCCGTCGAGCTGAAGAAGGTCGGCGACCTGTACTTCGTGGTCGACGGCCATCACCGGGTGTCGATCGCCTTCGCCCGTGGCTTCACCACCATCGACGCCGAGGTCACCGAGGTCGTCACGAGGATCGGCTCGGGCGGCATCGCGGTCCGTTCCGACCTGCTGCTCAAGGATCACCGGCGGTTGTTCCTGGAGCGGGTGCCGTTGGAGGGCGCCGCGCGGGAGCGGATCCGCTTCACGAATGCCTGGGACTACTCCGTGCTCGCGGAATCGGTGGAGGCATGGGGCTTCCGGCTGATCCAGGACGCGGGGGAGTACCTCTCCCGCGCGGTCGTCGCCGGCCGCTGGTACGAGGAGGAGTTCGCGCCCGTCATCGAGATGGCACGGGCCGCCGGGATCATGCAGTCCTCCACCGACGCCGAGGTGTACCTGTTCGTCGCCTGCGAGCGGTACAGGCTGGTGCGCAAGCACGTCTGGACGCCCGAGATCATCCACGAGGTCTCCGCGCAGAACCCGCCCTGGCAACCGGGCAAGTTCTTCTAGGCGGGCGTCCGCCGTCGGGGGCGGAGGCTCCGACCCCGACGCGCGTGGAGCGCGCAGGTCGGGTCAGCGCATCCAGACCGTCGTCGCACCGGGGAGCCGATCGCCCTCGAACTCCGTGCTGGCGAGCAGGATCCGGCCCTCGGGCAGCTCCACCGGCTCCGCGCCGAAGTTGGTGTACGACCGCCATCCGCCGGGCCGCTCGAAGGCGAGCACCGATGCCGACGGATGCGGGATCCAGGTCAGCGACTCCGCGCTCTGCAGGTCGGCGCGCAGTGCCAGCGCCCGCCGGTACAGGTTCAGGGTCGACCCGGGATCGTCGTCCTCGACCGCGACCGCGTAGTCCGCGAACCACGCCGGCTGCGGCAGGTGCGCACCGTCGGACCCGAAGCCGTACGAGGGCCCGGTACCGGTCCAGGGCAGGGGCACGCGGCAGCCGTCCCGCCCGACCTCCTTGCCCTCGGTCCGGAAGTAGGTCGGGTCCTGGCGCGCCTCGGCGGGGATGTCGCCCACCTCGTGCAGGCCCAGTTCCTCGCCCTGGTACAGGTACGTGGAACCGGGGAGGGCCAGGAGGAGCATCGTCGCTGCGCGAGCGCGTCGCTCACCGAGCTCGGTGTCCACCTCGTCGTGCGATCCGCCCGCCAGCGTCCAGGCCGCGGCGTGGTGCCCGAGGCCGGCCGGAAGGCCGTAGCGGGTGGCGTGCCGGGTCACGTCGTGATTCGACAGGACCCAGGTGCTCGACGATCCGGTCTCCTCGGCACGCTGGACGTTCTCGTCGATGATCTCCCGGAACTGTGAGGCCTCGAACTCCGAGACCAGCAGGTCGAAGTTGAAGGCCTGCCCGAGCCCGTCCGGGCTCGCGTACGGGGCGAGCCGGGACTTGTGGACCCACGCCTCGGCGACCGCGGTGCGGGGCGGCTCGTACTCGTCGAAGACCTTGCGCCACGCGCGGTAGATCTCGTGCACCTCGTCGCGGTCCGAGAAGGGGTGGTCGGGATTGAGCGTCAACTCGCCCAGTCCGACCACGGCGAACGGGGCGAAGGGTTCGCTGAGGTCCTTGCGCAGGTAGTGCGCGACGTCGATGCGGAAGCCGTCGACCCCGCGGTCCGACCAGAATCGCAGGGTGTTCTCGAAGTCGGCGCGGACGTCCGCCCGCTCCCAGTTCAGGTCCGGCTGTTCGCGGGCGAACATGTGCAGGTACCACTGGCCGGGCGAGCCGTCGGGCTCGGCGACGCGGTGCCACGCCGGACCGCCGAAGTGCGACTGCCAGTCGTTGGGCGGCTGGTCGCCGTTCTCGCCCTTGCCCTCGAAGAAGTGGTATCGGGCCCGCTCGTCGGAGCCGCGGCCCGCGGCGAGGGCGGCCTGGAACCATTCGTGCTGGTCGGAAGTGTGATTGGGCACGATGTCGACGATCAGCTTGATACCGGCGTCATGCAGCGCGGTGGTCATCGCGTCGAAGTCGTCGAGGGTGCCGAGGCGCGGGTCCACGTCGCGGTAGTCCGCCACGTCGTAGCCGCCGTCGGCGAGCTCGGAGGGGTAGAATGGGCTCAACCACACCGCGTCGATGCCGAGCTCGCGGAGGTACGGCACGCGCGAGGTGATACCCGGCAGGTCGCCGATCCCGTCGCCGTCGGAGTCCGCGAAGCTGCGCGGATAGATCTGGTAGACCGCCGCCTGGCGCCACCAATCGGCCGTTCCGAGGTCCTTGAGAACCACAACACTCCCTTCGAAGGCGTCTCCGTCGACGACAATCGTCGACGCGCGTCGACAACGCCTCCCGAGCGTAACGGATCCGTAGGATCGGATGCGGTGTTTCGCCGTCCGCCGGGCGGCGGACGAGGGGAGGTGCATCCGTGACGACCATGGCCGACGTCGCGCGTCTGGCGGGCGTCTCGCGCAGCACCGTCTCCTACGTCCTCAGCGGCACCCGTCCGATCTCCGCGGAGACCCGCGAGCGGGTCCTCGCCGCGATGGAGTCGCTCGACTACGCGCCCAACGTGCTCGCCCGTGCCCTCGCCGGAACACGCACCGGCCTGCTCGGACTGCTGCTCTCGACCGAGACGCTCGGTCGCGGCGTGGACACCGCGGGCTATCTCACCGCCGCCGCGGACGAGGCACGCGCACGGGGCTCGCACCTGATGCTGTTGCCGGGGCCGGCCGACGACGCGGGGCCGGTACGGGAGACCGTGCGGCAGGGGCTCGTCGACGGCTTCGTGGTGATGGAGGTGTACACCGCGGACGCGCGCGTCGACTACCTCCGCGAGGCGGGTGTGCCGTTCGTCCTCGTCGGTCGGACCGACGACGTCGAGGGAACCGCGTTCTGCGACGCGGACTTCGACGCCGCGGCGGAGGAGGCGGTCGCGCATCTCGCGGAGCGGGGGCACCGCGACGTGGCTGTCCTCACGGGGCCGGCGGTGGACCGATCCCACGCCCCGGGGTTCGCCGTGCGCTCGCTCGCCGCCGTCGACGCGGCCGCCCGCCGACACGGCGTTCGTTCCCGCGTCGTCCCGACCGCGGCCACCTTCGCCGGGGGATGGGACGCCTACGGCGGCGTCGCCGCCGCGGGCGCGACCGGTGTGCTCCTCTGCAACGAGCCGGCCGGGTTGGGCATGATCTCGGCGGCCGTCGCCGCGGGGGCGCGCGTTCCGCAGGACCTCTCGGTGCTCACGGTGTTCGCGGGAACGGAGACCGGGGAACTGACCCGCCCGAGGCTCACCAGCATCGGACCGGATCACACCGCGATGGCGCGCCGCGCGATCGAGTTCCTGCTGCGCCGCGTCGCCGGCGAGCCCGCGGCGGACCTCCAGATGCTCAGTGCTCCGGTGTTCCTCGACCGCGGCAGCACCGCGGCCCCCCGTCCGCCGCGCCCGGCGCCACCGGGTCCGTAGGATCGGAACCCGTGACTTCCGTCGTCGACGCCGTTCGGGCGCACCTCGCCGAGCACTACGCGGACCGCGGCTTCGCGCCGCCCGCCTCGGCATCGGTCACCTTCCTCGGGCTCGAGCCGATGACGATCCAGCGCTGGGTGGGGGATCCGCTCGTCGCCTTCGCCAGCGTCGGCTGCTCGCGGCACGCCATGACCGATCCCAACGCGCTGGTCACCGCCGACGACGGGCCGCGCGCCGAGGTGATCCTGGAGCTGCGCCCCGCGGACGACGGTCCCGGCGCCGCGCTCGACGGGGTGCACCGGTCGCTGGCGATCCTCGCCGCCACGCCCGCGGTCGAGGGTCTGGTGCTCGCGCCCGATGCCCTCGTCGACCTGAGCGCGCCGCTGTGGGCGGGCGCGCCGTTCACCGCGGTGCTGTTGGGGGAGTCGGCCGTGCCGGACCTCGATCGCGCGGACGGCGAGCCGGTGCGCTTCCTGCGCGCCGACCCCATCACCGCCAACGAGGCGGCGTGGGTGCGGCTCAAGGGCGCGACGGCGCTGCGCGAGGCGTGGGCGGAGGCCGGCATCGACCCCGCAGACCCGGGCCGACCCGCCGCGCGGGCGGTCTAGTTCACGAATTCACGTTCTGCGGGCCCGGACGTGCGTGAGGACACCTCCACCGCCGCAGAACGCAACATCGTGAGCGCTACAGCCACTTGATCTTGCGGAACACGACGAACAGGCCGAGACAGGCGACGAGCATGATCGCGAGCACGATGAAGTAGCCGTACTGCCAGTGCAGCTCGGGCATGTTGTCGAAGTTCATGCCGTAGACGCCGGCGATCATGGTGGGCACCGCGACCAGGCCGATGATCGCGGACATCTTGCGCATGTCCTCGTTCTGCTGCATCCCGATCTTCGCGACGGCCGCGTCGATGAGGGAGCTCAGCACGTCGTTATAGGTCTCCACGTGGTCGGCGACCATCGCCTGGTGGTCGAGCACGTCAGAGAAGTAGCGCTGGATCTCGTGCGGGATGATGTCGCTGAAGTCGCAGGTCAGTCGCTTCAGCGCGTGGGACAGCGGGTGGATGCCGCGGCGCAGCTCCACGATGTCGCGCTTGAGCTGGTAGATCTCGTCGACCTGGGTGCGGGCGCCGGCGCGGAAGACGTCCTCCTCGACCCGGTCGATGTCGTCCTCGAGGAGGTCGGAGACCGCGACGTAGCTGTCCACCACGTGGTCGGCCACGGCGTGCATCACCGCCGACGGTCCCAGCTTCAGCAGCTCCGGATTGGCCTCGAGGTTGCGGCGGACGCGCCGCAGGCTGCCGTGGTCGCCGTGCCGGACGGTGATGACGTGGTCGGGCCCGACGAGAACCATGACCTCGCCGGTCTCGACGATCCGCGCCATGGGGTCCGTGCGGTCGTGGCCCACGTAGTTCACGGTCTTGAGGATGAGGAAGAGGGTGTCGTCGAACCGGTCGACCTTGGGCCGGGTGTGCGTGACCAGCGTGTCCTCGACGGTCAGCGGGTGCAGGCCGAAGACGCGGGCCACCTCGTCCATCTGGTGCTGGTCCGGGTCGAGCAGGCCGACCCACACGTAGCCCTCGCCGCGGCGCCGGACCTCCTCGATCGCCTCGACGTAGCCGAACCGGCCGGGCAGGCGCACCCCGTCGACGTAGACGCCGCAGTCGACGACGGCGCGGGCCACGGGCACGGGGACGCGCGGGACGTCGGCCTCGCGGACCTCGCGGCGCCCGGCGCCGGGCCGGGGCATGGACGGGATGGAGGGCATGGACGAGATAGTAGACCCGGGCCAGGC
Source organism: Tsukamurella hominis (assembly GCF_965137015.1). Lineage (NCBI taxonomy): Bacteria > Bacillati > Actinomycetota > Actinomycetes > Mycobacteriales > Tsukamurellaceae > Tsukamurella > Tsukamurella hominis. The sequence goes on along the minus strand of NZ_CBCRZG010000015.1, from coordinate 6,358 downwards.
TGCCGGGCCGCGGCGGCGCCGGGTAGAAAGTAGGCGTGAGAACTCGCACGCCCCGCCTCGCCGCCGCGGCCCTCGTCGCGCTGGTCCTGGCGGGCTGCTCGGATCCCGGCGACGCCGCGGACCTGGGCCCGCGCACCGCGCCCGGCACGGTCACGGTCGGCTCGTCGGGGGCCGCCGCCTCGAAGATCGAAGCCCTGATCTACGCGGGCGCCCTGCGCATGGCGGGCACGCCGGTCGAGACGCGGCTGGGGCTCGGGCCGGGGGAGGACTCGGCCGTCGCCGCCGTCGAGCGGGGCGACATCACCGTCGCGCCCGCGCTGACCGGCGCCCTGTGGGATCGCTATCGGCCCGGCGCCGCGCAGCCGACGAAGGCGAAGGAAGAGGAGTCCGAGAATCCGCGGGCACAGTGGGACGCGCAGTTCGTCGCGCTGAGCGCCGTGCTCCCCGAGGGGCTGGGCCTGGGTGATCCGACGCTCGCGCTCGATCAGCCGATGCTCTTCGCTCCCAAGGAGGCCCCGTCCGCGACGCTCCGGGGCTGCGAGGGTCTGTCGGGCGCCGTCGCGGTGCCGGCGGGGTCGCCCTCGGACCTGCGGGCGCGCTACGGCTGCCCGACGGGGACGGTCGTCGCCGTCTCCGACGAGGCCGCCGCCGCCCGCGCCGTCCGCGAGGGCCGGGCCGCGCTGGCGCAGCTCGGCACGCTCTCATCGGCGTCCAAGGATCTCGTCCAGGTCGCCGATCCCGACGGGGCCGTCCCCTCACGGGCCGTCGTGCCGCTGGTGCGGCGCGACGGCCTGACGGTGGCGCAGACCAAGCGGCTCTCCGCGATCGCGGGCGAGCTCACCACCGCGGACCTGGCCGAGATGGTCGCGCAGGTCGAGTCGGGGGAGCGCACGCCCGAGCAGGCGGCCGGCGACTGGGCCGCCGAGCACACCCTGAACTGAGTTCCCTCCGCACGCGGACCGCCCCGCGCTCGACGGGCGAGGCGGGGCGGCTGAGACGGCGAAACGGCTACTTCAGCCGCTTGTTGAGCTGCTGGTCGACGAGGGCGTTCACCCGCTCGTAGGCCGAGCCGCCGAGGCGCACGAGGACGTCGATGATCTTCGCGTCGGCGCCGATGAGCACGCGGCCGCGGTTCTTCTTGACCCCGTTGAGAATGGTGCGCGCGGCGTCGTCGGCCTCGGTGCGGGCGAGGTACTTGTCGAAGAGCTCGGCGGTGTGGGCCGCGTCCTTGCCCTCCGCGCCGGTGGCGTTGCGCGCGATCGCGGTCTTGATGCCGCCGGGGTGCACGCAGGTCACGCCGACGTTGTGGTCACTCGAGAGCATCTCGATGCGGAGGGCCTCGGTGAAGCCGCGCACGCCGAACTTGGCGGCGTTGTAGGCGCTCTGGCCGCCCACGGACAGCAGGCCGAACAGCGAGCTGGTGTTGACGATGTGCGCGTCGCCGGAGGCGATGAGGTGCGGCAGGAACGCCTTGGTGCCGTTCACCACGCCCCAGAAGTCGATGTCCATGACCCGGTCGTAGTCCTTGAAGGACGTGGTCTCCACGGGCTCGTGGTGCGCGATGCCGGCGTTGTTGAACAGCAGGTTGACGGTGCCGTAGTGCTCGACCACGTCGTCGGCATAGGCGAGGAGCTGCTCGCGCTCGCCGACGTTGACCACCTTGGTGTGCACCTCGGCACCGCGGGCGCGGGCCAGCTCTGCGGTCTGCTCGAGGCCGGTGGGGTCGTAGTCGCAGAGCGAGAGCTTCGCGCCCTCGTCGGCGAGCTGCAGTGCCAGTTCACGGCCCATGCCGGAGGCGGCTCCGGTGATGACGGCGACCTTGCCGCGGAAACTCTTCATTCTCTTGTTCATCCCTCACACTGGTCGTGGCCGTGCGCCCGCTGTGAGCAGGTGCGCGGCGTACTTACTCGACAGTAGGGTCGGGATACGAGGTCTGTCAACGACCTATTGAGTATGATTCAGTAGGTGACCAGAAAGTCCGTCGCCGCAGCGGTGGGGCGCAAGCGCACCCGGCTCAGCCCCCAAGCTCGGCGCCAGCAGTTCATCGACCTGGGCCTGCTCAGTCTGAAGCATCAGGCGCTCGAGCAGGTGTCCATCGAAGACATCGCGAGCCAGGCGGGCGTCTCCGCCGGCCTGCTGTTCCACTACTTCGACTCCAAGCTCGACTTCCAGGTCGCGCTCGTGGAGGAGCAGGCGCGGATCGTCGGCGAGGTCGCCACCCCGGACCGCGATCCTGCGGACATCACCGATGTGATGCCGATCCTCACCTCGACCCTGGGCACCTACGTCGACCACATCATGGAGAACCGGCAGTCCCTGCTGCCGATGCTCGCGGGCGTCAGTTGGTCGGAGCCGCGGATCCGCACCGCCGTGAAGTCCGTCCGGGAGCAGATCGTCGATCAGTTCGTGAACCAGGCCGAGAACATCGGCATCGAGCGCTCGCCCCGCTTCGTGCTCGCCGTGCACGGCTGGATCGCCGTCGTCGAGGAGACCCTCGTGCAGTGGCTCGACGAGAACGCCGGCTTCGCCACCATGACCCGCGACGAGGTCGTCGACCATCTCGCGACCATGTTCGTGGGGATGGCGGGGGCGGTCGGGCTGGATCTCACGTCGGGCGCGGCCTGACGGTGCGCTTCGGCCGCGTCGGGCCGGGCCAGCTGGGCCGGGTGGCGGCGTCGCCGCTCGCTTAGACCTCGCTCCCTCGCCCAGCGGCTCGGTCGCTCCGATGCGCTCGGCGGCGTCGCCCCCACCCGTCCCTCGTTCCGAACCCGTCAGCGGCCACGGCGCCACCGCTCGCGCACGTGCCGCGTGCGCGGGTGAGTCGACGCGCATGTGGCGCGGCTGTGCGGACGTGGCGCGTGCGCGGAACCGGGGAGGTCGGGCGCACCGTCGGATCGAGAAGAAGGGCCGGTCCTCCCGAGGGAGGACCGGCCCTTCTACTGGCTCAGCGGATCAGAGGACGAAGGCCTCGTCGATGATCTGGGCCTGCTCGACGGCGTGCACCTTGGACGAGCCCGAGCACGGGGCCGACATGGCGCGGCGCGAGACGCGCTTGATGCCGACGAGACGGCCGTCCAGCTCCGGCAGGGCGAGGCCGAAGAACGGCCACGCGCCCTGGTTGGCCGGCTCCTCCTGCACCCAGCGCACGTCGGTGGCGTTGGGGTACAGGTCGAGCGTGGCCGGCAGGCGCCGCGAGGGGAGCGGGTACAGCTGCTCCATGCGCACGATCGCGACGTCGTCGCGGCCGTCCTTCTTCCGGCGCGCCTCCAGCTCGTAGTAGAGCTTGCCGGAGACCAGCAGCAGCTTGGTGACCTTGCTGCGGTCGCCGCCCTCCACCTCGAACGCCGGGTCGTCGATCACCGAGCGGAACTTGCCGCTGGTGAAGTCCTCGACGGGGCTGACGGCGGCCTTGTTGCGCAGCATCGACTTCGGCGTCGCGACCACCATCGGGCGACGCACGCCGTCGAGGGCGTGGCGGCGCAGCAGGTGGAAGTACGAGGCCGGCGTCGACGGCATGGCGACCGTCATCGAGCCCTCGGCGCACAGCTGCAGGAAGCGCTCGATGCGGGCCGACGTGTGGTCCGGGCCCTGGCCCTCGTGGCCGTGGGGGAGCAGCAGCGTGACGCCCGAGGTCTGGCCCCACTTGGCCTCGCCCGAGCTGATGAACTCGTCGATGATCGACTGGGCGCCGTTGACGAAGTCGCCGAACTGCGCCTCCCAGCACACCAGCGCCGACTCGTCGGCCACGGAGTAGCCGTACTCGAAGCCCAGGCCCGCGAACTCGGTCAGCGCCGAGTCGTAGACCATGAACTTGCCCGGGGACGGCGTGCCGTCGGGGCCGAGGTGGTCGAGCGGGGTGTACTCCGCGCCCGACTGGCGGTCGATGAGCACCGCGTGGCGCTGCGTGAAGGTGCCGCGACGGCTGTCCTGGCCGGCCAGGCGGACCGTGCGGCCCTCCTCGAGCAGCGTGCCGAAGGCGAGCAGCTCGCCGAAGGCCCAGTCGATGCCGCCGTCGCGCGACATCTCGAAACGGCGCTTGACCACGGGGGCCACGCGCGGGTGCACCGTGAAGCCCTCGGGGACGTTCGCGTACGCGTCGCCCACGCGCTGGATCTGCTCCAGCGGCACCGCGGTCACGAGCGAGCTCGGCAGCGGCTGGTCGGCGATGATCGACGGGGCGGGCTCGGCCTGGAACTTCTCGAGCTCCTTGACCTCGTTGAACACCCGCTCCAGCTGGCCCTGGTAGTCGCGCAGCGCGTCCTCGGCCTCCTTGGTCGAGATGTCGCCACGACCGATGAGGGCCTCGGTGTAGGACTTGCGCACACCGCGCTTGGTGTCGATCACGTCGTACATGCCGGGCTGGGTCATCGACGGGTCGTCGCCCTCGTTGTGGCCGCGGCGGCGGTAGCAGACGAGGTCGATGACGACGTCCTTGTCGAACTTCTCACGGAAGTCGACCGCCAGCTTGGCCACCCACACGCAGGCCTCGGGGTCATCGCCGTTGACGTGGAAGATCGGGGCGCCGATCATCTTCGCCACGTCGGTGCAGTACTGCGAGCTGCGCGAGTTCTCCGGCGAGGTGGTGAAGCCCACCTGGTTGTTCACCACGATGTGGATCGTGCCGCCGTTGGAGAAGCCCGGCAGGTTCGCCATGTTCAGCGTCTCCGCCACGACGCCCTGGCCGGCGAAGGCCGCGTCGCCGTGCAGCATCAGCGGCATGATCGGGTGCTCGCCCTCGGGCGGGTTCTTCATGTCCTGCTTGGCGTGCACGATGCCCTCGAGCACCGGGTCGACCGCCTCGAGGTGCGAGGGGTTGGCGACCAGCGAGACGGTGATCTCGTTCTCGCCGAACATCTGGTAGTACTTGCCCTCGGCGCCGAGGTGGTACTTCACGTCGCCGGAGCCGTGCGCCTGCGACGGGTTCAGGTTGCCCTCGAACTCGGTGAAGATCTTGCTGTAGGGCTTGCCGACGATGTTCGCCAGCACGTTCAGCCGGCCGCGGTGCGGCATGCCGATGACGACCTCGTCGAGCTGGTGCTCGGCGGCCTGGTCCAGCACCGCGTCCATCATCGGGATGACCGACTCGGCGCCCTCGAGCGAGAAGCGCTTCTGGCCGACGTACTTGGTCTGCAGGAAGGTCTCGAAGGCCTCCGCCGCGTTGAGCTTGCTGAGGATGTACTTCTGCTCGGCGACGGTGGGCTTGATGTCCTTCGTCTCCACGCGCTCCTGCAGCCACTTCTGCTGCTCCGGCTCGAGGATGTGCGCGTACTCGATGCCGACGTGCCGGCAGTAGGCGTCGCGCAGCACCGAGAGCACCTTGCGCAGCTTGAGCCGCTCGGCGCCGTGGAAGCCGCCCACGTTGAACGTGCGGTCCAGGTCCCAGAGGGTGAGCTCGTAGGTGAGCACGTTCAGGTCGGGGTGCGACTCGAGGCTCTCGTTGTTGTAGCGCAGCGGGTCGACGTCGGCCATGAGGTGGCCGCGCGCCCGGTACGCCGCGATGAGCTCGAGGACGCGCGCGTCCTTGTCGATGCCGTGGGCGGGGATGTCCTGCCGCCAGCGGATCGGCTCGTAGGGCACGTGCATCGTGCGGAAGATGTCGTCCCAGAAGTCGTCGCTCAGCGTCAGCTCGTGGACGTACCGCAGGAAGTCGCCGGACTCGGCGCCCTGGATGATGCGGTGGTCGTAGGTCGAGGTCAGCGTGGTGAGCTTGCCGACCGCGAGCTCGGCGATCTTCTCGTCGCTGGCGCCCTGGAACTCGGCGGGGTACTCCATCGCGCCGACGCCGATGATGGCGCCCTGGCCCACCATGAGGCGAGGCACGGAGTGCACGGTGCCGATGCCGCCGGGGTTGGTCAGCGAGATCGTGACGCCGGCGAAGTCCTCGGCGCCGAGCTTGCCCGTGCGGGCACGGCGGACGATGTCCTCGTAGGCGGCCACGAACTGGCCGAAGTCCATCGTCTCGGCTTCCTTGACGCCCGCGACGACGAGGCTGCGGCTGCCGTTCTTGCCGACCAGGTCGATGGCGATGCCGAGGTTCACGTGCGGCGGGGTCACCGCGTTCGGCTTGCCGTCGACCTCGGCGAAGTGCCGGTTCATGTTCGGGAAGGCCTTGACGCCCTGCACCAGGGCGTAGCCCAGGATGTGGGTGAAGCTGATCTTGCCGCCGCGGGTGCGCGCGAGGTGGTTGTTGATCACCACGCGGTTGTCGAACATGACCTTCACCGGCATCGAGCGCACCGACGTCGCGGTCGGCACCTCGCGGCTGGCGTTCATGTTCTTGACGACCGCGTTCGCGGCGCCGCGGAGCACGGTGCGCTCCTCCTCGGCGGGGAACGAGGCGGGGGCCGGGGCCTTGGGC